>NZ_JAMYQI010000004.1:0-418897 GCF_040320805.1 Mesorhizobium sp. M0615 | reverse complement strand
GGGTCTCACCCGCACGCCCCTCCCCTCCGCGCGGCCCACCCAGCTTTTTCCCAAGCGGCGGGCCCCCCGCCCCCCGCCCCACACCGGCGCGTAAAACCGGGGCCCCCCCCTGTTTCCCAAGGCCGACAAGCCGAAAGCCTCGCTTGGCCGCATCGAGGACATCGCCGCCTGGCTTGCTGCCTGGAGCGGGCGCGCGCCGCCGGCGGTGAACCGGCCCCTGGTGGCGATCTTCGCCGGCAACCATGGCGTGACCCGCCACGGCATCTCGCCGCGCCCTGTCGCTGCGACCGCAAACGCCGTTGAGCTGTGCGCCGCCGGCGGTGCGGCAATCAACCAGATCTGCGTCGCCAACAATCTTGGCCTCAAGGTGTTCGATCTGGCGCTGCACATTGCGACCGCCGACATCACCGAGGACGCCGCCCTCGACGAACGCGGCTGCGCCGCCACCATGGCCTTCGGGATGGAAGCCATCGCCGGTGGCGCCGATCTGATTTGCCTCGGCGATCTCGGCGTCGGCAACTCCACCGTTGCGGCGGCCTTGTGCGCGGCCCTGTTCGGCGGCAGCGGCGCCGACTGGGTCGGCCCCGGCTCCGGTGCCGACGCGGCCATGCAGGCGCGCAAGGCTGATGTAGTCGATGCAGCCGTCGCCTTCCATGGTGCGGCTCTGAAGGACCCGTTGGAAGCACTGCGCCGGGTCGGCGGCCGCGAGTTTGCGGCCATTGCCGGCGCCATCCTCGCCGCCCGGATGCAAAAAATCCCGGTGCTGCTCGACGGCTTCGCCGCGACCGCCGCCGCTGCCGTGCTGCATGCCGCCAACCCAGGTGCGCTTGACCATTGCCTGCTGGCCAGTCTGTCGCCGGAGCCCGGCCAAAGGCTTGCCGCCGAGCGGCTCGGCCTCAGGCCGCTGTTCGATCTCGGCATCAGCCACGGCGAAGGGGCAGGGGCCGCCCTTGCCGCCGGTCTGGTCAAGGCGGCGGCGCTTACCAGTTCGGGCATGGCGGCGGCGGTCAAAGCCTAGAACAAGCTGTCAACGTCGGCGGGCCGCCGCCACGGTCTTGGTTGGCAGCGCCGGCAGTTCCTCCATCACTCGGGCGAGCGGGAAGATGGCGATTGCCTCGGTGCCTTCGCGCAATTTCGACTGAAGTTCGAATTCGCCGCCATGCATGGCGAGCAGGCCCTGCACAATCGGCAGTCCGAGCCCGGTGCCCTGCTCGGCGCTCTTGATGGCGATCGAGCCCTGGCCGAAGGCGGACAGCACGATCGGGATTTCGTCTTCCGGTATGCCCGGCCCATTGTCCTTGACCGAAATGTACTGGCCGCCGCCCGCCGTCCAGCCGACGCGCACGCGAACTTCGCCGCCGGTGGCGGTGAATTTGATGGCGTTGGACAGGAGGTTGAGCGTGATCTGCCGCACCGCGCGCTCGTCGGCGAACAGCCGCGGCAGGGCACTTTCGAAATCCTGGACGATGCGGATGTCCTTGTTGCGCGCCTTCAATTCCATCATGTGGCAGCAATCTTCGGCGATGTTGAGCAGCACCACCGGCTCTTCGTTGAGCTGATAGCGGCCGGCCTCGATGCGAGACAGATCGAGGATTTCGTTGATCAGGTCGAGCAGATGCTGGCCGGAATCGTGCACGTCGCGGGCGTAGTCGCGATAGGTCGGGTTGCTCATCGGCCCGAGCACCTCATTGGCCATCACCTCGGAAAAACCGAGAATGGCGTTGAGGGGCGTCCTGAGCTCATGGCTCATAGAAGCAAGGAAGCGCGACTTCGCCAGATTGGCGTCTTCGGCCCGCCGACGAGCTTCGTCCGACATCGATTTCGCGGTCTCCACCTCGGCGAGCAGCGCATCCTTTTCGGAGCGAAAGGACAGAAGTATCAGCGACGAGCGGTTGAGATGGCGCGCGATATAGGCAAAGAACGGCAATGCCGCGACCAGCAGGGCGACCATGATCGTCCCGACCGGCACCCAAAATTTCGTTTCAGCATAGGCATAGACCGCCACCGGAACGACGAAGGTGGCAAGCAGAGAGCCGCGCAAGGACGACGCCATGATAGCGGTCGCCGCCATGGCCAGCAGCAGCACCACCGCCTTGGCGGCCTGGAACTGGTCGATCTGGCAGGTGGCGCAGCCGAGCCATGCGAACCACGCCCAGCCGAGGCCGCACAGCGAATGTCCGATCAGGAAATCCCTGCGGGTGTGAACAGGATTGAGCTCGGCGGCTTCGGTGCGCTCGACGCGGCGCGCCATGAAGGCGACGATCGAATAGCAGATCAGGGTGAACAGCGCCCAGACGCTGATCTGTTTGTCCACACCGGCCAGCAGCCCGGCCGCCGCGACCGCCAACACCAGCAGTGGGATGACGGCTGCGCCGCGCACCATGGTCCCGGCATGCAGCTTCAGCAGTTCACGGTCGAAGTCGAGATTGCCAACCTGCTGCGAAAGACGGTCGCGCGTCTTGCGCACCGCGCGCGCCACATCGCTGTTGCGGTGCGGTTTCCGGCGGTCCACAATGAATTTATCCGCTGTGTTCGAGCGTAGCAGAGGCATGGAAACTTCGATTTATGCGCGCAGCGATCTCAATTCGTTAAGCTACGTTCGAATGATTAAGAGACTGTTTGCCATATGAGCCGTTCGTGGTCGCCAAGGCCGCGCCGGCGATACTATCCGCCGCCGCCGCGAAGCCTGTGGCGCAAGCTGCTGGATTACGCGCTGACGGTCATTCTGCTCGGCCTGCTGATCCTGCTCGCCGCACGCCTCGACCGTTTCGAGACGCGCAAGGCGCAAGGGGTGGCGATCGTCAACGATGGCGATTCACTCACTCTTGGCACCGAACGTATCCGCATGCGCGGCATCGACGCTCCGGAATACCAGCAGATCTGCCGTAGGGATGGCGCAGACTACGCCTGCGGCAGGCTGGCGCGCCAGGCGCTGGTGCGGCTGATATCAGGAAATCCGGTGACCTGCAGCGGCTGGCAGCGCGACCGCTACGGCCGCCTGCTCGGCGATTGCAAGGCCGGTGGAAAGGATCTCAACCGGGCCCAGGTTGAGGCCGGCTGGGCAATTGCCTATGGCGATTTCGACACCGAGCAGGCCATTGCCCGCGCCGGCAAGGTTGGCATCTGGGCCGGCACGTTCGATCAGCCGCATGACTGGCGCGAAAGCCACCACGGCGGCCCGCTCGAAAGAAAGCACGGCACCCTGGCTTCGGTCGGTGACGCCTTGCGAGAGATGTTTCGCTTCTGGTGACGAGCACTATAGTTGAAGGACCAGATCGGGAGGATAAGCATGAAACTGTTCGACGGCGGCCGCGCCCCCAACCCGCGGCGAGTACGGGTTTTCCTCGCCGAAAAGGGCATCGCAGTGCCGCTGGTGCCGGTCGACATGGGTGCGATGGGGCACAAGCAGGAGCCGGTCAGGTCGCGCAACCCGCTGCAGCGGCTGCCGGTGCTCGAGCTCGACGACGGTACCATCCTCACCGAATCCGTCGCCATATGCCGCTATTTCGAGGAACTGCATCCCGAACCGGCGCTGTTCGGGCAAGGCGCGCTCGGCAAGGCCAAGGTCGAGATGTGGCAAAGGCGCATGGAGTTCAATCTGCTCAGCTGCGTCGCCCAGGCTTTTCGCCACATCCATCCGGCGATGAAGGAATGGGAAATTCCGCAGATCCCCGAATGGGGCGAGGCCAACAAGGCGAAAGCGGTTGAATTCCTGAAACTGCTCGACCCCGAACTGGCAAACTGCGAATTCGCCGCCGGCGACGCCTATTCGATCGCCGATATCACCGGCATGATCGCCATGGATTTCATGAAACCGGCGCGCATCAAAGTGCCGGACGAGTGCACAAACGTGCTGCGCTGGTACAGTGCCGTCTCCAGTCGCCCGAGCGCTTCCGCCTGATGGAGGCGGAACTCGAACGCCTGACGGCAAAGGTCCGCGCCTGCCGCATCTGCGTCGACACTCCAGTCGGCAGGCCGCTGCCGCACGAGCCGCGCCCGGTGCTGCTGCCATCATCCAGCGCCCGCATCCTGCTCGCCGGCCAGGCGCCAGGCACAAAGGTGCATTTGTCGGGTATGCCGTTCACCGACGCGTCCGGCCACCGCTTGCGAAGCTGGCTGGGCGTAACCAGCGAGGAATTCTACGACACGGAAAAATTCGCCATCGTGCCGATGGGCTTTTGCTTCCCCGGCCAGGACGCAAAGGGCGGTGACCTGCCGCCGCGCCGAGAATGCGCGCTGGCCTGGCGCGCGCCGCTGATAGCACTGATGCCGCAGATCGACCTCGTTTTGACAATCGGCTCCTACGCGCAATCCTGGCATATGGGCGCCACGCGCCGGCCGTCGCTGACCGAAACCGTGAAGGACTGGCGCACCATCTGGGATGCGCCGGCCAGCCCGAAAGTGCTGCCGCTGCCACACCCGTCATGGCGCAACTCAGGATGGCTGAAGCAGAATCCATGGTTTGAAATGGATTTGCTGCCGTTTCTGAGATCGGAAATCCGCTATCGCATAGATTAGACTTTAAGCAACATATCACTCGCTTTTGTGCCATCCGGCAGAATTTCTTTCTTGTGAAAGGTCGAAATAAGAGGGAATATAGCCAATCTATTCCCAAAGCGCGTCGCGCCCGAGGGAACGCGGCCTGCACCAGGAGCACCTCAATGGATCGCCTCGACAGAAAAATTCTCCGCCTCCTGCAGGAGGACGCGACGCTCGCGGTTGCCGATGTCGCCAAGAAAGTCGGCCTGTCGACGACGCCGTGCTGGCGCCGCATCCAGAAGCTGGAGGAAGAGGGAGTCATCAAGCGGCGCGTCGCCATCCTCGACCACGAAAAGGTCAATGTGCGCGTCACCGTCTTCGTGTCGATCCGCACCAATTCGCACAGCCATGAATGGCTGCGGCGTTTCTCGGAAGTCATCCAGGAATTTCCCGAAGTTGTCGAATTCTACCGCATGAGCGGCGACGTCGACTATCTCCTGCGCGTCGTGGTGCCCGATATCGCCGCCTATGACGCCTTCTACAAGCGGCTGATCGCCAAGATCGAGATCCGCGACGTATCGTCGTCCTTCGCCATGGAGCAGATCAAGTACACGACCGAAATGCCGCTCGACTACATGCTGCTGGACAAGGAATCCGGCGCCAACGCGGCCTGAGCGCGGTTGTCCGTGACTGGGCGGTGACGCTGCACAAGCAGGCGGCGCTTAGTTTTTCTTTTTGTTGAGGAAACTCCAGGGCGAGTTGACCGGCAGCGTGATCGTGTCCGGCACCGTGTCGACTGCCACCACATCGGCTTTGCGTACGGTGTAGCCGGACTGGATGATGCTGACGCCGTCGAGAATGAACAGCTGGCTCTTCTCCAAGCCGGGCCGCAAGGCGCCGGTCACGGCAACCGACTCATAGGCCTGCGACATCTTGTAGGGACGAGCCGGCGTCACCAGCACGATCTGGTTGGGCGGCGGCGTCGGCATGTGGCTGCAAGCGCCTGTCCACGGCACCAGCAGGAACTGGTAGACGAGATCGCCATCACGGTCGACCGGCAATGCATAGCCGGCTAATTGTACCGTCTTGTCCTGCAGGTTGAGCGACAATGTCTCGCCACGATCGGGCAGTTTTGCCGCAATCATCGGCAGGCCGGCATCTTCGGCCACCGCCTGCGTCGCAGGACGCAGATCTTTCCAGAAGATGTGCGCGGTTTGGCCTGAGGCGTTGGTAGCGGTGAACACCAACAACGCGGCTGCAAGCGCCAAGGTCGATTTGAGAGGACTGCTCATCGGCCGCTTCCTTTGTGCAGGAGTAAAGACGACGCGGCCGATCGCGTCAACGCTCGAGCCGCATCACATGTCTGCGAGAGCCGGCCATGCCGACCTCATGGAACCCGCGAGCGATGAACATGTCGCGAAACCCCATGAAACGGTAGCTCGGCGATGCCTCGTCGACCGGGTAGGCCTCGATCACGCCGGCGCCCTTGGCAAAGGCGTGATCTATGGCAGCGTCAAGCAGCGCTGCCGCCAGCCCGCCGCCGCGCAGCGCCCTTGGCACATAGAAGCAGACGATCGACCAGATGCCGGTCTCGTCATCGTCCTATTGCGACGTCAGCTTCCGATATGTCTGGCGCGGCGCGACCGAGCACCAGCCGACGGTCTTGCCGTCAATCTGGGCCAAGATTCCGACCGGCGTGCCGGCCTCGACAAGCGCCAACATGGCCCGTTTCAACTCGGCGTGCTGAACATGCTCGCGGCGGCCGGGCAGGGGCCGCCAGGCCATGCACCAGCAATACTTCGGACGCCTTGCGCTTCGAAGAGGCCTTCGAAATCGGCGCGCGTCTGCCGCGTCACCTCGGTGAACCGGACGTTGGCCAGGTCAGCCTTTTCTGGCGGCGATCCGCTCGATGATCTTGGCATTGGTGAGTTCCCGTACAGCGTCCTTGCCAATCCAGCGAGCCGTCTTGTCGGCCGACTGGGCCAGTCGTTCGGCCACGGCAAGGGCAGCGCCGTGCATCTCCAACGATCGCTTGCCGATCGAACGAAGCGCCCAGTTTACCGCCTTCTTCACGAAATTGCGGCTGTCGGTGGCATGCGCTTCGATGATCGGCAGGAAGCCGAGGAAAGTCGCCACCGGCTCCTGCTTCCGGTGCACGACGGACCACGCCATCATGGCGAAGGCCGTGCGTCGAACGAACTCGCGCTCGTCCGCCGCGAACTCTTCAATCAGCTCCTTCCAGGCGTCCGTGTCGACGAAGAGATCGGAGACGCCGTCGACGATGTCCCAGGAATCGAAGGACGCGGCCCATTGTCGTGCATCCGCGGCTGAGAAGCGCTTCGGGTCGGCCGTGACGGAAGCGATGAACTGCGCCTCCATGATGCCGGTCTGCCAAAGCTCGAAAGCACGCTCGTGGTTGCGCTTGATCTTTTTGGCGATCTGCCGCTGCATGCCATGCGAGATGCCGAGCGCGCGCTCGATCTTGATGCCGTAGCGCAGCATACCGCGGCGATTGTCCTCCGAGCCGATCGAGCGCAAATGGGCGACGATCTCGTCGGCGCTCGATTGGGGCGAAAGCTCGGCCATTGCGAACGCCTATTTTTCCAGGCGCGCCAGCAGGGACGAGGTGTCCCAGCGCTTGCCGCCCATCGCCTGCACATCCTTGTAGAACTGGTCGACAAGGGCGGTCACCGGCAGTCTCGCGCCATTGCGGTCGGCTTCATCGAGGCAGATGCCGAGATCCTTGCGCATCCAGTCGACGGCAAAGCCGAAATCATATTTACCGGCATTCATCGTCTTGTGGCGGTTCTCCATCTGCCAGGACCCGGCAGCGCCCTTGGAGATGACTTCGATGACCTTCTCGATGTCGAGCCCGGCCCTCTTGCCGAAGTGGATGCCTTCGGCCAGTCCCTGCACCAGCCCGGCAATGGTGATCTGATTGATCATCTTGGTGAGCTGGCCGGCGCCCGACGGCCCCATCAGCCCGACCATGCGGGCAAAGGCGTCGATGACCGGCCTGGCCCTGTCGAAGGCAGCCTGCTCGCCGCCGACCATCACCGTCAGCACGCCGTTCTCAGCGCCCGCCTGGCCGCCGGAAACCGGGGCATCGAGGAAGGAAAAGCCGGCCTTTTCAGCGGCGTCGGCCAGTTCGCGCGCCACTTCGGCCGAAGCGGTGGTGTTGTCGATGAAGACAGAGTCTTTTTTCATCGCGGCGAAGGCGCCATCGGCCCCGGTCGTCACCGAGCGCAGATCGTCGTCATTGCCGACGCAGGAGAAGACGAAATCCTGGCCCTCTGCGGCGTCCGCCGGCGTCGCGGCAGACTTGCCGCCATGCTGGGCCACCCATTGTTCCGCCTTCGCCGCGGTGCGGTTGTAGACGGTGACGTCGTGGCCGCCTTTGTTCCTGAGGTGCCCGGCCATGGGATAGCCCATCACGCCAAGACCGAGAAATGCCACAGATGCCATGAGTTTGCCCTTCAGACGGAACGGAATTGTCTTGGAAAGCTCTAGGCTCTACGCGCCATTCGTCAAGACGCGCATGAGCCGATCGACTGGTACAGCCGACCGCTCAGCGGATCAGATGAATGGTGATCCGCCGCTCGATCCATTCGACGCCATGTCGCAGGATCTCGACCATCACCAGATAGACGATGGCGACCCAGACATAGGCCTGGAAGTCGAAGGACTTGGCGTAGGCGAGCTTCGCGTTGCCCATCAAATCATAGACGGTGATGATGGCAACGATGGCGGAGGCCTTGATCATCAAGACGAGTTCATTGCCGTAGGGCCGGAGCGCCACGATAAACGCCTGCGGCAGGATGACCTTGCGCAGCGTCTGCAGCTTGTGCAGGCCGAGCGAAGCAGCGCCCTCCCATTGGCCTCTCGGAACACTTTCTATGGCGCCGCGCAGGATTTCGGCCTGGTAGGCGGCGGTGTTGAGCGCGAAGGCAAACACACCGCAATTGAAGGCGTCGCGGAAGAACCACCACAGCCCGACGGATTCGAGCTGCACCCGGAATGAGCCCAGGCCGTAATAGACGAGATAGACCTGGACCAGCAGCGGCGTGCCGCGGAAGAAATAGACGTAGCAATAGGCCAGGACGGACAAATAGCGGTTCTTCGACATGCGGGCATAGGTGACGGGCAGCGAAAAGAGCGCGCCGAGCACCATCGAGATGGCCACCAGCGCAAGCGTGGTTCCCAAGCCCTGCAGATAGGCAGGCGCGTATCTGGCGAAGAACTCGCCATTCCAGGCGTAAACCAGATAGACGGCGATGCCGATGCCGAACAGGATCCAGAAGCCGACCAGTGCATAGCCGACGACACGGGCCCGCGGCCAGCCCCGCGCCCGTGGTGGTGGCTTCTCGATGTCGACGGCGGCGCGCGTCACGACGCTCATCGTGCCTCCCTCCGCCCGAGCGAACGCAGGATGAAGCCGGTGGCGATCGACGACAGGATGGCAAGGATGAGAAACACCATCGCCGCGACGCTGTAGAACAGGAAGGAATGTTTGGTGACACGGGCCGCGACGCCGGCGTTGCGCAAGGTTTCAGCCAGATTGACGACCGACACCAGGGCCGTGTCCTTGAGCAGGCTCAGCCAGCAATTTTCGAGGCCGGGGAAGGCGATGCGCAGCAGCTGCGGCAGGATCACCTTGCGCATCGTCTGCCATTTCGACAGCCCGATGGCATAGCCGCCTTCATACTGGCCCTTCGGAATGGCGCGAAAGGCCGAAAGGAAGACTTCGCTGGAATAGGACGAAAAGATAAGCGACAGCACGATCATGCCGGCGAGGAAGCTGTCGACATCGACCGTCGCTTCCGGCCTGAACAGACGGATGACATACTGCAAGAGGATCGGCATGCCGAAGAAGAACAGGAAAAGCGTCACCAGTTCCGGCAGTCCGCGAAACACCGTGGTGTAGATGTTGGCAGCCACGCGAAGCGACGGCTCTTCGGATTGTTTTGCCCAGGCGACGAAAAAGCCGATCGTCAGGCCGATCGGCAGTGTCGCCAGCGCGAGCGCAATGGTGACCAGTGCGCCATAGGCAATATCGTCAATCCAGCCATCGGGTCCCCAAGTGAGAAGTATCCATATGTTCTGGCTTGGCATTGACGGGTCTTGTCTCCACTTCTGTCAGGCCAAGGCGGCAGGAGGAAACTTCCCCTGCCGCCTTGTTTCAGACGATCAGGACTCGGCGCCGAAGACGTCGAACTTAAAGTACTTGTCGTTGATTTCCTTGTACTTTCCGTTGGCGCGGATTGCGTCGATGGCGCTGTTCAACTTGTTGACCAGATCCGTCTCGCCCTTGCGCACGGCGATGCCGGCGCCCGGTCCAAAGATATCGACCGGCTGCGGCGAAGGCTGGCCGAGAATCTTGCAGCAGGCGCCATCAGGCGAATCCAGGAACTGTTGCAACACGACGATATCGTCCTCGATCGCGTCGAGACGGCCATTGGCGAGATCGGCCTGCTCTTCGGGGCTGCTCGGATAGCCCTTGACCGTGCTGTCCGTATAGGTTTTCGAGGCATAATTGAAATGCGTCGTGGTGGTTGCGACGCCGATGGTCTTGCCGGCCAGGTCTTCCTTGGTCACGCCCTTGAGGGTCGAATCCTTGGGTACCGCGATCGCCGACGGCGTGTTGTAGTATTTGTGGGTGAAGTCGACCTTCTCGGCGCGCTCCGGCGTGATCGACATCGAGGCGACGATGGCGTCGAACTTGCCGGCCTGCAGGGCCGGAATGATGCCGTCCCAATCCTGGGCGACGAAGGTGCACTTGACCTTCATCTCGTCGCAGAGCGCCTTGGCGATGTCGATGTCGAAGCCCACGAGCTGGCCGTCGGAGGTCAGGTTGTTGAATGGGGGGTAGGCGCCTTCGGTGCCGATTCTCAGGGTCGTTTCCTGAGCCTGGGCGACGCCGAGCGTCAGCAGCGCAGCCGATGCGGCGAGCGCGATACGCAGTGCAATACGCATGATAGTCCTCTCTTTATGGCTCCCGGCCGTCGTTCCGGAACGGCTCTGTGGGGCGGTGCTTTTGACCGCCCGCTGGCGCGATACTCCCACTGTTTTCGGGAGAAAAGCAACTGTAAAACCGTTGCTTGCGGGATTTGCGGGTCCAGCCAATGCCGACGCCGGGTTAGTGCATGTCGCCCAAAAGTGCGCAGCGGTTTTGGGACGACGACATGCATAAATAAAACAACCTGAAGCGTCGCATGAGGCCGTTCAGGCGCGACGCGCTTAGACAATGCAACGGCTGAAGAGGGCGGCTGACCCGGGCGAGGGCAGGGGCCTCAAGGTTTGAGGCCGGTCATGCGCTCGATGAAGTCGGCTATCCCTCCCGTGTCGTCAAGATCGAACACAGGCAGGCTTTCGCCGGTAACCGCGAAGTCGGCGGCAATCGCCACGATATGTCCGTCGTTCGCCGACAGCGGCGAGCGGTCCTTGGCCTCCCGCCGCCGGGTCTCGATCTTTTTGTGCGCCTCGCGCTTGTAGCCTTCGACCAGCACGATGTCGCACGGGGCCAACCGCGACAGGACCGTCTCCAGCGTCGGCTCGTCCTCACCGCGCAATTCATGCATCAGCGCCCAGCGTTTGCCCGACACCACCGCGACCTCGGTGGCGCCCGCCTGGCGGTGGCGAAAGCTGTCGGCGCCAGGCTTGTCGATGTCGAACTCATGATGGGCGTGTTTGACCGTCGACACCGTCCAGCCGCGCCGGACGAGCTCTGTGACCAGCTTCTCGGTCAGTGTGGTCTTGCCGGAATTCTTCCAGCCGGTGATGCCGAAGATGTTCATGGGCCGATGCTCTGCAACAGACGCTCGGCCACCGCAAGGTCGTGCGGTGTGTTGATGTTGAAGAACGGGTCGATCTCGTCACTGCCGTGGGTCAGCAACGGAAATTCCACTTCGACACAGTCGTGCCGCTCGATGAAGGCGGAGACGCGCCTGTTGTCCTCGTGGATCAGAAAGTGGCGGAGTGCCTGGCCTAGCCCAAGCGGCCACAGCGCGAAGGTCGGATGCCGCCTGCCGCCGGAACTGGCAACCGCCATCGAGCCCGGCCGACTGGTCGCGGCAGCGGCCAGCTTTGCCACCAGATCCACCGGCAGAAACGGCGTGTCGCCGGGGGCCGTCGCCAATGCCGTGCAAGCGGTGTTCGCTGCCGCCCATTCGAGGCCGGTGAGGATTCCGGCAAGCGGTCCGGCATAGCCTTCGACCATATCGGCGAGAACCGGAAGACCGGCCGCCTCGAAGCGCGCCGGGTCACCATTGGCGCTGAGCGCCAGCGATCCGACCTGCGGCGCCAGGCGGGCAACGACATGGTCGAGAAGCGGACGCCCGCCAAGCGCCAGCAAAGTCTTGTCGCCGCCGCCCATGCGCCGTGACAGGCCTCCGGCCAGGATAATTCCTGCAATGTCTTGGCTCATGGCCAACCTATATGCCGTCCGGCGCCATGTCGGGTCCAGCGCTTTCGGCCGCCGGCTTCTGCCGGCCGACGACCCGTTCGCGATAGAGCGCGTAGAGGCCGGAGCCGATGATGATGGCGGAGCCAACGATCATCGGCAGGTCGGGGACATCGCCGAAGATGATGAGGCCAAGCAGCATCGACCAAAAGAGGGCGGTGTAGCGGAATGGCGCAATGAAGGAGATGTCGCCGGCCCGCATTGCCATGATGATGAACTGGTAGCCGATCAGCACCAGCACCGCCGCCAATGCCAAAAGTGCCGTGCCTTTGCCGGACATCGGCGTCCAGCCGCCCATCGGCGACAGCAGCACGGCGCCAACGATGGTCATGGCGATTGCCGTTGCCGTCGACACCAGCAAGGTCGGGATAGCCCTCGGGATGCGCTTGGTGGCGAGGTCACGTACTGCGCAACAGGCGACGCTGACGAGTGCGTACAGCGAATAGATGCTGAAGCCTTCGAAGCCTGGCCGCACGATGATCAGCACGCCCCCAAAGCCGACCGCGATCGCCAGCCAGCGCCGCCAGCCGACCGCTTCGCTGAATACGAGTGCCGCCCCCATCGTCACCGCCAGCGGCAGCGCCTGCAGCACCGCGGAGACATTGGCGATCGGCAGATGCGCCAATGCGACAAGGAAGGCGACGGTGGCGCCGGCCTCGGCGATCACGCGAAGCGCCACCAGCGGCTGCAGCATCGAGCCCGGCCGTGCGAGCGCGCCTTGCTGCCAGGCGAGCAGGCCGACGAGCAGCGACGCAAAGGCGCCGCGCACCAGCATGACTTGCGCCATGTTCATCGATTCCGACGAGAACTTGGTAATGGCGTCGTTGAGGGTGAAGCCGATCATGGCCACCATCATGCACAGCGCGCCGCGAATGTTTGGGGAAAGAGGCAAGGGCGTTACCGGTTTTGCAAGAGCAATTCCAGGAAAAGTGTGAAACGGTTTTCCGTCCGGAATTGCGTGAAAACAAAGAATAAAGCGGTTCGACGTTTCGGCGAAACGGTGAACCGCCCAAGCCTGTAGCAGCCGGCGGCAAGACAGCAACGTCAAAGAAATAGGCCACGGATTTTCACCCGTGGCCCACAAAATCGCTAAGAGGGCTGGCCGGATGACCAGCAGGCTCATTTCGGGGTCAGCACCTCGGTGCCGCTGCCGTTCTTGCCGGCGATGGTCCACAGGCCGTGCAGCGAGCCGTCATCTTCTACCTTGTAGACGACGAGACCGATTTCCTTGCCCATGACATAGCCGGCGGAAAAGGCATCGTCGTTGCGCATGCAGATGCCGTGCGACGATGATCCGCCCGTCTCCCAATGGATGGTGCAGGTGGTCTCGCTGGTCAGTGTGATGGTGGCTTCGCCTCCATATTTCGAGCCGTCGAAATTGGTGCCCGCGACGGTGTAGCTGCCACCGATGGACTGTGCTGCTGCCGGCGCGGCGGCAAACCCAAGCAGTGCAAGAGAAAGTAAGAATGTGCGCATGTCGTATTCCCCCAAACCGAGCGACGAGCCGCTATGTCCAGGAATCTAGGCTCGAACGCGCTTGCGGTAAATCCGCCAGCTATATGCGCATGAGACTTTTTCTGGTGTGTGTCCGAAAAGCTCACGGTCCTTTGAGGCTGCCGGCAATGGCGCCGACCAGCGGATCGTATTTCGCTTTAACGGCCGGCGGATAGTCGATCCGCACGGTGCGGATGACGCCGTCCTTGCCGAACAGGCGCCGTTCGTAAAAGATCTTGCCATCCTTCAGTCCCGGCAGCACCGCCCAGTTCTTGCCGGTCTTGCTGTAGCTGATCTGGTAGCCCGCTTCCTTGATTGCCTTCTCCTCGGCGACGAAGCTCTTTGGGGTGTCGTCACTGACGTTGAAAATACCGGAGCAGATCAGGCTGGCGCCGTCGGCGCTGAGCCATTGCTGTCCGTCGCCATTGTACGGCTCGGGCTGGCGATCGGTGAAGAGTCGTCGGGAAAGGTGCAGACCGTGCCGAAGCGCGCATTGGTGTAGGTGAACGGCGCTGCATTGGCGCTGCCTGCCGCTATCAGTGCAACTGCCAATCCAATGGAAAGACGCTTCATTCGATGTCTCCAGTGAACTAGAGCAATTCCAGGAAAAGTGTGATCGGTTTTCCGTCCGGAATTGCGCAAAAAACAAAGACATAGAGCGGTTCGCCGTGAAACGGTGAACTGCTCTATGGAGACACTCCTTGCACCAAATCTCGGAAAAAATCAGCCGCCGGTGACGCTCATATGCCTGGATACCGAGGGGCGGCTGGTGCGGCGGTCGATGATGAAATCATGGCCTTTCGGCTTGCGGCCGATCGCTTCGTCGATGGCAGCAGCGACCAGCTCGTTGCCTTCTGAGGCACGCAACGGCGCGCGCAGGTCGGCGGCATCCTCCTGACCCAGGCACATATAGAGCGTGCCGGTGCAGGTCAGCCGCACGCGGTTGCAGCTTTCGCAGAAATTATGCGTCATCGGCGTGATGAAGCCCAGCCTGCCGCCGGTCTCTGCGACATGGACGTAGCGGGCCGGACCGCCGGTCTTGTAGGGGATGTCGCTCAGCGTGAACTGGCGCTCGAGCGAAGCGCGCAGCAGCGATAGCGGCAGATACTGGTCGGTCCGGTCGGCGTCGATCTCGCCCATCGGCATGGTTTCGATGACGGTCAAGTCCATGCCGCGGCCATGCGCCCAGCGCATCATCTCCGGCAGCTCGACGTCGTTGAAGTCCTTCAGCGCAACGGCGTTGAGCTTCACCTTCAGCCCCGCCGCCTGCGCGGCATCGATGCCTTGCATGACCTTGCCGAGATGGCCCCAGCGGGTGATGGCGTGGAACTTGTCGGCATCGAGCGTATCCAGCGAGACATTGATGCGCTCGACACCGCAATCGGCAAGCTCGGCGGCAAAGCGCGACAGCTGCGAGCCATTGGTGGTCAGCGTCAACTCTTCCAGCGCGCCGCTCTTCAGGTGCCGCGACAGCTGGCGCACCAGATGCATGATGTTCTTGCGCACCAGCGGCTCGCCGCCGGTGAGGCGCAGTTTGCGCACGCCCTTTTCGATGAAGACGGTGCAGAGCCGGTCGAGTTCCTCGAGCGACAGCAGGTCCTTCTTGGGCAGGAACGCCATGTCCTCGGCCATGCAATAGGTGCAGCGGAAATCGCAGCGGTCGGTGACCGACACGCGCAAGTAGCTGATCGTGCGACCGAAGGGATCGATCATGTCCATGCGTTCAAGCGTTTCCAATGCTGCGAGTGGCGCCGTTATATACGGCTATGTGATACGATCCAACCCGCCATTCAAGATAGCCGCTCTCGATCTTTGGTGACATTCCCTGGCCGACATCCGATGTCGGCCGGGTCCAAATGGCCTTTTCCGCTCGCGCGAAGCAGCGTAGGGAAGGGCGGATTGATGCGGGATGCAGAACAATGACGGCGCCGAAGGAACTCAGGGTCTCGAAGGACAGAAAACTGCTGTCCGTCACCTTTCCCGATCATCGGCCGTTCGAACTGCCGGCCGAACTGCTGCGCGTCGCTTCACCCTCGGCCGAGGTGCAGGGCCATTCGCCGGACCAGCGGGTGACGGTTCCCGGCAAGCGCAACGTTGCCATCCTGAAGATCGAGCCGGTCGGCAACTACGCAGTGCGCATCACCTTCGACGATTTCCACGACACCGGCATCTTCACCTGGAACTATCTTCACACGCTTGGCCACGAAAAGGACGCGCGCTGGAATGCCTATCTCGCCGAGCTCCAGGAGAAGGGACTGAGCCGCGACCGCTAGTTCGGCACTGTCGGCAAAACGTCATTGATTGGGGGTAACGCTGGCAACAGTTCGGAGACGGGAAAATGTCTGACATCGCCACGGTCGAACAGCTCGAAGCCCTCTACGGCCTGCCCGGCGAAGCGTCGACGGTCAAGGAACTCGACCACGTCATTCCCGAATATGCCGCCTTCATCGAAGCCTCGCCTTTTGTCGCCCTGGCGACGAGCGGGCCGGAAGGGCTGGACTGTTCGCCGCGCGGCGATCTCGCCGGCTTTGTGCGCATGCATGACCCGAAAACGCTGATGATGCCGGACAGGCGCGGCAACAACCGCGCCGATTCGCTTAAGAACATCATCCGCGATCCTCGCGTCGGGCTGCTGTTTCTTGTGCCGGGTTCGGGCACGACGCTGCGCGTCAACGGCCGCGCCCGCATCACCACCGACGCCGCGCTTTGCGCCTCCTTCGCCGTCGAAGGCAAGCCGGCGCGCTCGGTCACCGTGGTCGATGTCGATTCGGTCTATTTCCAGTGCGCCCGCGCCATCGTTCGCTCGGAGCTGTGGAACCCGGCAAAGCACGTCGACCCGAAATCGCTGCCGACACCCGGAACAATCCTGGAAGTCACCAGCCGCAAGAATATCGATGCCGGTACTTACGACAAGGAATGGCCGGAGCGGGCGAAGAAGACGATGTGGTGAGGTGGGAGGCGCGTGGATCGAACGGCTCAGGTATCCTTCAGCACGTCATAGATCTTGCGCATCTGTTCGCCGATCATGTCGCACTGTTCCGCTGTCGACTGGCTCATCGCCTTTTCGATCAGCGCCATATGCACCTTCAGCGCTTTCATCAGGAGCTCCGTGCCGGCCTCGGTAAGCGTCAGCCGCAGCACGCGCTTGTCCTTCTCATCGCCTTCGCGGCGCAGCAGGCCGCGCGCCTCGAGCTGCGGCAACAGCATGGTGATGTTGGAGCGGCCGACCAGCAGTTTGCGGGCGAGATCGTGCTGCGACATGCCGGGATGGCGATAGAGGTTCATCAGCACGTCGAGCTGCGCCGGCTTGAGATCCAGCGGCGCCAGCTTTACCGCCAGCGCACGCTCCAGCACATGGCAGGCGCGCGCCACCGCGACCCAGTTGCGAAAGCGCGGGTTGTCCCAGGGCAGCTCTTGTTTAATGTTCATGTTTGAACTATTATGTTCATGCGTGAACGGAATGGATGGATCGCCACTATGGCATCATTTGGACTGAAGGTCATCCGGGGCGTGTTCGGCGCGGCCGAGCTTGTGGCGCCGCGTCTGAGCGGGCGCGCGGCCTTCGAACTGTTCTGCCGCACGCCGAGCGTGAAGGCGCTCAGCGACGGCGAGCGGCGTGCGGTCGACCGCGCCGCCGGCTTCATGGCCGAGGCGCGCCATCATCGGCTGACGACCAAGGCCGGCTGCGTCATGGTGCACGAATTCCGGCCCGAGCCGCGCAGGGCGTCCGCCGGCACGGTGCTGGTGGTCCATGGCTGGCGTTCGCGCACGGAATATATGCGGGCGCTGATCGAAGGCTTTCGCGATGCGGGCTACCGGGTCGCCTCGCTCGACCTGCCGGGCCATGGCCAGTCGCTGGGCCGTCATCTCAATATGGTCAATGCGGTCGAGGCGGTCAGGGTCGCCGGCGAATGGTTCGGTCCGTTCAAGGCGATCGTCGGCCATTCCTTCGGTGGCGCCGTCGCCGCCAATGCCATTGCCGGTTCGATCAAGGGTATCCAGCCCGTCGCGGCCGAGCGGCTGGTGCTGGTCGCCGCGCCAAGTTCCCTGCCGGCGATCTTCGCCGACTTCAGCCGCATGCTCAATGTCGGTCCGCGTTCGCAGGTTTCCATGGCCGATCAGGTGAAAAGGCTGTCGGGCCGGCCGCTGCATGAATTCACCGGCGACCGCCAGTTGGCTGAGGCGCCGGTGCCGACGCTGGTCATCCACGCGCCGGACGACCGCGAAGTCCCCGCCGATCATGCCACACGTTATGCCGGCGCCGGCAGCCATGTGCGGCTGCACTGGGCCGATGGGCTCGGCCACCGTCGCATTCTCGCCGACAAAGGTGTTGTCGAACGCGCTGTGACTTTTGTCAAAAACGAGCGCGAGCCGATACTGCATTGATTCCAATGGGTGTATTGTCGACTCCGACAACGCCGGAGCGGTGAGCTAGCCCTTCTTCTTGCCGCCCGGCTCGACCGGCAATCCGGCCGCCTTCCAGGCGGTATAGCCGCCAAGGATGTGCTTGACCGGCGACAGCCCCATATCCTGCGCCGTCTTGGTGGCCAGCGCCGAGCGCCAGCCGCCGGCGCAAAAGAAGACGAAGCTCTTGCCCGAGGCAAAGAACGGCTTGTGGTAAGGGCTTTCGGGATCGATCCAGAATTCCAGCATGCCGCGAGTGACATGTTTGGCGCCGGGGATCTGGCCGTCCCGCTCGATCTCGCGTGGATCGCGCAGGTCGACGAAGATGGTGTCCTCGTCGTCGAGCAGCCCGGCCGCTTCCTCGGGCGAGACCACCTCGATCTCGGCATTGGCCTCGTCGAGCAACTCGCGATACCCTTTTTTCACGGATGATCCCTCCCGGCGCATTTCGCCGCCGACTGGATTTCCAGCACAAGCTCCGCGCTTTGTCACGCTGTTCCGACCAGGCCCTGCCACGCCGCCATCGCTCCGGCCACTGTGGCCATCAGCGCGTCGCACGAGGCGCCGTCGCGGGCCTGGATCGACATGCCGTGCTGGACCGTCGCATAGAAGGTCGCCGCCGCGTTGCTGTCGAAGCCCGCCGGCAATTCGCCTTCCGCCACACCGCGTTCCAGCCGTCTCAGCAAGAGGGTGTGGTTTTCGGTGCGGCGGCGGCGCAAATCATCGCAGATCGCGCCGCTGCTTGAATCCTGGTGCAGTGCGCCCAGCGCGATGAGACAGCCCTGCGGGCGGTCGTCCTGAGAGTACGCTTTTGCCGTCTGGCGCAGGAAATTCTCGATCGCCTGGCATGCCGTCGGCGCTTCGTCCAGCGCGCTCCAGATCTCGGTGCCTTCGTTGCGGGTGTAATACTCGGTCGCTTCCAGAAACAGCGCCTCCTTGCTGCCGAAGGCGGCATAGAGGCTGGGCGAGCTGATCCCCATCGCCGCGGTCAGGTCGGCGATCGAGGTGCCCTCATAGCCTTTGGCCCAGAACAGCTCCATCGCCTGCCGCAAGGCGGCGGTTCGATCGAAGGTGCGGGGACGGCCTCTTTCCGGCATGACGATCTTTTCTGTGTTGATCGATACATAATTCACTTGACGTCGCCAGGCAAGGTTGCCAGATATTTATGTATCGATCGTTACATAACGGAGAAATGACATGTCAGCGAACGGATTGAACGGCAAGGCAGCACTGGTCACCGGCGGCAGCCGCGGCATAGGTGCTGCGATAGCAAAACGGCTTGCGGCCGATGGCGCCGACGTTGCCATCACCTATGTCAACAGTGCGGCGCCGGCCCAAGCTGTCGTCGCCGAGATTATAGCGGCAGGTGGTCGCGCGATCGCCATCCAAGCCGACAATCGCGACGCCGCCGCCATCGAAGGCTCGGTCACCGAGGCGGTGAATGCCTTCGGCCGGCTCGACATCCTGGTCAACAGCGCCGGCATCTGGCGCGCGGCGCCCATCGAACAGATGTCGCTGGCCGACTTTGACGAGACCATTGAGGTCAATCTGAGAGCGCCGTTCGTGGCCTCGAAGGCGGCAGCGGCTCACATGGGCGAGGGCGGCCGCATCATTTCGATCGGCAGCAATCTGGCCGAGCGCGTCACCGACACCAGCCTCAGCGCCTATTCGACCAGCAAGGCTGCGCTGGTCGGCCTGACCAAGGCGCTGGCGCGAGACCTCGGTCCGCGCGGCATCACCGCCAACGTCGTTCATCCCGGTTCGACCGACACCGACATGAACCCGGCCGAAGGCCCGCATGCCGAACACCAGCGGCGGAAGATGGCGACGCCCCGCTTCGGCAAGGCTGACGAGATCGCCGGCATGGTTGCCTGGCTCGCCGGTCCGGAAGGGCGCTTCGTCACCGGCGCCGCGCTCACCATCGACGGTGGCGCCAACGCCTGAAGCAGCAGCCGCTTTGACCGGTCTGGAGCGGCAACGCCGCTCCAGACGTCACGATGTTGTGAAACCGTTCTGCAACAGGCCTGCGGAAATTTATGGAAGCTTAACGAAATCGGTATGAATCGGTATGGTAGCGCCTTACATCCGCCATGCGGTTGGCAAGATCGTCTAGCGGCGCGGAACGGGAGCCGGCTTGCAGCCGGAGCGGGTGATTAATGAAATTCCTCGGAAATAAAGCCACCGTGATGCCGCTTGCAGTGGCGGCAGCACTGGCCTTCGGTGTGCCGCAGGCAAGCGCGCAAGGCCTGTTCGACATGCTGTTCGGCGGTGGCGTCAAGCACAGTCCGCAAGGCGAATTCCCGCCGCCGCCAAAGCGCAAGCCGAAGCCCGCCGTATCGGGCGGTGGCGGCACCAGAATCAGCAGCCCGTCCTACTACACCTACAAGGCCGACCGGCTGGTGCGCGTCGACTTTGCCGCATTGGTGGCAGCACCTCCCCAGGTGGCAACAGCTGAAGACGCCGCCTTTGTGCCGTCGGCAACCAGCACTGCCTTCCGTGAAGCCGTTGCAGGCCTCAGCGACTATGAACTCTATGCCGAGCCCGATATCGCCAAGGCACTGATTGCCTATTACTCTGCCAATCCTGATTTCATCTGGGTGAATGATGGCAATCCCAATGCCCGCGCCCAGGACGCGGTGAGGGTGCTTGGCGAGGCCGCGAGCTATGGCCTCGCATCGGCCGACTACACGGTCGAGGTGCCGGCAGCCAACGCATCGGCGGTCAATGCCGATGCCCATCTGAAGGAACTCGTGCGCTTCGAGATGGCGCTGTCGGCGCGCGTGCTGCGCTATGCCCGTGACGCCCAGAGCGGGCGCGTCGATCCCAATCGCATCACCGGCTACTATGAATTTCCGCCGAAGCCGGTCGACATGGAAGGCGCGCTCAAGACGCTGGCCCACACCCAGGAAGTGCGCACCTACCTCGAATCGCGGCACCCGCAGAACGCGGAATATCAGGCGCTGCGCGTCGAACTTGAATCGCTGCAGGCGAGCGCCGAAAACGAAATCGTCGTCGATCCCAAGCTGTTGCTGAAGCCCGGCGAGACCAGCGCCGAACTGCCGAAGCTGCTGACGCTGATCGCGCGCAATCTCGACGACGAGATGGGCGGCGCCTATGGCGAGATCCTGTCTCGTCTCGGCACCAGCGATGTCTATGTTCCCGAACTGGTTCCGATCATCAAGGCCGTGCAGGTGAAGGCCGGCATGAAGGGCGATGGGGTCATCGGCCCGCGCACCGTCGCCTCGCTCGCCGGCGCATCCAAGGCAGACAGGCTGCAGAAGGTGCAGGTCGCGCTGGAAGAATTGCGCTGGCTGCCGTCCGATCTCGGCAGCCCGCGGGTGTTCATCAACCAGCCCGCCTTCACCGCCAGCTATATCGACAATGGCGAGGAGAAGCTGAAGACCCGCGTCGTCATAGGCCGGACCACCAACCAGACCGCCTTCTTCTTCAAGGAGATCAAGCAGGTCGATTTCCATCCCTATTGGGGCGTGCCGCAGTCGATCATCGTCAACGAGATGCTGCCAAGGCTGCGTAGCGATCCGGGCTATCTCGACCGTGCCGGCTACGAGGTGACCGATTCGCGCGGCAGGCGGGTTCCCTCTTCCTCGGTCAATTGGGGCGCCTACGGCGCCAACATTCCCTACAGCGTGCGCCAGCAGCCGAGCGAAGCCAATGCGCTGGGCGAACTGAAGATCCTGTTCCCCAACAAGCACGCCATCTACATGCACGACACGCCGCAAAAATCCTTCTTCCAGCGCGATATGCGGGCGCTCAGCCATGGCTGTATTCGCCTTCAGGATCCACGTGGGATGGCGGCGGCGGTGCTCGGCGTCTCGGTCGACGACATCGCCGAAAAGCTCAAGCACGGCCATGCCAGCGAAGACGTGACACGCACGATTCCCGTCTATGTCTCCTACTTCACTGCCTGGCCGGACCTGTCCGGCAAAGTCGAATATTTCAACGACGTCTACGACCGCGACACGCGGCTGATGCAGGCGCTGGACGCGACCGAAGCGGTGCGTTCGCCGACGAGCTGAACCAGCGGAGTTCCTCGTTCAACGAAACGAGGAACTCACTTTGACTCTCTGGTTTTATTAGATTTTTGGCCGATAGACGGTCGCCCGTTTCCTGCGATCAGCGCTGGATGAGCGGACGCCGGAAGCCGGCGTCGCGGCCCGCGATCAGCCAATAGACCAGGCCGGCTACGAGGCCGGCGGCGGCGATGATGCCGATATCGGCCCAGCGTCCGGCATCCTCTTCCGCGGCCGGCCAGACCAGGAAGAAGCCGGCTGCAGCGGCAGCGGCGCCAAACAGCATGTGCACCAGGAAATTGCGCAGGGCAAAGAATTCGGCGAGCAGCGCGAAGATCAGCGTCTGCAGGCCGGTCAGCACGATCGTCAGGAAATAGACGACCATGCCGAGCGGCGGCCACAGCAGCACGACAATGGGCGAAAATTGCATGGCGCCGAAATAGTCCGGCGCGTTGGGCAATACGGCGAGTGCGCAATATATCGCCACGACCGCGAACAATCCGATCAGCACCGAAACGAAATAGCCGGCAAGCATCATCAGGATGCGCTTCAAAACATGCTTAACCATGGCCATGCACCCCCGTGCCCTGCAACTGTTACGCGCACTCAGCCATCAAAGGCGGATCGGCGCAAGAGTGCATCCAGCAGTGCTTTGCGGCAAATCTTCAGGCGCCGCCGCATAGATGTTGTGAATCCGGCAAAACCCATGTGCCTTTTATCGTGAGGTCGACGGCGTAATAGACCCGCCCGCGCTCGTCGCCCTGCGGACAATCCCTCGGGATCGATATCAGGCACATGACGACAGGATCGCCGGCTTTCGAACTGGCAAGGCCAGGCTCCCGCTCGTAGGAAACCCCGGCGCCGCCATTGCTGAACCGCGCCAGGCTGCCGGCTTCAGGGCCGGCGGTTTCCAGCGGGTCGTCGCCGAGCCGCGTCGTCAGCGCGGTGATGTGGGTCAAGGCGCATTGGCCGATCGACGAGGGCAGGGGCTGGTCGAGGCTGCCCGGATGGCGGGCCGCGGTGTCGAGCGCCTTCTTGCCGATCAGGGCGATGTTGTAGTCCTGCACCCAGGACGGCGCATTGCCGTAGGTCTGCAGCGCATTGTTCTGGGCGCTGACGATGCAGGCGGCATCCTGCCCACAGGCGTTCCTGTCGGCGATGAGCGCACGGGCGATCTTGCGCTTGTCGCCGCCAAAGGCTGGCTCGAAACCCGTAAAGGCCTCGGCCACCAAGGCATCAATTGCCGACAGTTGCGGGTCGGCACAGATCGCCTTTTCCACCGGCAGGCGGGCTTTGCGGCAGTCGAAGGATGGTCCGTCGGCACGCGCTGGACCAAGGTAGACCGCCCCGCCAGCCAGTGCGACGACAAGCGCAAGCGCGTTGGCAATTCGATTGGAAGAAAGCATGGTCGCCCCGTTGTCCGACAACTGCCACCATTCTAGGCGAAAACGCGGCGGACGGAATTGCCGAAGCGGTGCGGTATCGGCGCTATTTCGGTTCGGCGGTCACGGGATCGAAGGTGATTTCGACTTTCGCCTTGTCGGCGGTGTAATAGGTGACGGTGTAGCCGTCCTTGTCCCAGTCGACCTCCTTCACATAGCGAAAGCCATCGCGCTGCTCGACCTTGGCGATGATTGCCGACAGTTTCTGGGCATTCGTCGGCGGCAGTGGGCTGTCATCCGCGGCAAAGGCCGTCGAGCCGGCCAGAAGAACGACGACACCGGTCGCCAGAACAAGATTTCGCATGATTACCCTCATTTCACGTTGGTATGAACCGCACCGGAAACTCGCAGGCAGCACAGTTTGTTCCGAGAGCTGACATCGCGCAGCTTCCGTGAAGCCCTAGATCTCCGCGCTCAGAGCGACGGCACGCCAATATTTGCGCCAACCGCCGGCCAACCATGAGTGCTGCCACGGCCCGCGCTGGACAACCCGATGGTGGTAGAGCTTTGCCCAAGACCCTGCTAGACTTCTGGTCCTGGCGGGGTGGCATGGTGCGCCAACCCCGCCGGAATCTTCATCTCTCAGCGCGCGGCGAAGTGTTTCAGGAACGGGTCGTCGCCTGTGCTGGACCAGAACCAGAAAGGGAGCGGGGGCTCGAACATGGCTGTACGGAACTACACCCGTCAGCTGGCGACAATCATTTCTATCGATGCCGTCGGGTTCTCCCGGCTGATGGGCATCGACGACGAGTCTGCTGTCGCGGCATTCGAGGAACGGCGCGACATCATCGCCGACAGCTGTGGCACATTTGGCGGCCGCACGTTCGGCGACGCCGGCGACAGCATCATGGCCGAGTTCGGCAATCCGATCGAGGCGTTGCGCGCGGCCTTTGATTTCCAGGGCCGCATCGTCGCCCTCAACGCCGAGGTTGCCGACGACATGCGCATGCCGTTTCGGGCCGGCATCAACACCGGCGACGTCATCGTGCGTGGTGGACGCCTCTACGGCGACGACGTCAACATCGCCGCGAGAATCCAGGAATTCGCGCCGGGCGACGGTCTCGCCGTTTCGGAGACGACCTGGCACCATGTGAAGGACAAGACGGCGGCCGAATTCACCGATCTCGGCGAATTCATGCTGAAGAACATCGCCTTGCCGGTGCGCGTTCTGATCGCCGGCCGCAGTGGCAACGGATCCTCGCCGGCTGCGTCGTTCGCCGCCATTCCCCAGGCCAATGCGCAGCAGAAGCTGTCGTCCAAGGGGCCGCCGGCGATCGCCGTCCTGCCCTTCCACGCCGATGGCGGCGAGCATGACATCGGCTACATGGCCGACGGCATCGCCGAGGACATCATCTATGGTCTTTCCAACACCAGATGGCTCTCGGTCATCGCCAAGGGCTCCAGCTTCCAGTTCCGCGACGACACGCTGGGCACGCGGGTGATCGGCAACGCGCTCGGCGCGCGCTACATCGTCAGCGGCACGCTGATGCGCAATGGTGGCCAGATCCGCCTCAACACCGCGCTGGCCGACGCGTCCAACGGGCGGCTGGTGTGGTCGCAGCGCTTCGATCGCGATCTGGTCGACATCTTCAACCTGCGCGACCAGATCGGCGCTGAGATCGTTTCGATCCTGGACAAGGAGGTCGACCGGGCGGAACAGGCACGCACCTTCCAGGTTCCCTGGGAAAGCCTGGAGACCTGGCAACTGGTGCGACGGGGCCGCTGGCACATGAACCGGCGCACCCGCGGCGACACCGAAACCGCACTCGAGTTCTTCCAGAAGGCCTACCGCGAGGACGCCAACTCGAGCGCCGTGCTCAACGAACTGGCGTGGTGGTATTTCTGGCGGGCATGGCTGCGTTTCGGCGACAGCGACGATTTGAACAAGGTCGAGCAGTTTGCCCGCAAGGCGTTGCTGGTGGACAGCCTGGATGCGCGCCCGCACGCCCATCTCGGCGCCGTCGACATCATGCGCGGCGAACCGCGGTCGGCCGTCGACCATCTCGAGGAAGCGATCCACATCAATCCGAGCTTTGCCTTCGCGCGCTCGGCCATGGGCAGCGCCCAGCTGCTGCTCGGCAATGCCGCGTCAGCGATACCGTTCTTTCTCGATACCGAGCGATTGAGCCCGTTCGACCTCTACCGCTTCCACAATCTGGGGGAACTGACGGCGGCCTATTGTTTGGTCGAGAACTGGCCGGCGGCGATCGCTGCCGCTGACCGCTCGCTCAACCTGTCTCCCGGCTATTTTTATTCCAGGTTCCTGAAGATCGGCGCGCTGATGCGAAGCGGCCGGCCGGAACAGGCGCGGCGCGAGATGGCCATTTTCGCCACCCGGCATCCCGATTTTTCAGAACAGCGTGTGCGCTGGATACCGTTCACCGACAAGGCCGCGAACGAGTTCCTCGTCGCCAATTTCCAACTGGCCAAATGAACATGGCGTCAGTGCTGGCTGGAACATGGACCAACTGTGAAAAGATTCACATACGTGCAGCCGATGCAAACCTAGGCGTTGAACGGCCGGCATCGCAATGACGTGGATAGCCGGGGGGCTTGAACGCGCATGACCAAACTGAAGTATTTCGACGCTATTAGCGCGGCCCAGAGAAACCAGCGCCCGCTGTCGGAAATGCCGCCGTTCGATCTCGGCCGGATCCGCAAGACAGGGCTGATTGCGCGCGTCGTCGGGTCTCTGGCCGAAGACCCCCGCTGGGCGCTTTCCTTGTTGCGGCGTTTCCGGCCGACCGGCAAACTTTTCGGCGTTCTCGTGGTCACCAAGAACGCCGATGTCCGCGACATATTGGAGCGCGGCGACGAATTCCAGACCCCATACGGCCCGGAAATGACCGAGCTTGCCCGGGGATCCAACTTCATCCTCGGCATGCAGGACGGCGCCGACTACCGGCGCATGAAATCGTCGGTGCTGAGTGCATTCCCGCCGGCCGAGGTCGAAGCCGCCGTCAGGCCGATCGCGGCGCGTCATTCGCAAGAGATCATGACGCGCGCCAGCCCCGGCTTCGATGCGATCTCCAGGTTGATGAAGATCGTCCCGGTGCACATCTGTCGAGATTATTTCGGCGTCGAGATCGACGATGAATCCGAATTCGCCGACTGGGCGATCGCGCTGAGTGCGCTGTTCTTTTCGGACCCGACGGCGAGCCCCGTCATGCGCGAACTCGCGGTGGTGGCGGGCGACCGTCTTCTCAAAGTCATCGATCGCTCCATCCAGTCGGCCAGGGACCGGGGCTTGAAGGCCGAGCAACCGCTGGCGAGGCTGGTTGTCCAGATGGATCAGGGCCGCCTGTCGCGGGACGACCTCAATTCGATCATGCTGGGCATGATCGCCGGCTTCGTCCCGACCAATGTGCTGGCCGCCGGCAATTGCCTCGACGTGATCCTGTCGCGGCCCGACGCACGGCAGGCTATCGATGCCGCATTGGCCGAAAACGATACCGCCAAGCTCGACAGGGCCGTCCTTGAAGCCATGCGCTTCAAGCCGATCTGGGTCGGCCCCTGGCGCTACACGGCCCGCGACGCGATCATCGGCAAGGGTACGCGCCGCGAGCGCCTGGTGAAAGCCGGCACGGTGGTGATGCCGGCGACGCTGTCGGCGATGTTCGATGCCGAAGCCGTGCAGAACCCGGACCAGTTCGACACATCGCGCCCGTATCGCGACTACATGGTGTTCGGCCACGGCATTCATCAGTGCATCGGCGCCGAGATTGCCAGGATCCAGATCGGCGAAAGCCTGCGCGCCCTGTTCCAGAAGCAGGGCGTGCGCCGCATGCCCGGCAAGGCCGGGCGGATGACCCGCATCGGCGCCTATCCCGAAACCCTCAAGGTCGATTTCGAACGGGCAGAACTCTGCCGCACCGTAACGCAGTCCATGGTGACGGTGGTCTGCCCGGTCACCCGATCCGCGTCGCTGGATGCTGTCCGCGACAAGGTTGCCAGCCTCGGCAACCCGGCCGTCGAAGATATCCGCACCGCGCTCGATATTGCCGGCACCGTCCACTTCACCAGCCTGACCGTGGTCGGCACCGGCGAGATCGGCGCTGATTCCGGTCAGGAAAAAGGAGCTCTGGTTCTCGAGATTTCCGGTGACGGCAGCATCGACGATGTCATCGATGCGGTCACGCACGCCATCGGGCACCGGCTGCGGCCGATCTTCAAGGATGTCTGCGATCTGCGCGACGGCGGCGCATTGAACGATTTCCTGCGCAAGCACAATGTCGACATATCGCCGTCCTTCGGCAGCAATGCCGGACTGGTGTTTTCGGGCACGCCGGGGCACTCGGTCCAGCGTATCAAGGCCGAGCAGCAGCTTTTCGAAGCCGTCCGCGACATCGTCGAGCGGCCACGCAAAGGCGCCGGCAACGCTCCTGCCGTGCTCGCTGAAGTTCGCCAGCATGTCCAGTCATTAGGGACGTTTGCCTGGGCGTTCGAGCCGGCCGAGAGCCTGCTGGAAAAGCCGCCGGGTCATTGGGGCCGTGCCCTGATGACGACGTTGCTGGTACCACCGGTCTTCGTCACGGTGGCGATCATCTGGGCTGCTTGCTGGTACATGACCTACAGTGTGGTGTTCGGCAGATCTATCGACATCAGTTCCCAGGAAATCTCCTTCACCGCCATAGCCGTAGCAATCACCTCACTTCTGTTGTCGGGACTTGGAGTGTTGGTGGCAGCGGCGCTGCTGGCGTTTTCGTGCTTGCTGGCGCTGCGACGCCGCGAGGACAGGGATCGGCCGGAAAGCACATCGATCGGCATATCTGAATTGAACGCGATACTCGTCAAGGAGGGCCACGCGGCACAGAACCATCTGACTGCGATTTCGACGATGAAGGCCGGCATCCTGCGGCGGCTGGCGCTCAGGTTTTCTTTCTACCTGATCTCGATAGCTGCCCAGAAGGTGTTCAAGCCAGGCTTCCTCAACACCATCAACACGATCCATTTCGCCCGCTGGATACTGCTGCCCGGCTCCAACCGATTGATGTTCTTCTCCAACTACGGCGGCAGCTGGGAAAGCTATCTTGAGGACTTCATCGCCAAGGCGTCCGCTGGCCTGACCGGCGTGTGGAGCAACACCGTGGGCTATCCACGCACACGATGGCTGTTCCTGGACGGCGCGCGCGACGGCGATCGTTTCAAGCGCTGGGCGCGGCGCCAGCAGGTGCCGACCCTGTTCTGGTACTCCGCCTATCCCCAAATCAACACAGAGCGCATCCGGATCAATTCCCGGGTCAGGCGCGGCATTGCTTCCGCCGTCGGCAACGAGGCGCGCGACTGGCTGAGCTTGTTCGGTTCGCTACGGCGCCCGGCGAGCGAAACGACCACCGTTCAAAAGACCACTTCGCTGCTGGCCAATATCAGCTCTGCCTTTCCGGCGCCTCTCGAACAGCAGCTGGAAACCGGCGAGATCCAGTCCATCTTCTTCGGCCCGCTCGGCCCGCTCGCTTATTCGCATATGCTTGCGATCCGGGTGCCGGACAAGTTGCCGGCGCCCAAGCGCAGAGCCTGGCTCGATTTCGTTGTCGAGCAGACGAGTTTCGGCGAAGGCAGGCCCGCCGGGCGAGCTATGATAGTCGCCTTTGGTCCCGGTGGCCTGCGGCAGTTTGGGCTCGACGAGGGTGTGGAGGGCGATCCACTGGAAACATTTCCGATCGCCTTTCGCCATGGCATGGGCAATCCCGAGCGTGGGCGCATACTGGACGACCGAGGCCGCGACGGCCCGGACGAATGGGAGTGGGGGTCGTTGGAGAACCCTGTGGACCTGGTCATCGTCTGCTATGCTGAAGACCTGGGACGGTTGAAGACCGAGATTGCCACCGTGAGACGAAAGACGACCGGTGCAGGCATGAAGGTCGTCGCCGAACTGCCGCTCGCCGTAAACCGGGGTCCGACCGACACGAAGACGAAATCGTCCGACGGGGCAAAGCGTGACGATCGGTCGGAACGTGGGCCAGCCTACGAGCATTTCGGTTTCGCGGACGGGATTTCGCAGCCGATTGTCCGGGGCACGACCCGCGCCAGCAGGGGCGCCGCGCCCATGCATCTGGTCGCGCCCGGCGAGTTCCTGTTCGGCTATCGTGATGAGCATGGGTTCTATCCAGCCTCGCCCTCGGTAAGCGCATCACGCGATCGGACCGGAATCCTTTCGCAGGTGCGCCGTAGCCGGCTGATTCCGGGCCTGCCGCCACCGCCGCGCGATTTCGGGCGCAACGGTTCATTCCTGGTTATTCGCCAGTTCGAGCAGCACGTCGACGTCTTCAACAACTACTGCAAAAAGGCTGCAGCCTTGGTCGCGAGCCAACTCGGCAACCAAGCCATCACGCAAGACTGGATTGCCGCCAAGATGCTCGGCCGCTGGCAGAACGGTAGCTCGCTGGTGCGCAACCCCGATCATCCGGGACGCGTCATCGACAACAACTTCGCCGCTGGCGCCGAGGATCCGCAAGGCCATCGCTGCCCGCTTGGTGCCCACATTCGCCGTTCCAACCCACGCGACACGCTGGGTGAGGACCGCGATACGCAGATCAATATCGGCAAGCGCCATCGTATCCTGCGGGTCGGCCGTACCTATGAGAAGCAGGACGGCAAGAATGGCAAGGTCGAAAAAGGGCTGCTGTTCATGTGCCTCAACGCCGACATAGAGCGCCAGTACGAATTCATTCAGCAGACCTGGGTTTCGTCGGCCACGTTCCAGGGCCTCGTCGCTGAAAAGGACCCGACGATTGGTTCGCGCGGCGGTGATGGCAGGTTCACCATTCCGTCATGGGAAAAGGTCACGACGCTCCGTGACATGCCGCAATTCGTCACCACCAAGGGTGGTGGATACTTCTTCATGCCCAGCCGCTCGGCGCTGCGCTACCTGATTTCGCGGCTCTGAGTCTTAGCCGGGGCTGATTCGGGATCGGCGTCAGTCGTCGTCCTGCGATTCGGCGATATGGCGCAGCGCCCCGGTGTCGGTGATGCGCAGGCCGCCGCGTTTGATGGCAATGAACGAGCGGTTGCGCCAGTCGTTGAGCGTCTTGTTGACGGACTCGCGCGTGGCGCCGAGGAACTCTCCGAGTTCCGATTGCGAGATCGGAATCCAGCCGGCGCTGTCGGCCATCACCTTGGCCAGGAAGACCAGGCGTTTGGCGAGCCTCGCCTCGATGCCGAAGAAGGCCTGGTCGCCGAGTTCGCCGCTGACCCAGCGCAGCCGGGCGCACAGAAGTTCGATCATCGCGCGTGCCAGCGGTGGATTTCTCTCAATGCGATCAAAGAGTTGTGTCCTGCTGAGCGAAACCAGCTCTGAAGAGGTCAGGCAGATGGCGGTGGCGGTGCGTGGCCGCCCGTCAAGCGCGCCGATCTCGCCGACGAGGCTGCGCGACAGCTCGATATTGGCCACCAGCTTCTGCCCGCCAGGCGAATAGATCGAGATTTCCACCGTGCCGCTCATCACCCCGTAGATCCGGTCGGCGGCATCTTCCTGGACGAACAGATGCTGGCCGGCGGCGTAGCGCTCGACCTTGCAGCCGCTGAACAGGATATCGAACAGCTTTGGATCGATGCGTGCCAGGCGCGGCAGATCGTTTCTGTCGTTTGGGCCGCCAAAAGCCATGTTCCAAATTCCCAATTGCCGCAATCGGCGAAGTTTAAGGGCCGAAGTCTAAGGCAAGAGTGCACCGCGTCAAAGGCCGGCGTTCATCCCTTGCGATTACGCCTTCTAAAGGCTTGGCGCAGTGGTCGCGCCCAGTGCCTGGCTCGTGCCGGGCGGAAAGCCGCCTGCACCCGCGGCGACAGGAGCCGCGCGTGCAGGCGCCAACTGATAAAAATGGATAGGTGATAAAATTTCTGTAAAACCGAGCGGCCGCAATGGCCCTTCCACCCGTTGCGATAGGTGGGCGCAACAGCGTGAGCGTCTGTGACGGAGATCACATACGGCATCGCTGAAATAATGCGAGCGTCATACATCGCGCGAGCGACTGCGGCAAAGAGACATGCCGACGTTGCACTCCGGTCATCTTCGACGCGAGTTGATTTGTTTCCTTGCCTGCCAATCAGAATTGCACCAGTCTAAAATGGGGCAATACAGTTCTTTACTTCGACAGAACCTTTGAGGGCGACTATGCCGGTCAGCAGAGAGCAGCGAATCCGTCAATATCTCGATCTCGTCACCGGGGGCGAGGGGACTGAATCGGTCCTCGGCAACATGGAGACGATGGCAGGCGGCGGCCTGGAATCCCTTGCGCCTGCGGAAGCCGGCAAGACGGAGGCGGCGTTTGAATCGGCGCGCGCTGGCCTGGAGAGCCTCGCGCGGGGCGCCGAAGTCGCGCCCGAGCAGCTTTCCGATCTGGAAGCCATAATCATCCCGGAGTTGCGGCCGGTCTATGACATCAAGGATGGCACCTTTACGACGCTGACTTTCGACGGCGCTCCGACACCTGGCCATTCGCTGTGGACGAAGCTTACCAGCGAGGCCGCATTGAAGCAGCGCATCGAAGCCGCCCTGCCGGCGATCGGGCGTATCGAACTGTTGTGGGACACCAATATCCCTTACGGCGGCACGGGCTTCGTCGTCGGCCGCAACCTGTTGATGACCAACCGTCATGTGGCGCAGATATTTGCGGACGGCCTTGGCGACCGCAATGTGCAATTCATCAACGGCCGCGCCGCCGGCATCGACTTCAAGCGCGATTCGGCGGCAGGAAACGTCTTCAAGATCCGCAATGTCCGGATGATCCATCCCTATTGGGACATGGCGATTCTCGAAGTCGAAGGCCTGCCCGACAACATCACGCCGCTGTCGCTCGCGGTCGCCGACGCGCGCGATATGCTGCGCCAGGAAGTCGTCGCCATCGGCTATCCGGCGTTCGACAATCGCAACGCGGTCGATGTCCAGAACGAGCTCATGCGCGATCGTTTCCAGGTCAAGCGCCTGCAACCGGGCATGCTGCAGGGCGGCTTCGATACGGAGAGTTTCGGCAAGATCGTCAGCGCGGCGACACATGATTGCTCGACCACTGGCGGCAACTCCGGCACCGCCATGATCAACCTCGCCACCGGCGAGGTCGTGGCGCTGCATTTTGCCGGCCGCTATCTCGAGCGCAACTACGCCGTGCCCACCGGCGCGCTCGCCAAGGACCAGCGTGTCGTCGACCTCGGCCTCAATTTCGCCGGCGCCGCCAGCGGTGGCCCCAACGATTGGGGCGCATGGTGGAACAAGGCGGACAGTGGGTCGCCGGCCGAGGGCGTAAACCTGGTTGAAGTCGGCGGCGCCCAGCAGATCCCGGGCGTCGCCACCCAGACGCCTCCATCCGGAGGCGTCGTCGTTTCGCCGGGCGGCAGCGTCACCTTCGAAGTGCCGTTGCGCATCACCGTCTCGCTCGGCGCAACGCCTGGCCATGAAGCGGTCACGGAATCGGTCGAACTGGAAGCGGCCAAGCCGACCCCTCCAGGCGGCGCATTCGTTCCCAAAACGGTCGCGGACTATGCCGGCTATAAGGGCTACGACGAGAAATTTCTCTCTGGCGGCACTAAACTCGCGCCGGTCGTTGTGCCGATGCCTGAGGCCACCGACCTCTCAGTGCTGGCGCCGCTCAAGGCCGGCGGCACGCAACTCGACTACCAGAATTTTTCGCTCAAGATGCACGCCAAGCGGCGGCTGGCGCTGTTCACCGCCTCCAACGTCACCGACGAGAGCAATCTGCGCGAGCCGGAAAAGGGCCGCAACTATTCGCGCGGCGGCCTGTTCAGCGAGCGCTGGTTCCCGGATCTGCGGCTCGACGACAAGTACCAGATCCCCGACGTCTTCTACACCCAGGATCAGGGCGCCTTCGACAAGGGCCATATCGTCAGGCGCGATGACGTGGCCTGGGGCAGCACCTTCGAGCTTCTGCTCAGGGGCAATGTCTGCTCCTTCCATGTCACCAACTGCTCGCCCCAGGTCGAAGGCTACAACCGCTCCGACAGCGGCGAGAAGAACTGGGGCGATCTTGAGAATCACGTCCTGTCGGAGGCGGCCAGCGAGCGGCTTTGCGTCTTCGCCGGCCCGGTCCTCGCTGAAGACGACCGGACCTTTGCCGGCAAGGGTCCCAAAGGCACCAGTCTCCGCGCGCCGGTGCCGCGCCGCTTCTGGAAGGTGGTGGTCGCCCGCGTCAGTGACGGCATCGCCAGCTACGGCTTCGTGCTCGAACAGGATCTGTCGGACACGGAACTGGAGTTCACGGTCTCCGAAGAATTCATCGGCGCCATGTACCCGCTGACCGAAATCTCCGAAATGACCGGCGTCACCTTCGACCAGTCGCTGGTCGATGCCGACCAGTACGAAACGGTTCGCGGCACCGAAATTGCCATGCGGGCGGGATCACGCAAGCGGAAGAAGAAGGCTTAGGGTCGGAGGGAATCCCATGACCGAATGGACGCAATCCGAACTGAACAGTCTCAACCGCATCCTCGCCAACCTTTACCCGATGATCGGCGACGGCGTGCGTGTTGCCAAAGGTGTCGGTCTTTCGACGGCCCAGATCGCCTTTGACAACAAGGCGATCAACAACTGGTTTGCGATTGTCCAGCGCGCAAAGCAGGAGACCAGGGCCGACGACCTCGTCGCCTTTGCACTCGATGAGAATCCCGGCGACCAGGCACTGCTGCAGGCAAAGCAGCACGCCCCGCCGCCGCCGGTCGAAGGCCCCGCGACCGCCAATTGGAGCGGCGCGACGGCGCCGGCCCAGCTCGAAAAAATCCTTGGCGACAAGAGCACGCTGGTGCCGATCAGCTATCTCGAACTCGGCCTTGTCAGGGCAAGATCGGTGGTGCGCATCAAGCGTGCGGATGGCAGCTCCGGCACCGGCTTCATGACCACCGGCGGGATACTGATCACCAACAACCATGTCTTGCCTGACGGCGCTTCATTGGCGGGCACGGTGGTCCAGTTCAACTATCAGCGCACCGTTGCCGGGCTCGACGCGCCGCTCGACCAGTTCGACATCGACACCGCCGTGCCTCTTCGTACCTCCAAGGACAATGATTGGTCCGCCGTCCGCATCAAGGGCGATGCCTCCAAATGGGGCGAGTTGGAATTGAAACCCATGACCGTCAAGGCCGGCGATCATGTCAACATCATCCAGCATCCCGGCGGTGCGCAGAAACAGATTTCGTTTGTCGCCAATGTCGTGGCCTTCGTCGGCGGCGGCCGCGTCCAGTATCTGACCGACACACTGCCGGGTTCGTCGGGCTCGCCGGTCTTCGACACCGACTGGAACCTGATTGCGCTGCATCACAGCGGAGGCTGGCTCACCGAGCCCAACGCGCCTGCCAAAAGCACATATTATCGCAATGAAGGCATCGCGATCGACACCATCATCCAAGACCTCGCGGCAAAGCCTGTGTAGATGGTGAGCTATGCAGACCGATGGCGCAGCTCGATGCGCGGCGATTTGGGACTACGGCATGTAAATTTTTTCGGATGTGACGGTTTATAACGCCACACACCAAACACCAGGGAGTTCAGAGATCAGCGCCTATTTCGACCTCAGGCTTCAACTGGCTGATCTCTACCCATTGCCTCCCGATTGGTTGCAGGTAACCAAGGACGCTGGGATCGTCGCTGGCGCCATCAACCTCCAGGGGGCGGCGCTTACAGTCTGGTTCAACATCCTTGACTATGCGTTGACCAATAAACTGTCGCAGGCGCTTATGACTGCCGTCGTGGCGCAAAATCCGCAGTGCGCGGCCCGGTTCAAGGCCTATCTGGACGAACTCGCCGCGGGCCAGAAACCGACGGCCGAGTTGCCCGGCCTGACGACCGACGATCGGGTCAACACCGCGCTCGCAGGCTTCAACGCCGTCAACCAGCAGTCCAAGGACATTCAGGCCACGCTTGCCGCCGACAACGGCCTCACCAATGTCACCAGCCAGATCGATGTCCTCAAGACCTACAAGGACCTGCATGACCATCTGCAGAGTTTTCAATACGGCATCGGCAGCTTCCAGAACCTGCTGGTCGCCGCCCGCGACATGGGGGCCGACCTAGAGCAGGTCCGCGTCATGCGCAATTTCCTCAAAATATTGAAGCTCTTCTGTGTCTCTATCGGAGAGTCGGTCATGGAGCTGCCGGCGGGGCCGGCGCTTCACGATATCGAGCAGGCCTGGCTCGACGACCTCAAGGCGGCTGCGATCAAGTTGCAGGCTGCCATCGATAACAAGTCTCCGGACGCCTACGACGCGCTGTTTGACGTGCGCACCGTGCTGCGCGTCGTGCCGTCGCGGCTCAACCAGCAGATTTTCGTCACGGCAAAGAACCTGCCCTTCGGACTTTTGGCCACCGGTCTAGATACGATAGCCGGCAAACTTCCTGCAGAAGAGCCGTCCGTGCCCTTGATCAAGGCCGCGCATGACGCGATCATGGTGCTGTCCTCGACCATCTATGCGCGCGTCGTCGAGCACAAGCTATGGCAGGACATCGACAACAAGCTGGCCAGCCTTACCGACATGATCGAGCCGATAGAAGGGGGCGCTGCGGCGGACAGGTCGCTGCCGTTCCAGTTTTCGCCGCTGTGGCGAAACCTGGAAGTGAAGGTCAAGGTTCTTGCCGACCTCGACCCCACTGGAGCGTGGCGGGCGACGCTCGTCGACTACTCCACCGACGTCAACGACCAGCTATCGCGCGAGACCGTCGATGCCGCCTTCATCCTTGCCTTCGAAGCCTATCGGGACGAGGCCCAGCAACGCTTCGTCCAGGTCGATCTGGCGCTGAAAACGGAATGCGCCTCGATCGTCCGCGTCAGCACGCCTTTGCACAAGATCATTGAGGACCTGGGGCCATGAGCGATGAACTTGCGACAGGCACGGAGACCGAAACTCCGGCCGATTTTATTTCGCTGAGCGACATCCGGATCGCACATCTCGAGCTGATGCGCATCGCCAGCAGCAATGAAGCCGTCGACCCATCGATGAGCCGCAGCGACAAGGCCGGCGCCGAGACGACGGAAGCCAGCATCGACAACACGGCCCCCGATGCGCAGGCCATCCGCGACTTCCTGGCCAAGGCACGGCGCGCCGGCAGCTCCATCGCGCGGGAATCCGACCGGCGCGCGGCGCAGCGCATACTCGATTATTGGTCCGCCGAACTGGTCACGCGGCCGGGCATCACCTCAGCCGACGTCAGCCCGGCGCGGCTCGCGTCTTTCGCAGGTGGCGGCGGCCTTGAAACGGTCGCTGTCGCGGCGGACGATCCGGGGTCGGTTGCAACGGATGCCATTGTCGGGCCGGCCAAAGCCGGCCCCACGGCCTCTGGGTCCAACGAGCAATCCGCATCCGACGACGAACTGAGTTCGGACGAACTGACCGAGCGCTTTCGCATCCGTGTGGCCGCTCAGGCCAGGCAATGGAAGAACACCGGCTATGCCGGTTATCTCCTGCGCGGCGAAGCGCTGAAGGAGGCGGCGGAGCTGCCGCAAGGTGCCGACATTGCCGAGTTCGTTGAGGCGAGCGCCAAGGCGGAGACGGACAGCCAGAAGCAGCGCGATCGCAGCAAGAACCTGCTGATCGCCGTGTTCGCCACCCTAACCGCAATCCTCGCTGGAACCACCTACTTCGCATTTAACCAGAGGAATGATGCTGTTGTTGCCCGTTCCAATGCCGAGCAGGCACAATCCAAGGCCGAGACCGCGGCGAACGAGGTCGCGGAACTCAATAAGCACCTAAGCGCCGCTCTCGCGGAGGCAAAAAACGCACGCGTACAGGCAGAAGCCGCGCGTGACGTTGCCTTGAAGAATGCCGAGGACGCTGCCAAAAGACTGCGTGAGCAGCAAGACACGCAGGCCACCTTGCGGTCTGCCATCGGGCTTGTGATCGACCAGCTCAAAGACGGCAATATATCCCTCGAAAAACTGACGCCCGATTTGAAGCAGGCGGTGCTTGTTGAACTGGCAGGCCGGATCAAAAGCAGTGAGATCAGTCTCAGCGAGTTGCCGGCGCCGCTGCAAAGCGCGCTTGAACCGCTGCTCGGCAAAGTTACTGACAAGCGGCCCAATGTCCTTACGGGCTATAAGGTCGATTTTATCCAGGCCAACATCGCCCTGCCCAGGTTAACCGGCGATTTGGCGAGCGATACCTCGAGGACGCCGCTGGACTATATCAACTACTCGCTGGTGATGGGCCGAAGTCACCGCATGGCCATCTACTCGGCGGTCAATCTGGATCGGTCGCAAAGGATGACTTTGCAGGTCACCGGCAGCGGATTGAGGTATGATAATCGACTGCTGGATGATTTGCAGCCGGATCGTGCCTGGTACCTCCGGCCGGACCGGCGCTGGCTGCCAGCACGATTGGCGAACGCAAGCGACATCGCCTGGGGTCCCGAATTCACGGTCGATGCGGCAACGGCGGCGCTCAAACTGGCCCAGTATACCTATGTCCTGCCCAACACGATGCCGCAGTCCAGCGCTTTTTACGAGACGAAGTGGGCGCCGCTCGAAAACTGGGTGCGCACGCAGCACAATCCGCTGGCCAATAAGGTGACCATCTTCAGCGGTACGATCTTCAACCCCACCAGCCACCCGATCGATGGCGTGCCGGTCCCCAACGCCTATTGGAAGCTCGCCGTCTCTTCCGTGCCGGCTGCCGTGAAGGACGAGGCGAGGGAGCCTGACTTCGTCGTCGATGCGTTCCTCATTCCGGGCGACGCCACGGGCGAGTTCAACGTCGAACAGTATCGGCTCCCGGTTGCCGAGCTTGAGAGACGCACGAGCCTGAATTTTGGCACGCTCATCGAATGGACGGATTCGGTGAAGAACCCCGGCCCGAATGGAACCGCAGCCGACGATCTGGCGGGGCGTGTCAAACTGCTCGACAGCGCCGACGGCGCCACCGATGCGCTGCGCGGTGAATTGATTGCCGCACTCGGCAATGCGGATCTCGCGGTGCCCGAACGGCGCAAGATCGTCGCAGCTCTTGTCGAGATGGCCGGCCTGCAAAGCATGACAGGGCTGACGCCTGCCCGGCGCAGCAACGTGCTCGAGACCTTGCTCAGTGTTCCGCCTGACCTGTGGAACCGCCCGGACTGGCTGCCTGTGTTCGCCGCCGCGCGCCGCGCTGTCGCAGATCTCGACATATCCGCAGCCGGCGGTCAGGCGATCATCGGCGACCAGGACCGCGAGGTGCTCAACACATTGAAGGATCGGCTGCGTATCCAGCAGCACCCGCAGACGGTTTACGTTCAGTTCGACGGGATGACGCGCGATGGCGCCCAGGCGCTCTCCGCCAAAATGCGCGCCTTGGGCTGGGGCATCCCGACACCCGGCGAGGAACAGGTGGACTCCGCTGCCGGCAAGAACGAGGTGCGCTATAATCCGGACGCCGACGCCGACCGCTACGCCGCCGAACTTCTCGCCGCCGACCTCACTGCTGCCGGCCAGGCGGTAATCGCCCGAGCGGTACCGATTATCGGCGCCAACACACTGGAGATCTGGATCAGCATCTGAGCAATTCCAGGAAAAGTGTGAAACGGTTTTCCCGGGAAAAGCGCGAAGCGCTTTCCCTTGGGAATTGCGTCAAACAGGGAGTAGCCGGCTGCGAGCCGGGGCCGTGGGGAAAGAAGTCGTTCGCCAAAAAGCCGTGATGCAACGTTTCAAAATAGCGGCGATAATACGGGCCGGTTTCACTTAAGGGGTTTACCATGCGCACGCGTCACGCCGTCATGCTTGCACTTTCCGTACTTTCCATTCCTGCCGTCTCCATGCCGCTGCAGAAAGCCAGCGCGCTGGAGCCTGAAAAATACACGGTCTATTGCGCCAACGACCACATCGAGTTCTCGTTCTGGGATCTCGAGCAGATGAAGGTGCGCAACGGCTCCGATGTCTGCCAGTTCCAGAGCTACACCAGCTACTCAAGCGCGTTGAATTTCGCGCAGAAGAATTTTGGGGGTGAGGGGGCGAGCTGTAGTTGCTAGTCTAACGTCCGCTGCCAACCGATACTCTGCGAAGTGAAGCCGGGCGCTAGACACGAAATCTCCGAAAGACCGTGCGCCCGAATCGATCAACTGGCCAGGTTGAACTCCGCTTGTGGCAGGGGCGCCTGCAGCCCTCCTTCAGCAAGTGAAGCCGGTTTGAGACAGTCAGACATGAACATAACCTCTTTGCCCTGCCTTCCGTTTCGGACCGAATAGCTCAAGTTGTACTCAAGCATCTGGTGGGCATCATACAACTCGCGGATCGCCGGCTCGTTATCGTAAGAGACTACCCAAGGGATTGCGGAATTGAGTTGAACGATCACATCGCGAAGCTTGCCATGATCCTCTTGACGGTAGAAGTCGTAGTAAAGGTCGCGCCCCTTCCGATAGTATGGAGGATCGATATAGATCAGCGGGCGATCATCGCCGGCAATTTCCGTCACATTCCGGATAAGCTCCGCCGCATCCAGATTCATCACCGTGATCTTCGAACGATTTTTCGCGATTCTCATGACCCGAGCGGCGAGTTCTTGACGATTGAAACGGGCATCGAGACCATAGGCGGACCTTTGACTGTGCCCTCCGATCATGCCGGCGTTGAGGACGCCAGAATGGTTCGTTCGGTTGAGGAAGAACGTGGCAAACCCAATTTCGAAGGAGATCCGCCCCTCAGCTTCTTGAAACACTTGTCGCTGGTTTAACCACTCTTCGGTCGTTAGCTCAATGTCGAGAATCTTCTGCTGAAACCGGTCGGGTTCATCCAACAGAGCTCTCCAGAATGCGTAGATCGGGGCGCTCAGGTCGTTGAGTATGATGTGCTCGACGTAGCCATGCAGAAGCAAACATAGCCCCACACCGCCACCGCCTGCGAACGGTTCGACATAGGTTCCGTCTAGGAGCCTATTCTTTCGAACAAGTGCTTTAAAGTACGGGGCGAGCTTGGCCTTTCCCCCTGGATAGCGTAGCGGAGACGCATGGTGAGAGGCGCGGGCGCTCTTCGGCGTCATTTGCAGGCCGCTTTGAAAAACGCCTCCACGCCAGACCAGGCGCCAATAAGATCGTTTTTTGATGGAAACATGGCCGGGTTATGCACGTACTCGTGTAACCGGGCGACGGATATCACGCTATCCTTACCGGTGAGCGAAGCCCTTGCTGCGGTCAACTCCTGTTTCGTCAGAGCCGAACTGAGATGCTGCAGCACGGCCTCCACTTTCTCTCCTAGGCTGAATGTCTTCCCCGCGTTCTTCCCCGACGTGTGTTTCGTTAAGATCGAATGGGAAGAGCAATATATCTCGACGACCGCTTCGACAAAACTTCGCAAAGAAATAGCGCCGGCAATCGTGAATTTGTCGATGTTCAGGTTTCGCAGCTCATAAAAGAGCTGAGCTGCTTTCGTGTTCGATATCGTCAACCCAAAGGTCTTTGGGACAAGTGTCTTTCGGCGCAATGGGCTTGGAAAGGGGGGCGGGGGAGGGGTGGGGGTGAAGGCTGGGCCTTTACTACAGCCTTCACGGACTCGGCCGCCTTGAGCTTCGGTCCAGATGGCATCGCCGATTTGGGAATGCCGTCGACGTAGGTGATCTGCTGTTCCTTGGTTTTGACCGCATCGACCTTGATCGTCTTACTAGCCAGGTCAAGAACAATTTTCTTGATGATCTTGATCTGTTCGCTGGTCGGGTAAGCGAAATAATACTCTCCATCGACGATCTGTATGCCTATTTTCTGGCGGACTGCTGGATTGGAAATGATACGGTCGAGCGTGGTAATCGGGAAATTGCTCGCAATGGCAGCCTGCTCGGCCGGTGTCAGATTTCCCTTCTGACGCACGAATTCCAATAGATCAAGTGTGCGATCTCCGCGAAAACGGGCCGTCTGAACACCATTCCAATCAACTATTCCCCGGCCGCTGTTCTGTCCGGTGTGCCGGAGCTCTATCCAACGTCGGGCAGTGTCTCGGTCGGGCATGACCACGCCAGAGATGGGCTCGACCGTTTTCGTGTCAAAATCGTCCGCAAGGTCGGTCAGCTTAGTTCGAAGCGAGTCTGGAATCTTCATATCTTCCAGCAACGACGGATTGGCGAGAATCTGCAAGGCCGCTGTTCGTCGGTTACCCTCAAGAGCGACATATTCGTTTTTCTTCGAGTCGGGCTTTAGAACCATCATCCGGTCCATGGGGTTTAGCCCAAATTTCGCGATATCGGCGGCAAGCTCCGCTATCTTGGTCCCCTGATCATCGAGAAGTGCCTGACGGATGTTGATTTGACCGTCTTCCGTCGAGATGCGCGGATTTTCGTGATCCAAGCGAAGCTCAGAAATTTTCAGCCCAATAGGTTTCGGCATTAGTCCCCTCCCATACCTGGCGTGGGATTAAGCCTGGGCGTGAAAAAAATTCAAGCTATCCAATGCAGAGTTGTTGCGAAATATTCCCGGCGGTGATCTGGATACTATTCTGGGCGACACTCGCTTACTTGAGGGCAGTATTGTTTTTGGGCCCGGTGCCGTTATCCCGATCTTCGACTCGTGAAATCGGCGTCGCGTTAGGGAGCATCCACGTGAGCTGCCAGACATCGTCGTTCTCTCACCTGCGGAATACGTCAACCCGGTATGGCCCGAGGAACGTGAGTTCGAGTGCGAGTGGCGGTTCTAAATCGGGCAGGATCTCATCAAGATTTGGCATGCCTTCACTGTCCAACAAAAAGCAGATCGCCGGAAATGTCTGAAGGATGCGATTGTTTCTGTACGGTTTCCGTACGCGGAGGAAAATCAACATGCCTAAGTGCTTGAAAAAATGGTGGGCGATGCAGGGATTGAACCTGCGACCCCACCCGTGTGAAGGGTGTGCTCTCCCGCTGAGCTAATCGCCCGCTCGTTGCCCGAAGGCCAAGCGAGCCGCGATATAAGGGAGGCAGGGTTGTGAAGTCAAGGCGATGCGCCGGCCTTCTGTGCCTGAAATAGCCGAGGACAGGCGCTGCCGCGCAATCACCTGTTTCGCTCAGCCGGCCGCCGCTGCAATCAGCCGTTCCGCCAGGTCGAGCGTCAGCGCATCGAAATGCGAAATCACCGCCGATGGCTCGAATTCCCTGACATGGCGGTCGGTGTAGCCGAAATCGACGGCGACCACCGGAATGCCGGCGGCCTTGGCCGTGTCGATGTCGGTCTGCGAATCACCGACCATCAGCGCATGGTGCGGCTCGCCGCCGGCGAGCCGGATGGTTTCGGTGAGATGGCGCGGGTCGGGCTTGCGGAAGGCGAACGTGTCCTGGCCGGCGATCGCGGCGAAATGCTTTGTCAGGCCGAGCGCCTCGATCAGCGCTTTCGAATTCGCCTCATATTTGTTGGTGCAGATGGCGAGCAGATAGCCGGCCTTCTCGAAGCGGGCGATGGCTTCGACGACACCGGGGTAGGGGCGCGACTTGCCGGGGATGTTGAGTGTGTAGTGGTCGAGGAACACCTTCAGCAGCCTGTCGTGCTCCTCCACCGCCAGCGATTTCTGCTGCGCGGTATGCGCGCGCTCGATCATCACCCGTCCGCCCTGGCCGACAAAACGCCGGAAGCCGGCCTCGTCGACAGCGGCAAGCTCGCTGGCGGCAAGGCTGTGATTAAGGCTGTCGAGCAGATCCGGCGCCGTGTCGATCAGCGTCCCGTCGAGGTCGAACACGATGATCGGTTGGGTCATGGCCTATCCTGTGGCTGATGCATTGCAGGCAGGCGATAGCGGCTGCGCTTCTTTCAGGCAAGCCGGTGGGAGCCAAAGTCTTTGACCCTGCGGGCAAAAGTGCTAGGAGCGCGCATCCAGAAAAATCAGAACCAAGCCAAATCCCCGGGGCGAGCATGGATGCGAGGCAGTTGAAGGTCGAGGCCGCGCGGGCAGCCCTTGCCCATGTCAGCGACGGCATGCGGCTCGGCATCGGCACCGGGACCACGGCCGACGAATTCGTGCGGCTGCTGGCCCAAAAGATCGCCACGGGCTTGACCGTCATCGGCGTGCCGACGTCGGAGCGCACTGCAGCCCTTTGCCGCGAACTTGGCGTGCCGCTGTCGACGCTTGAGGAAACGCCCGAGCTCGACCTTACCGTCGACGGCGCCGACGAGATCGACGCGGCGCTGACGCTGATCAAGGGCGGCGGCGGCGCGCTGCTGCGCGAGAAGATCGTCGCGGCGGCGTCTCAGCGCATGATCGTCATTGCCGATCGCTCGAAGATGGTCGACACCCTTGGCCGGTTTCCGTTGCCGATCGAAGTCAACCAATTCGGCCTGCGCGCCACCGAAATCGCGGTCGCGGCAGCGGCCAAAAGTCTCGGCCTTTCCGGCCCGGTTACATTGAGGATGACGGGGGGCCAGCCTTTTGTTACAGACGGCGGCCATTTTATCCTCGATGCATCTTTTGGCCGCATTCCGGATACAAGAGCGCTTTCGAATGCTCTCCATGCCATTCCTGGTGTGGTCGAGCATGGTCTTTTCATCGGGCTGGCGTCAGCGGCCATCATCGCCGGCGGCGACGGCATCCAAGCCGTCCGTGCCGCCCGAAAACCAGGGAGTTCTACCGATCATGATGTTGCATAACCGGGTTCGCAATCTTTGCGCCGTTCTGGCGGCTTCGGCCGTTTTCGCCTTCTCCTCCCCGGCGTTCTCGCAGGAGATCACGGAATCGCATCTGAAGGCGGCACGGGCGGCGGTCACGGCAATCCACGCGACCGACTCGTTCGACAACATCCTGCCGCAAGCGGCGGCCTCGCTCGAGCAGCAGCTTATCCAGAAGAACCCTGATATGCAGGAGCTGATCGGCAAGACCGTCAGCGAAAAGGCACTGGCGCTGGCCTCGCGCCGTGCCGATCTGGAGAAGGAAGCAGCGCTCGCCTATGCCAAGGTGTTCTCCGAGAAGGATCTCACCGACATCGCCGCCTTCTACAATTCCGATGCCGGCAAGAAACTGCTCGACAACGGCCCCAACGTGACGCGCGAACTGGTCAAGGCCGCCGACATCTGGCAGAACGGCCTGGCGCGCGATCTCGCCCAGCAGGTCGGCGAAACGCTGGCAGCCGCCGCGAAGGCCGCTGCTCCGGCCGCGCCTGCGCCGGATAACGCAACTGCCCCCGCCGATGGCGCTGCACCTGCCGACGGCGATGCGCCCGCAGACGGTGACCAGCCGGAAGCGCCGAAGAACTAAGACGTCTGATTTCGCCACCGGCATCCTTGCCGCTGGACCAGAAAGCCCGGTGGAAACCGGGCTTTTCTTTTGGCTTCATGCAGCCTACCTGTCTCAAACATTTCTTGGGGCAAGGAACAGCAGCATGGCCGGCTACGACTACGATCTCTTCGTCATCGGCGGCGGCTCCGGCGGGGTGAGGGCGGCGCGCGTGGCGGCAGCGCTCGGCAAGCGTGTCGGCATCGCCGAGGAATACCGCTATGGCGGCACCTGCGTCATCCGTGGCTGCGTGCCGAAAAAACTCTATGTCTATGCCTCGCAATTTCCCGAGCATTTTGCCGACGCCGCCGGCTATGGCTGGACGGTGCCGGAGGCGAGCTTCGACTGGCCGACGCTGGTCGCCAACAAGGACCGCGAGATTGCCCGTCTGGAAGCGATCTACGAAAAGAACGTGAAAGGCGCCGGCGGCGAGACGTTCCACTCGCGCGCCATGCTGGTCGACCCGCATGTCGTGCATCTCCTGGGCGATGACCGCACCGTCACCGCCGACCAGATCCTGATCGCCACCGGCGGCCGGCCGGCGCCGCACCCGGCGCTGCCCGGTCACGAGCATTGCATCTTTTCCAATGAGGTTTTCGACCTCAAGCAACTGCCGAAGGCGATCATGATCGAGGGCGGCGGCTACATCGCCGTCGAATTCGCCAATATCTTCCATGGCTTGGGCGTCGACACCACGCTGGTCTATCGCGGCAAGGAGATACTGTCGCGCTTCGACATGGACCTGCGGCGCATGCTGCACGAAACCATGGAAAAGAAGGGGATCAAGATCCTCTGCCACGCCGTGTCGGAATGGGTCCGCAAGCGGCCGGACGGCAGGCTGGATGCGTTGGTCACCGGCGGCAAGGTGCTGACAGTCGACCAGGTCATGCTCGCCATCGGCCGCCTCCCCAACACTGAGAATATGGGCCTGGAAGGCGTCGGCATCGAACTCGGCAAAACCGGCGCCATCGTTGTCGACCAGTATTCCCGCACCAACATCGACAACATCTGGGCGATCGGCGACGTCACCAACCGCGTGCAGTTGACGCCTGTGGCGATCCACGAAGCCATGTGCTTCATCGAGACCGCATTCAAGGGCAATCCGACCGCGCCCGACCACGACACCATTCCGACCGCCGTCTTCTCACAGCCGGAGATCGGCACCGTCGGGCTGTCCGAGGACGATGCCGTCAAGCGCTACTCCGACATCGAAATCTACCGCGCCACATTCCGGCCGATGCGGCACACGCTGTCGGGCCGCGACGAAAGGATGCTGACGAAGCTGGTGGTCGATGGCGCCACGCGAAAAGTGCTCGGCGCGCACATCCTCGGGCCGGACGCCGGCGAGATGGCGCAGTTGCTCGGCATTCCGCTGAAGGCCGGCGTCACCAAGGATGATTTCGACCGCACCATGGCCGTCCACCCGACGGCAGCGGAGGAACTGGTCACCATGTACAAGCCCACCTACCGCGTGAAGAACGGCGTGCGGGTCGATTGACGCCCGCGCGCTCGATCTTGAAGAACCCCCCATGGCAGCCGCTGTTGCCACCGAGATGGGAGGCCTGAAGCTTATTACAACAAAGTGCCGCGCAGGATGACCAGCGCCACCGAGAAATAGATCACCAGGCCGGTGACATCGACCAGCGTGGCGACGAACGGCGCCGAGGCGCTCGCCGGATCGAAGCCGATCCGTTTCAGCGCGAACGGCAGCATCGACCCCGACAGCGAGCCGAAGGTGACGATGCCGACAAGGGCTGCCCCCACGGTCGCCGCGATCAGCGGCCAATGCGGCCCATAATCGTAGAAGCCCATATACTGCCAGAGCGCGATGCGGCAGATGCCGACCACGCCAAGCATGGCGCCGAGTACCAGGCCGGTTGGCAATTCGCGCAACGCCACCCGCCACCAGTCACGAAGGCCGATCTCGCGCAGCGCCAGCGCGCGAATGACGAGCGAGGTCGCCTGCGAACCGGAATTGCCGCCCGAGCTCATGATCAGCGGAATGAACAGAGTGAGCACGATCGCCTTCTCCAGTTCGCCTTCATAGCTTTGCATGGCGTTGGCGGTCAGCATCTCCGAGATGAACAGCGCGCACAGCCAGCCGCCGCGCTTCTTGATCATCGCGAGAAAGCTCATCTTCATGTAGGGCTCGTCGAGCGCCTCCATGCCGCCGAAGCGATGCGCGTCCTCGGTCGTCTCCTCGATCATGGTGTCGATGATGTCGTCGATGGTGACGATGCCGAGGATCTTGCCATCGTCGACGACGGGAACCGCGAGCAGGTCGTATTTGGAGATCGTCTGCGCCAGTGTTTCGCGATCGGTCAGCGGCGTCACCGTCACCGGGGCGCGATCCGGCGCCACCGACAGGATCGGATCGTCCGGCTCGCCGGTGATCAGCCGGCGCAGGCCGGTCGAGCGCACCAGCACATGCGTGTCTGGATCGACGATGTAGATGGCGTAGACGGTCTCCCGCGTCCGCTCCACCTTGCGGATGTAGTCGAGCGTGCGCCCGACGGTCCAGTCCGACGGCACGCTGACGAATTCGGTCGTCATGATTGAGGCGGCGCTGCCTTCGGGATAGCCGAGAATGGAAAGCAGCGTTGCCCGCAGCGGCGGGACCAACCCGCCGAGCAGCTCGGAGCGCGCCGGTTCGTCCAGTTCGCGCAGGATATCGGCGGCGCGGTCGACCGACATGGCGGTCAGGAGCTTGCACGCCTTGGCGCGCGGCAGCGCCTCGGCCAGATCGGAGGCGCCGTCGAGTTCAGGCTGGTCGAAGATCTCGACCAGCCGCTCGAACGGCATTTCGCAAAGCAGTTCTATCGCGGTATCGCGAGATTCCCGGTTCAGGGCCTCGACGACATCGGCGACGTGATCATTGGCAAGGATACGCGCGATAGCGACGGCATCGTCGCCCGCTACGACGGGGGTAAATTCGTTCATGGCTCACTCCTTGCCGTCCGGCGGGACGTGAGCCGTTAGAGGTCACATCGAGGCGGACGGCGGTTGCGTTCGACTACTGTCGCCAGGCATGGCGCGGTGACCTTTCTGCTCGCGGGTTCGAGTTGGAATTCAGCGAGCGGGCGCAACATAGGAGCGCATCTTGGCGAGTCAATCGCGGGGGTGGAGGAAAACAGCCGGGAGCCGGCCCAATCGCGAGACTGTGATGATTATTGAAGGGGGAGGGAGCGAGTGCCCCGCCGCCAGTGGCGGAACGCGCTTCGGCGTGGCTGCTATTTCTGCTTCAGCCGGCGTGAAAAACGCATCCATTTGTCCTCGACCGGCCGCGGCTGCGTAAGGATGGTGGTGAGCTCGCGCGGAAGGTTCGGAACAAGCGGCCTCTTGGTGGCGACGCCGTCGGCGATCGCGACCACGCTATGGTAGAATTCCTCGCCCGAGGCCGAACGTGGCGGCACCGCCTCGTGCATGATGCTGATCACCGTGACATCGGGACAGTTGTCCTTGATGGCCTGGTGGAAGGCGATCTTGCCATCCGGATCGAGCGCGCCGGTCGCTTCGTCGAGGAACAACAGTCCCGGTTGCTGCAGCACGATGCGGGCCACAACCAGCTTCTGCTTCTGGCCTCCGGACAGCAGCTGGTCCCAGATCTTTCCCTCGCGGCTTTCATCGGCCATGTGTTCGATGAAATCGCCAAGGCCGGCCTTGTGCAGGGCTGCCGCGACCTGCGCATCGCCATAGTCGTCCTCGGAGCCGGGCAGGGATACCAGCTGCTTCAGCGACACCTGCTGCAGCTTGACCTCCTGGGCGGCATAGAAGCTCCTCACACCGTCAGGGAAGACGATGGTGCCGCGGCCATAAGGCCACAAGCCGTTGATCGCCTTGATCAGCGAAGTCTTGCCGCAGCCGGATTCGCCCTTGAGGAATGCCCACTCGCCGCGCCGAAAGCGCAGATTGGCTGCGCTCAGGAACGGCGTGGCGTCTTCACCCTGATGCGCCAGTTCAAGCTTCTGGATGGTCAGGCCGAAGACCGGGTTCTGGCTGGCATAGTGGAAGTCGGAACGGCCGGTCTGGCTGTAGAATTCCTGCGGCTGTTGGACGTTTTCAATGGCGTGCGCCAACTCGATGACGCGCTGGCTGTTGGCCCGCAAGGTGGCGAGACTCGGCATGACATGGATGAACCAGGAACATTTGCTGATCAGCGCGTTGACCTGCTCGGAACCGGTTATGTAGCCCTTGAGGTCGACGCCGTTGTGGATGAACGGCACCAGACCAGGTCCGTAGGCGACAACTTTGGCCCCGACGAAATTATAGACCGATTCGAATCCCGCATAGAGGGTGTTGACGATGTTGAGCTTCGACCAGGTGGTATCGATATCGAGATAGAGCCGTCCATGTATCGTCTTTTGCACGTCTTCGCCTTGCGACGCCGACACATGGAAACTGCGGCGCAACAAGGTGATCAGCTCGCTGCGATAGGTGCCTTCGGCCTTCTGCATCCTGACATTGAGCCACTCCAGCATTCCGCCAAGTTTGATCGCGATCCAGGTATTGACGGGCACATAGATGGCAACCGCCAGCAGAGCGAGGACGGCGCTGCCATAGCTGCCGAGGGCATCCAGGCCTTTTACCTCCACGGAATTCGCCAGCAAAGCGCCGCCGACAAAATAAAGTGAGGTGAAGACGCCGAAGACACCTTGGGCAAGCCCGATGGCGCCGCCCGCCATGTCTTTGATCGATTCCTGCACGCGCTGATCAATGTTGTCGGGCGCTGGCGCATCTGGCGAGCCATTCTGAGCGTGGTAGTGCGTATGGTTGGTATCGAGCAGCGCCGCATTGAAACGCGCGTTCAACCAGGCGCGCCATTTGCGATGCAATGTCGCCGATACAAATTTGCAGGCGCCCATGATTCCCATGTCCTTGAACACGACCAGCAGCACAAGCAGGCCGGCATTGGTAAGCACCGATTCAAGGGGCGTGGTATTCGCGGCGTCGTGAAAAAAAGCGATTGAGGCTGCCAGTTCGCCCGCCAACACGGTAAACCAGACGTCGGCCTTGCTCGACAGGGCTATGATGAGTGCGAGGACGACGGTGAGAGCCCAGGCCTCTCTCCACCGGTCCGAGAACCAGTAGGCCCGCATCAGTCCCCAGAAGGTCCGCATCGACGATACTGGCGTCAGGGGCGACGGCCCGGCGGGGGCGTCGCGGTTCCAAAGTGCCGATATTGAACGTCGCGGTCTGTCGACCCGAATCACAATCCCGCCCAAACCTTTTTTAGTTTTGTTACGGATAGTAACACCAATTGATCATTTTCTATGAATTTTATCCCGGCGAATGTGAGGCAGCCCACCCCCGTTGCCATGAGGCAACAGTTGGTGCTGCGAGACCGCCGTCTTTGGGCCGAATTTGTCCTTTGTTTCAATGTGTTGCGAGAACGCTCAGATGTGCGAAAATATTCGCTGAGGGAAGGCTCATACACGGCTTTGTGACCAAAAAGGCCTGCCCGTCGGCCGGTTTTCCCACCGCGCGCTAACCGGATCGCCCGAAAAATTGCCGTCCGTGATCGCCCCAGGTCGCCCGAATCATTTCACCGGCCATCATGGTTGGGCACGCAAGATCGTCGCTCCTGTAAAGCGACTGTTCATGAGGGGCACGCGCTTTTTAGCTGCAGCTCAACACCGTTTGACAATCAAGCGCACTGGAATGAACCTTGTCGGGCACTGTCGGCACCAATGCATGTCCGGTCCCCAACAAGGAAGCTCCCCAATGCTTGCACACGCAGCCGTTCCCGCAATGGTGACGCTCTTGCCTGGCTGCCTCTTGCGCATGCCGTCAGCCAGACCATTCCGGCAAGCGCCGAAGGGCAAATCGAGTTCAATGCTCCGTCCGGCAACATCGGCTGCATCTACACGCCGAAGGGCGGCACCAGCACCTACGAACCACAGGATGGCGGTCCGGAACTGAGCTGTTCGCGCGTCGAGCCCAGCTACGTCACCGTGATCCTTGGGCCGAACGGCCCGGCGACATTGATCAAGAATCCGGGAGAGCAGGGCTGCTGCAGCGATGTCGCGAAGCTGGCCTATGGCAACAGCTGGAGCAAAGGGCCGTTTACCTGCCAGTCGTCAACCAAGGGACTGACCTGCACGGGCAGCAACGGGCATGGCTTCTTCCTCAGCAAAGCCAAGGTGACGGTGAAATAACCCGAGCATGATCCCGAAAAGTGGTTGCCGGTTTTATCGGACAAACGGGAAACCGTTTTGTCCAGAGATCATGCTCAAACAAGGAGATAGAGCCCATCCCGATTTCCATCGGGATGGAACAGGCTCTAGCCGGCCTTTTCCAGTTCGCCCTTGGCCTTTGCGGCCGCGACTTGGCGGATGGCATCAGTCAGCGTGTCGGCGTCCTGCGCGCCCATGACGGCGTATTTGCCTTCGAGCAGGAAGCACGGCACGCCAGTGATCCCCATCCGCGATGCCGTGGCGATTTCTGTGCGCACCTCCTCGACGTCGGCATCGGTCGGCAGGAGCGTTTCGACCACGGCAGCGTCCATGCCGGCCTCGCGGGCGGCATCGATCAGCACGGCGTGGTCGCCAATATTGCCGCCTTTCTCGAAATACAGTTGGAACAGCCGGCGCACGAGCCGGTTCTGCACGGCTTCACCGGCGGCACCGGCCCAGCGGATGACACGATGCGCGTCCAGCGTGTTGGCGGCGACCTTGATGGCGTCGAAAGCGAAATTGATGCCTTCGGCTTCGCCGAGCGGCTCTATGCGGGCATGCATCTGACGGATGCGCTCGTCGCTGCCGAATTTGGCCAGCATGTATTCGCGCCGGTCCTTGCCCTCGGATGGGATGGTCGGGTCGAGCTGGAACGGCCGCCAGCGCACATGAACCTGGACGTCGCCAGCAGCGGCGATCGCCTTGTCGAGCCGCCTCTGGCCGACGAAGCACCAGGGGCAGACGACGTCGGAGACCACGTCGATGGTAATGGAATTGTCATCGCTCATCTTGATCTCCTGCAGCCGAACGTTTCAGCGAGACCGATCTCGGCCACGCTCAGTTCGGCTTGCGCCACCAGGTCGGCCATTGATAACCGAATATGGGCGTCTTTTTGGGATGGTCCAGATAATTCCAGTAGGCGAGCCATTGCTGCGCGTTGTACTGCATCGGCACCATGTAGTTGCCGGAGATCAGCAATCGGTCGAGCACGCGCACGGCGGCGACATAGTCGTCCTTGGTCCGTGCTCTAAGCATCGCGTCGATCGCCGCGTCGACCGCTGGATCGGCGACGCCGGCCAGATTGAATGAACCTTCTCTTTTGGCCTCTGAAGAACCCCAGCGAAGGTTCTGCTCCATACCGGGAGACAGCGAGTTGCTGAACCCGCTCGACCCGACAAGAACCTCAAAGTCGAAACGCTGCTTGCGCGACTGGATCTGGTCGGCTTCGAGGCTGCGGATGGTCACCGCGATGCCGATCTTTTCCAGCGAGCGCTGATAAATGGCGGCAAAGCGTTCCTCGTCCTGCGAGGCCGTCAGGATCTCGAAACCGAAGGGAGTTCCCTTTGGGTCCAGCAGGACACCATCCCTAACGGCGTAGCCCTGACTCTTCAGCAGGTCGAACGCCACCTTCATCACCTTGCGGTCCTGGCCGGTGCCGTCATTCACCGGCGGGCGCCAGCTGCCGTCCATGACATCGGCCGGCACGCGGCCGGGGTAGGGCGCCAGCAGCGCCTTTTCCCTGTCGCTGGCCGGATGGCCGAGCGCGGAAAGTTCGGAATTCTGCCAGTAGCTCATCGTGCGCGTGTACTTACCGCCGAACAGGTTCTTGTTGGCCCATTCGAAGTCGTAGAGCATGCCGAGCGCGCGCCGCACCTCCGGATTGGAAAACTTCTCCAGTCGCGTGTTGAACAGGAAGCCGGTCACCACGGGCGGTATGCCGGTGTCGAAGGTCTCGGCGATCACCTCGCCGCGATGGAAGGCGGGAAAATCGATATCGCGCTCGCGCTTGACCGGATCGCCCTCATCGTAAATGGCGCAGATGCCTTTCTTGAACGCTTCAGTCTTGGCGTTGGCGTTGAGGAAGTACTCGATGGTGATCTGGTCGTAATTGTCGAAGCCGCGCTTGGAAGGGATGTCCTTGCCCCAGTAATTCGGATTGCGCTTGAAGACGATGCGCTGTCCCGGCTGCACCTTGTCGATGGTGTAGGGACCGCTGCCGATCACCGGCTTCAGCGTCGTCTTGTCGAAGGTATCCTTGTTGAAGGCGTGCTTTGGGATGATCGGCGTCAGCGCGATGATCAAGGGGGTCTCGCGATTGGCCTTGTCATTGAAGGTGAAGCGCACGCTGTGATCGCCGGTCTTTTCGAGCTTGGCGACCAGGCTCATGCGATCCCTGTAGGGAGGGCGGCCCTTGTCGGTGAAGACATCATAGGTGAACAGCACGTCATCCGGCGTCACCGGCTCACCGTCCGACCACTTCGCATTTGGATTAAGGTGGAATTCGATCGATTTGCGCTCCGGGTCCATATCGGCGCTGTCTGCGAGCAGGCCATAGAGGGTGAAGGCCTCGTCGTAGTTGCGCATCATCAACGGCTCGAAGACGAGATTGCCGAAAATGAGGTCCTGCATGCCGCGCGCCGTGGTGCGCAGGCTCTTCAGGATGAACGGGTTCAGATTGTCGAAGCTGCCGACGACGCAGTAAGTGATGTTGCCGCCCTTCGGCGCATCGGGATTGACGTAGTCGAAATGCTGGTAGTCGGCTGGCAGCGCCGGCTCGCCCTGCATTGCGATGGCATGTCTCGGTTCCGACATCGCCACGCCGGGTGCAAAGGCGAAGAACGAAATTGCGGCGATCAGCCAAACAAGAATGCGGCCCATGACCGTCTCCTTACTGGGCGGCTTGATGATTCGGAGTGCACCCTAACATGGCGCCGCGGCGCTCCGGCCAGATACATCAACCCAAATCGCACGACCCAAATTGCGAGGCCAAGAATTGCAGGCGGCGGGCTGGATTCGGCTGCTCATGCAGTGTAACACGCGCTCCGAAGTCATTCTGTTGCCTCAATTCGGCAACAGGTAGCAGGACCACACGGCGCGAAGAAGCCGGTCCCGGGATCATTTGAGAGGAAATGCACGACATGACGAGCCTGAACAGCAACGCATACCGCCTTTCGGTCCTGGCCGCGGGCGTGGTCGGCTTTCTGGGCGCCGGACTTCCCACCGCTTCGGCACAGCAACAGATTCCGCAGGGTTGGTTCAAGGCCTGCACCAAGCAGGAAGATGTCGACATCTGCAATGTCCAGAACATCATCACTGCCGGCAACGGCCAGTTCGTCACCGGCGTCAGCCTGATCGAGTTGAAGGGCAAGGTAAACCGCAAGGTCTTCCAGGTCACGGTTCCCCCAGGTCGCCTGGTGCCCCCCGGCATCGCCCTGCAGATAGACGCCGGCAAGGCGACGAAGCTGGATTATGTCATTTGCTTCGCCGACCGTTGCGTTGCCGAAGTGCCGCTGACCGACGCGCTCGTCGCGTCCTTCAAGAAGGGACAGGCGATCACGCTGACCTCGATCAACTTCCAAAGTCAGCCAAATCCCATCAAGGTTGCCTTGACCGGCTTCAGCGGCGCCTTTGACGGCGCGCCGCTGCAGCAGTCGGACATCGAGGATCGGCAGAAAAAACTTCAGGATTTCGTCGTCAAGAACAACCAGGACTTCGCCAAGAAGCTCAAGGACGAGCAGGCCAAGGCCAAAGCCGCCAACTAATCGCCGGGACAGATACCGGAGCGACAAAAAGCGGGGTCATGCCCCGCTTTTTTGTTGTCGTCACGTCGATGCAAGGTGATGTCAGTGTCTCGACTGGCGTTTTGGCTCATAGCGTCCGTCCGGCCGCTTGTCGAACATCTCGCCGATCTGTGGATGCCGGACCGGCTCACCTGACTGGTCCTCGAGCAGGTTCTGCTCGGAGACATAGGCAATGTATTCGGTTTCCGAGTTTTCAGCGAGCAGATGGTAGAACGGCTGGTCCTTGCGCGGCCGCACGTCGGCCGGGATCGCCTCGTACCATTCATCGGTGTTGGCGAATTGCGGATCGACATCGAAAATGATGCCGCGGAATGGAAACAGCCGGTGGCGAACCACTTGTCCGATCGAGAATTTGGCTGTTTTCATCGTACTCACCACTAAGCCTCTAGAGCGCCCGGCGTCCCCTCGAATGTGCGAAGAGCGCTCTAAGACTTTGAATTTACACACACCGTGGCCAAAAATCGAGCCCGACTTAGGTCTGGGATCAGGCTTTATTTGGCGCAGATGGCGTGTCAGTTCAATGCCGAAGCGCTTGACGCCTGATGAAGCTACGGGCTAGCCCGGTCCCGGGGTTTCGGGCCAGGGCAAAAATGTCTGACATTGTCGGTCTTGTTCTTCCGTTCTTCGGGCTGATTTTCATCGGCTTTCTGGTCGCGCGCATGACCAGGCAGCCGCTGGAAGCGCTTGGCTGGATGAACACCTTCATCGTCTATGTCGCGCTTCCTGCCCTGTTCTTCCAATTGCTGGCCCGCACGCCGTTCGAACAGTTGACCGAATGGCGCTTCATCTTCGGCTCGGTATTTTCCACCTACACGATCTTCTCGATCATGTTCGTATGGTCGGTGACGGCGTCGCGCGGCGAGATCGCCCAGTCGACGATCAAGGCGCTGGCCGCGGCCTACGGCAATATCGGCTATATGGGGCCGGGGCTGGCGCTGCTCGCCTTCGGCGAACAGGCGGCGGTTCCCGTCGCGCTGATCTTCTGCTTCGAAAATATCATGCATTTCGCCATCGCGCCGATGATGATGGCGCTGTCGGGCGACGACAAGACATCGCCGTGGCGGCTCATCCTCGGCGTAGTCAGGAAAATCGTCCTGCACCCGTTCATCATCGCGACCGCGCTTGGCGTCGGCGCCGCCTATCTCGGCTTTCACCCACCGCAGCCGGTCGATCGCCTGCTCGAATATCTGTCTCGGGCGGCCGCCCCTTGCGCCCTGTTTGCCATGGGCGTGACGCTTGCGCTCCGGCCCCTCAACCGCGTGCCGCATGAGTTGGCGTCGATCGCGGCGCTGAAGCTGATCCTGCATCCATCGCTCTGCTACGTCGTGCTGAGCTGGATCGGGAACTTTTCCGAAATCTGGGTTTTTTCGGCCGTGCTTTTGGCGGCATTACCGACCGCAACCAATGTCTTCGTCATCGCCCAGCAAGATGGCGTCTGGGTGCAACGCGCGTCGGCCAGCGTGCTGATTACTACCTGCCTCTCGGTGCTGACGGTGACCGGGCTGCTCTACATGATCCGCCACGGCATCTTACCGCCGGACCTGTTTCCCTGAACCGCCGGTAAGCGCCGCAAAGCCGCTGCCCGGCCTCAAGCCTTCGCGCATGAAAAAGGCGCGCAGCGGCGCGAAACTGCCGAGCACATTGAGGCCGGCGCTGCGTGCCATCTGCGCCGGCAGCATGTCCGACAGCAGCGACATGTTGAGCAGGTTGACCGCGCCCGAACGCGCCAGAACGTCGGGACGGCGCCTGGAATCATAGGCGGCCAGGGCCCTTGCGGCGCCAGGGTCGCCGCGATTTTCGCGTGCGATTCCAATCAGATCCTCGACGTCCCTGATGCCGAGGTTTAGACCTTGGGCTCCGATCGGCGGGAACACATGTGCAGCCTCGCCGACCAGCGCCACACGGTTTTGCGCGAAGCGCCCCGGTGATGCCGCTGAAAGCGGGTAAATTTGTCGGCCGGGCTCGACCGACACCCGGCCCAGCATCGACTGCATCTGCTGCTCGACACGCTCGGAAAGCGTCGCGTCATCGAGTGCGGCGAGGTCCTTCGCCGCCTCCGGTTTCACCACCCAGACGAGGCTGGAGCGGTTGCCGGGCAGCGGCACCTGGGTGAACGGCCCGGTCTCTGTGTGGAACTCGGTCGAGGTGAAGCCGTGTTCGCTGCGATGGCCAAAATTCAGCACCAGCGCCGCTTGGCGGTAGGATCGCACCGAGGCCACGATGCCTGCCGCCTCGCGCGCCGGCGACAGGCGCCCATCGGCAGCGACCGCAAGCGCGGCCGAGACTTCGCGACCATCAGTCAAGACGGCATGCGCCTGATCGGCGTCCAGACGCCAACTCTCGACCATCGACGTCAGCCATTCGATGCCGGGATGCGCCGCGACGGACTTGGCCAGCGTCGGGTTCAGCGCACTGTTGGGCAGGTTGAGCCCGAACTGCTCCTCGCCGATCTCTATGGCGCGAAAAGTCACCACCGGGCTGCGGATCAGCCGGCTGGTCGCATCAACGATGCGCATGACCTTCAGCGGCGCGGCCTTCGGCGCAAGTTCGGCCAGCACGCCCAGCCGATCGAGAACCTTGAGAGCAGGGTTCATCAGCGCCGTGGTCCGGCCATCGGGCCCGCCTGCTTCGGGTCCGACCAGGGTTACCGGAAAGCCCGCCTCGGCGAAACCGAGCGCCGCGATCAGTCCGGCAGGGCCGCTGCCGGCTACCAGTATCCGTGCTGTCTCGCGATGATCCAAATTGGACTTCCAGTTTGCGATGCAGGTGTCTACCCATGGATATAGGTCAGACCATGCGGCTTGATCAACGCGGCGATTAGGCTCATTCGGTTGTCATGACCGGCCAGCAGGACGATTTCAGCCATCTCGACCGCGCCGGCCGCGCCACGGCAAGCCTGGCCCGCAGCCCCCGCCTGACGGTCAACATCGCCATCGCCGGCGGCATTCTGCTCGCCTGGTTCATTCTCGGCGCCATGGCGATCCGCGACGCCGAAGGCCGGCTCCCCGGCGTACCAGGCGATGTGGTCCTGCGATATCTGCCGCAACTGCCGCTGCCGGATGTCCTCGACCGCTTCTTCGGCATGTGCCTGACGCCCGCACCACTTGATGCCGGCGGCGCACAGCTTCTGGCGTTGATCGTGATGTGGTTTTCGATGGCTGTGGCGACGATGCTGCCGTCGGCGGCGCCGATGATCCGTACCTATTGTGAAATCGCCGACACCGCCCGCATCAAGGGCGAACCGGTGGTCCACCCGCTGGTCTTGGCTGCCGGCTACCTCTCGACATGGCTTGTCGCCTCTATCGGCTTCGCGGTGCTGACGTTGCTCGTCCACGCATTTACGTCCTCCGCTCGATTGCTCGATCCGGTGAGCGGCCTTGCCGCGGCGGCCGCGCTGCTGGTTGCCGGCCTCTACCAGTTCAGCAGCCTCAAGCAGGCCTGCCTGACAAAATGCCGGAACCCGTTCTCGACACTGTTTTCCAACTGGAGCGCGGAGCCGGGTGGCATCTTCCGGCTAGGGCTGAAGCAGGGCCTGTGGTGCCTCGGCTGCTGCTGGGCGCTGATGCTGGTGATGTTTGCCGTCGGCGCGATGAACGTGTTCTGGATGGCGCTGATCGGCCTGTTCACCTTGATCGAAAAACAGACCACCGGCAGCCTTCCAACCCGAGTGGCCGGTGCGATACTGCTTGTCTGGGTAGTCGCCCTGCTAGTAGTCTCGGCATGACGGGGGATAATTCCATGGCAGAGCAAGGCTGGGCAATGAAAGGAGAGCTCGTACTCTCCTGCAATTGCACGGTTTTTTGTCCTTGCGTGCTGTCGCTTGGCAGCCATCCGCCGACGGAGGGTTATTGTCAGACCTGGGCGGGCTTCCGCATCGACGCAGGCCATTTCGGCGAGGTCGACCTGTCCGGCCTCAATCTCGGTCTGGTCATGGAAATCCCCGGCTATATGAGCCGCGGCAACTGGACCGCAGGCCTGTTCATCGACAAGCGCGCCTCCGTCTATGCGGTGAAAGCGCTGACCAGGATCTTCACCGGGAAGGCCGGCGGAACAACCTCGCTGTTGTCGATCCTTGTCGGCAAGTTCCTCGGTGTCGAGCAGGTGCCGATCACCTACGAGACGCGTGACAAGACCCGTATTTTCCAGATACCGAAGATCATCGACGGGGCGGTCACACCGATTCCCGGCAAGGATCGCGAGAAGGATACCGTGATCGGCAACTCGGAATACTGGATCGCGCCGGAGATCATCGTGGCCAGGTCCGACAAGAGCAAGATGCGGGCGTTCGGCCACAACTGGAACTTTGCCGGCCGCTCGGCCGAAATCTGCAAACTGGATTGGCGGGGCCCGTGAGCAAGAACACAACCGCCAGGAATGCCGCCAAAAAGATCACCGACCGGATACCCAGGCCGAAGAAAAAGGTCACCTGGCCGCAGGCGCGGGCATTCTCGGTGCATCTGTTGACCGCGTCTGGCTCGTTCCTGGCCTTCCTGTCTCTGGTGGCGGCAAGCGAGCAACGCTGGACGGCGATGTTCTGGTGGCTGGGGCTGGCGCTGTTCGTCGACGGCATAGACGGGCCGATCGCGCGCAAGCTTGAGGTCAAGGAGATCCTGCCGACCTGGTCGGGCGAACTCCTCGACAACATCATCGACTATGTCACCTACGTGCTGATCCCGGCCTTCGCACTCTACCAGCGCGGCTTCATGGGCGAAGGGCTGTCTTTCCTGTCGGCGGCCATCATCGTGGTGTCCAGCGCCATCTATTATGCCGACACCGGAATGAAGACGAAGGAGAACTTCTTCAAAGGCTTTCCGGTGGTCTGGAACATGGTCGTGTTCACGCTGTTCGTCATCGAACCGGGACAGTGGGTGTCCTTCGGCGTCGTCGTGGCGGCCGGCATCCTCACCTTCGTGCCGATCAACTTCATTCACCCCGTGCGGGTGGTGCGGCTGCGGCCAATCAATCTTGGCATGACGCTGCTCTGGTGTGCTTTCGGTGCGCTGGCGCTGGCGCAGGCGGCCCTTGCCGCCTTCTACGACCAGATCGGCGTTTTGGGCGAACAGGTCAGCGTCTTTACCAAGGTCGGCATCACCATCACCGGACTTTACCTCGCCTGCATCGGCGGTATCATGCAGTTCTTCCCCAAACTCGGCGCCAAGCCGGACACTAAGAAAGCCTGACCGCAGGAAAGCCCACAATGTCCAAAGCAGTCCGTATCCACGCCCATGGCGGTCCGGAAGTCCTGACCTATGAAGACGCCGATCCGGGACAACCCGGCGCCGGGCAGATCCTGGTCAGGCACACCGCGATCGGCCTCAATTTCATCGATGTCTATCACCGCATCGGCCTCTATCCGCCGCCCGGCGGCTTCCCGCTGATCCCCGGCGGCGAGGCGGCAGGTGTGGTTCTCGAGGTCGGTGCAGGCATCGACTGGCTGAAGCCGGGCGACCGCATCGCCTATGCCGTCAACGTCGGCGCCTATGCCGAACAGCGCGTCGTCGCCGCCGACCGCGTCGTCAAGGTGCCGGACCGCATCAGCGACGAACAGGCCGCCGGCATGATGCTTAAAGGCATGACGGCGGAGTATCTGTTGCGCCGGACCTTCAAGGTGAAGGCAGGCGACACCATCCTGTTCCATGCCGCCGCCGGCGGCGTCGGGCTGATCCTGGGACAATGGGCAAAACATCTCGGCGCCACCGTGATCGGCACGGCAAGCTCAACCGACAAGATCGAGCTCGCCAAGGCGCATGGCTTCGGCCATGTCATCAACTACAAGGAGCAGGATTTCGTCGCCGGGGTCGCCGCCATCACCGGCGGCAAGAAATGTGACGTCGTCTACGATTCGGTCGGCAACGACACATTCCCGGCCTCGCTCGACTGTCTGAAGCCGCTCGGCATGTTCGTCTCTTTCGGTCAGTCCTCTGGACCGATCCCGCCATTTTCAATGTCGCTGCTGGCGCAGAAGGGCTCGCTGTTCGCTACCAGGCCGACTTTGTTCGTCTACAACGCCAAGCGTGAAGACCTCGAAGTCTCCGCCGCGGCATTGTTCGACGTGGTGTTGAGCGGTGCGGTCGAGATCAAGATCAACCAGCGTTATGCGCTGAAGGACGCGGGCAAGGCGCAAGCCGATCTCGAAGGGCGCAAGACCACTGGCACGACCATACTGATCCCCTGATCTGCCTTGCTTTTCAGCGTTTTGCCGCGACGCCAGGCACTGTTTACCCGAAAAACCGGACGATCGGTTCGTTGTGCGAAGCAGGTCAATCTTTACCCCTTGAGTTTCCGCTGAAATTCTTGAAGCTCTTTCAAGGTGGGTGCTGCTTTCGCACGAGAGCGGCCAGCGCATACCATGTGGCGGGAACACAGAACATGTCCGGGAACCGGATGGGAGGCACTGTGAGTGCAGATCATGATGGAGCGAACCTGCTTGAGGTTCGTGGCCTGACCAAGATATTCGGCACGTTGACGGCGTGCGATCATATCGACCTCAACATCGCCAAGGGCGAGATCCACGCGCTGCTTGGCGAAAACGGCGCCGGCAAGTCGACGCTGGTCAAGATGCTGTTCGGTTCGCTGGAGCCCAATTCCGGCGAGATATTCTGGAACGGCGAAGCGGTGCGCATCACCAGTCCGGGCATGGCGAAGAAGCTCGGCATCGGCATGGTGTTTCAGCACTTTTCGCTGTTCGAGGCGCTGACCGCGGCCGAGAATATCGCTCTGTCTCTGGATGACGGCTCACCGATCAGCTCGATCGCGGCCAAGGCGAGGGCGCTTTCCTTCAGCTATGGCCTGCCGCTCGATCCGGACTCGCTGGTCGGCGATCTCTCGGTCGGCGAACGCCAGCGCATCGAGATCATCCGCTGCCTGTTGCAGACGCCGCAGCTCATCATCCTCGACGAGCCGACCTCGGTGCTGACGCCGCAGGAAGCCGACAAGCTGTTCGAAACGCTTGAGCGCCTGCGCTCGGAGGGCAAATCCATCCTCTACATTTCGCACCGGCTGGAAGAGGTCAAACGCATCTGCGACCGCGCCACCGTGCTGCGTCACGGCAAGGTCGTCGGCCATTGCAATCCGCGCGAGGAAACGGCTTCGTCGCTGGCTCGCATGATGGTCGGCAACGAGGTGAAGGCCGTGGTGCGTGCGCCGGCCGAAGGCATCGAGACCGCGCAGCCGCTGCTCGAAATTCGCGCCCTCAGCCGCAAGCCGGCAACGCCGTTTTCGATTCCGCTGAAGAATATCAACCTCACTGTGCGCGCCGGCGAGGTGATCGGCATTGCCGGTGTCGCCGGCAACGGCCAGGGCGAGTTCTTCGAATCCGTCTCCGGCGAGGTGCTGCAGCAGGACGCCGCATCCGTGCGCATCCGCGGCAAGGATGCCGGCTCGCTCTCGATCACAGGCCGGCGGCTGATGGGCGCTGCCTTCGTACCGGAAGAACGCCTCGGCCATGGCGCCGCGCCGCGCATGAAGCTTTCGGAGAACCTGCTCCTGTCGCGCCACGCCACCGACGGCAAGGTTTTTGTCGGCGCCGGCGGCGCCGTCAAAAGCGGTGCGGTCTATGCCGCCGCCCAGCGCATCATCGTGGCGATGGATGTGCGCAAGAGCGCGCCCGATCCGGAAGCTGCGGCCCTTTCGGGCGGCAATCTGCAGAAATTCATCGTCGGTCGCGAACTCGACCGCAGCCCTGCCGTCATGGTCGTCAACCAACCTACCTGGGGCGTCGACGCCGGCGCCGCCGCTCATATCCGCCAGGCGCTGATCGAACTGGCGCGCAGTGGCTCGGCGGTTCTGGTCATCAGCCAGGACCTCGATGAGCTGTTCGAGATTTCGGACGCGATCGCGGTCATGCACAACGGCGAATTGTCGAAGCCGCTGCCGATCGCCGAGGCCACTTTCGAGAAGATCGGCCTGTTGATGGGCGGCGCCGAGCCCGGCCACGCCGAACATGGTCTGGAGACGGCATGATGCGCCTCGAACTCGTCAAACGCCCACAGCGCTCGATGCTGTTTTCGGCGCTGTCGCCTTTCATCGCCTTCGCTCTGACGATCATCGCCGGCGCGGTTCTGTTCGCGCTGCTCGGCGTCAACCCGCTGACTGCTTTCGGGATTTACTTCATCGAGCCGATCAGCCAGGTCTGGCAGCTGCATGAGCTGGCGATCAAGGCCGCGCCGTTGATCCTGATCGCGGTCGGCCTGTCCGTCTGCTACAAGGCCAACATCTGGAACATCGGCGCCGAGGGACAGTTCATCCTCGGCGGCATTTTCGGCTCGGCCATTCCGGTGCTGTTTCCCGGGTTCGAAGGCCCGCTGGTGCTGCCGCTGATGCTGTTGTTCGGCATGGTCGGCGGCGCCGCCTACGCTGCAATCCCGGCTCTCTTAAAGACGCGCTTCGGCACCAACGAAATCCTGACCAGCCTGATGCTGGTCTATGTCGCCCAGCTTTTCCTCGACTGGCTGGTGCGCGGTCCCTGGCGCGATTCGCAGGGCCACGGCTTCCCGCAGACGATCCAGTTCAACGACTCGGCGGTCCTGCCGGAACTGATGCCGGATGCCGGCCGCGCAAATTGGGGTTTTGTCTTCGCTCTCATCGCAGCCGTGCTGATCTGGGTGCTGATGAGCCGCCTGCTCAAGGGTTTTGAGGTCCGCGTGCTCGGCTCCAGCCCGAGGGCAGGGCGGTTCGCCGGCTTCGGCCTCAACCGCATGGTCTTCTTCGCCTTCCTGCTGTCAGGCGCGCTGGCCGGGCTTGCCGGCATTTCGGAAGTCTCCGGCGCCATCGGCCAGCTGCAGCCGGTGATCTCGCCCGGCTACGGCTTCACAGCGATCATTGTCGCGTTCCTCGGCCGGCTCAATCCGCTCGGCATCGTCGCCGCCGGCCTGGTGCTGGCGCTGACCTATCTCGGCGGCGAGGCGGTGCAGAGCGCGCTCGGCATCTCCGACAAGGTGGCGCGTGTGTTCCAGGGCATGCTTTTGTTCTTCGTGCTCGGTTGCGACACGCTCATCCATTACCGCATTCGCATGGTCGGCATGGCGCTGACGAAAAGCGCGGCGAAGCTTGAAGCCGCGCCGAAGTTGAAGGAAGCCCGCTGATGGACATCGCCGTCAACATCCTTTTGACCATCGCCACGGCGGCAACGCCGCTTTTAATAGCGGCAATCGGCGAACTCGTGGTCGAGCGCTCCGGCGTGCTCAACCTCGGCGTCGAAGGCATGATGATCATGGGCGCCGTCGGCGGCTTCGGCGCCGGCTATCTCACGGGATCGCCCTGGATCGGCCTGTTGGCGGCAATTGCCATGGGCGCGGTGTTCTCGCTGCTGTTTGCGGTGATGACGCTGTCGCTCGCCACCAACCAGGTGGCGACCGGCCTGTCGTTGACGCTGCTCGGCCTCGGCCTGTCCGGCATGATGGGGACCAGCTTCGTTGGCCAGCCCGGCGAGCGGCTGCCAAACCTCTACGTTCCGGTGCTCACCGACATTCCCGTGGTCGGCAGGTTGCTGTTCGGCCAGGACCCGATCTTCTACATCTCGATCGCGCTGACGGCGGCCGTCATGTGGTTCCTGTTCAAGACCCGCACCGGCCTCACCCTGCGCTCGATCGGCGACAGCCACACATCGGCGCATGCACTCGGCATCAAGGTCATCCGCTACCGCTATCTCGCGGTCATCTTCGGCGGCGCCTGCGCCGGCCTTGCCGGCGGCCACCTGTCGCTGGTCTACACGCCGCAATGGGTGGAGAACATGAGCGCGGGCCGCGGCTGGATCGCGCTGGCGCTGGTCGTCTTCGCCTCCTGGCGGCCGTGGCGCGTGCTCGCCGGCGCCTACATCTTCGGCGCGGTGTGGATCGGCCAGCTTCATGCACAGGCATTTGGCATTCCGGTGCCTTCGCAGCTGCTTTCTTCTCTGCCCTATCTGGCAACCGTCGTGGTTCTCGTTCTAATCTCGCGCAACAAGCGTCTGACGATGATGAACACGCCGGCTTCCTTGGGGCAGCCATTCGTTCCGGATCGTTGACAACAAAAACAAACGGGAAGCTCCAAGGCTAAACTCAGAGAGGTAACACAATGAAAAAACTGCTTATCGCGTTGATGACCACGACCGCCGCCATGTCACTGGCGGCGTCGGCGCAGGCCGCCGACAAGTTGAAGGCATGCTGGGTCTACACCGGCCCGATCGGCGATTTCGGCTATTCCTACCAGCACGACCAGGGCCGCCTCGAGGTGGAGAAGGCGCTCGGCGACAAGGTCGAAACCGCCTATCTCGAGAACGTCTCGGAAGGTCCCGATGCCGACCGCGCTTTCGAGCGTCTGGCGCGCGAAGGCTGCAAGATCATCTTCGGCACCTCTTTCGGCTTCATGGACCCGGAAGTGAAGGTCGCCAAGAAGTTCCCCAAAGTGATGTTCGAGCACGCCACCGGCTACAAGACCGCTGACAATCTCGGCATCTACAATGCGCGCTTCTATGAAGGCCGCTACGTGCTCGGCCAGATCGCCGCCAAGGAATCGAAGGCAGGGGTCGCCGGCTATATCGTTTCTTTCCCGATCCCCGAAGTGGTGATGGGCATCAACTCCTTCATGCTAGGAGCGCAGTCGGTCAACCCGAACTTCAAGGCCAAGATCGTCTGGGTGAACTCCTGGTTCGATCCGGGCAAGGAAGCCGACGCGGCCAAGGCGCTGTTCGACCAGGGCGCCGACATCATCGTCCAGCACACCGATTCCACTGCGGCACTGCAGGTGGCGGAAGAGCGCAAGCTGCACGGCTTCGGCCAGTCCTCCGACATGATCAAGTTCGCGCCGAACGCGCAGCTGACCTCGCTGACGGACGAATGGGGGCCGTACTACATCAGCCGCGTCCAGGCAGCGCTCGACGGCACCTGGAAGCCGGACAATGTCTGGCTCGGCATCAAGGACGGCGCCGTCAAGCTGGCGCCCTTCACCAACATGCCGGACGATGTGAAGGCGATGGCCGAGGCAACCGCGAAGAAAATCGCAGATGGCTGGAACCCCTTCACCGGACCGGTCGCCAAGCAGGACGGCACGCCGTGGCTCAAGGACGGCGAAGTAGCCGACGACGGCACGCTGCTCGGCATGAACTTCTATGTGAAGGGCGTCGACGACAAGTTGCCGCAGTAAGTATCGGAAACGCAAAGGAGAAGGGGCGCCGCGCGGCGCCCCTTTTCATTTCGCGGGCTGCACGCCTCGACTGCGAAACCGCGCCGAGGGCCGTGCCAAAAATCCGAGGGCGCCGGGGAGGCGCCTTTTTGGTGATTTTCTAAACCGCCGAGCCGTAAAGGTCGTAGGCGTCGGCGCGGTCGATCTTGACCGTGACGATGTCGCCTTGGCGCAGCGGACGGCGCGACTGGATATGCACCGAACCGTCGATCTCGGGCGCGTCGTATTTTGTCCGGCCCTTGGCAGACGTGCCATGCGCCTCGTCGATCAGCACGGGCAGGCGCTTGCCGACCTTCTTGGCCAGCTGCGTCGCCGAGATCTTCTGCTGGCGCTGCATGAAGCGATGCCAGCGCGCTTCCTTGATCTCCTGCGGCACCTGTTCGAGGCCGAGATCGTTGGAGCGGGCGCCGCGGACCGGCTCGTATTTAAAGCAGCCGGCGCGATCGATCCTGGCCTCGTCCAGCCAGTCGAGCAGCATCTCGAAATCCTCGTCGGTCTCGCCGGGGAAACCGACGATGAATGTCGAGCGTATCGCCAGATCCGGGCACACCTCGCGCCAGCCGCGAATGCGCTCCAGCGTCTTTTCGCCATGGGCTGGACGGCGCATGTTCTTCAGCACCTGCGGCGAGGCGTGCTGGAAGGGGATGTCCAGATAGGGAAGGATTTTTCCATCCGCCATCAGCGGGATGACATCGGCGACATGCGGGTAGGGGTAGACATAGTGCATGCGTACCCAGATGCCGAGCTTGCCCAGCTCCTCCGACAGGTCGAGGAATTTCGCCCGCACTTCGCGGTCGCCGAACATCGACGTCTGGTACTTGATGTCGATGCCGTAGGCGCTGGTGTCCTGCGAGATGACCAGCAGTTCCTTGACCCCGGCCTTGGCCAGCTTCTCGGCCTCGCGCAGCACATCGGCCGCCGGGCGCGAGACGAGGTCGCCGCGCAGTGCGGGAATGATGCAGAAGGTGCAGCGGTTGTTGCAGCCTTCGGAAATCTTGAGATAGGCGTAGTGGCGCGGCGTCAGCTTGACGCCTTGCGGCGGCAGAAGGTCGATATAGGGATCGTGGCTGGGCGGCGCCGCCTCATGCACCGCGGCCATCACGCTCTCATAGGCCTGCGGGCCGGTGATGGCGAGGACGTTGGGGTGCTTCTCTCGGATGACGTCCGGCTCGGCGCCGAGGCAGCCGGTGACGATCACCCGGCCGTTTTCCGAAAGCGCCGAACCAATGGCGTTGAGCGATTCGTCGCGGGCCGAATCGAGAAAGCCGCAGGTGTTGACGACGACAAGGTCGGCGCCGTCATGCTTGCGCGCGATCTCATAGCCTTCGGCGCGCAGGCGCGTGATGATGCGCTCGGAATCCACAAGCGCCTTCGGGCATCCAAGGCTGACGAAACTGACGCGAGGCGCAGACATGAGAAACATTCCGGGTTTTTCGGGATCGGCGGCCAGTACCACACTTATTGCGGCATTGGTATGGGCAGCGGCTGCGGCGAACGCGACCACTGCCTCCGGCAGATACCCGTAATATACAGAAGCTGTAGGACCGGCAGAGTCAGCTCACCACAGGACTGACATGCGGCCAGACCTCGACAACGCCGCGATAGACCATATCGATCGCGACGTAGAGAATGATCAGCAGGCCGACATAAGCGATCCAGCGGTGGCGGTGCAGCAGCTTGGCAATGAAGCTCGCGGCCAAGCCCATCAAGGCGATCGACAGCACCAGGCCTATGACAAGCACCGGAAAATGATCGCGCGCCGCACCGGCGACCGCCAGCACATTGTCCAGCGACATCGAAACATCGGCGACGACGATCTGCAGGGCCGCCTGGCCGAGCGTCTTGCGCGGCGCCTTGCCACCCACCGTTCTGTCGCTGTTGAGGTCGGAATCGGACAGCGCCTCGGTCGCCTCGAACTCGTCGGCATGCGACGTCCGCAGCTCGCGCCACATCTTCCAGCACACCCACAACAAAAGGATGCCGCCGGCCAGCAGCAGGCCGACAATGGCAAGAAGCTTGACGGTGACGGCGGCAAACAGGATGCGCAGCACCGTCGCTGCCAACACGCCGATCAGGATGGCTTTCTTGCGCTGCTCGACCGGCAGGCCGGCGGCGGCAAGGCCGATGACGATGGCATTGTCGCCGGCAAGCACCAGATCGATGGCGATGACCTGGAGGAGGGCCGTCATGCTTGCAGCGCTGAAAATGTCCATCGACCGGAGCCCCTTGCTGTATCGGCGTGTTCGTCGTCGGATATGCCGACGCCCTAACGTGTATGGTTCCCGCGCGTCAAGAGACTGCCGGCGCAATTCCAGGAAAAGTGCGTAGCGGTTTTCCGTCCGGAATTATGCAAAAACAAAGAGTTAGAGTGGGTCAGCTGCTCCATAAAAAGCTGAACCGCTCTAACGGCCGACGCTGAAAGCCACGGGAATAGGGAAGGTCGTTCTGCCAGAGAGAATTCTGGTCGCAGCGAATTCAGTCGTAGAGATTGTACTTCGCCCAGTCGGCTTCCGGAATCTCGTCGCCGATGCGGTAACGGAACTGCAGGACCTCCATATGGTCCGGCGCCGTCTCGCATTTGAACTTCAGCCGGTACCACTGTCCCTTGCTGCGGAAGGCAGCACCCGGGCTGCGGATGACATCGGCTTTCATTTCCGGCGTCGCGAAGGCGTAGGCGACGACGCGGTCTGCCTTGTACTTGTGGTCGTCATGGCTGATGCGGTCGAGCACTTCGGCGTCGCATCTCTGCTCCAGCCGGGTCTCCGGGTCGAGTTTCAGCAGGCCGGCGCGCAGGGCGGCGTCCATCGCGTGGGCGGGCCAGGCCAGCGTCACCGAGGCCAGCGCCGCAAGGAATAGTTTTTTCATGGGCGGGAGAACGACCATAACTCGCGTGAAAAATCAACCGGAGTGCCATTTTGGGGCAGCCGGATATGCGCGGAAATCGTCGTTGGCCGGGCAGGGTGTCTTGACGCAGCCGCTTTGACACGTCGCCGGCGCCATTCTTAATTGTCCGGGCTGCCATGCACCGATTGCCTGTTTCGCCGTCTTTCCGCTTCTCGCGATCGCGGCAGCCACCGCCACGGCCGCAAGGCGATATAGGCAGCGAGGAAGGCTCTTTGTGCAAGGCCGGCCTCGCTGTGCCAGACCTCCCTTATCCCCGCCGCCCTCAATGCCCTTCGTTGGGTGCTGTTGCGTTCCCAGCGCCGGCTGATGCTGCCCGCCCGATAGTATTTGTGGCAGAGCACTTGCGGCACGCGGACAAAGCCGCCGAGCAGCGACAGATGCAGAAGCCAGGTCCAGTCGGCGCTGAATTCGCCTTGGCTGTTGGGCTTGATCCCGCCGCTGCGGTGGAACGCCCAGGCCCTGAATACCCCACGGTTGGGGACCCACCATCCATGCGGCTGGCGCGCCATCACCCGGCCACGCGCAAAACCGTCCTGCAAGCCCTCCAGCAGGTCGAACTTCCACGTGGCACTTTCGCCTCTGACTTCGATCACTTCGACATCGCTGAACGACAGTACGGCCTCGGGATTGGCATCGAGCGCCCGCACCAGCGCCTCGATATAGGTTGGATCGATGACGTCGTCATGGAAGGCAAAGAACATCAATTCGCCGCTGGCATTGGCCATCAGATCGTTGGAGTTCTTCAGCCATCCCAGGTTTTTGTCCCGGCGCAGGATACGGACATCGTCGCGGCCGCCGGCGAAGGCCGAAACGATCTCGAATGTCGCGTCGGTCGAATTGTCCTCGCCGACCAGGATCTCGATATTGTCCCAGGTCTGCGCGGCGAGGCTGTCCAGCGTACGCGAAATGAATGCCGCCGAATTGTAGCATGGCACCAGCGCCGTGACCTTCGGCCGCCAGCCGGATCGAAGCTCGACTTGTTTCTGCGCTACCTGCTTCGCGCCGCCGTGTTCTGTCTCACCCATTCACTCGATCCCGCAGATTTGCCGCGCCAGCCTGTCGGCAAGCCACGGCGCCGTCGAATATTTACCTGTGTCGACCGAGATGTAGTTGCCCAGGCGGTTGACCCCGAATTGGTCGCGGCGATGGATCGTGGCTTTCGGGTCGCTGAGCGAACCACGCCCTTGCGCAAACACGAAGCCGCCGCGTACCTCAAGCTCCTCGGCATCGTCGAACATGCTGGAAACACTGGGCAACAACCGGGCGAGCGTGGCGCGAACGTTGCCGATGAACCGCTGTCGTGCGTCGGCATCGAGCGCTTGCGGCGTTTCGATCGACAATTCGCCACTCTCCGCAAGCAACCCGCTCGGGTACCAGGAGAGATAGAAGTTGCGCCCGTCATAGTTTTTTATGTCGCCGAACGGGCCAAGGGCGACGACCGCGCACGGCACATCGACAGGCTGGCTGGTGCGGCCGAACAGGCAAAGCCGGTAGCGGTGCGACCATCCGGGAACCGGTTCGATGCCGGCCGTGCGGTCGACAGCCAGCCGCCCCTCCCATAGGCAATTGACGACGATGTCGAACGCCTCGCTTTTCTCGCCTGCGACCGCCACGCGCCATTTCCCGTCAATTCCGTCCACCGGCTGTGCCGACAGGACTTTGGCCGCCATTCGCAAGCTGGTGTTGGGTTCACTCCGAAGCACGGCGCAAAGCCGGTCGGCAACCCATCGCGTGTTGACGGATCGCTCCGGCACCTGGAAGCCGCCGACGATCTGGTCCGAGTTGGTGACATCGGCCAATTCAGTTTTGGAAAGCCGTTTCGACCGCGCCGCCGATACGTCGGCAAGGTAGCTGGTGGCGTCAGCGTGGCTGCGCACCAATACATCTACACGTTCAAAGATCGCCCCCAGCGCCTCGGCAGCGACGATCGAGTTGCGATGGACCAGATAAAGGTCTTCCGAAAGGGTCGTGTGCGCTTCCAGATTGCTTCCGATCAGCTCGGAAACAAGCCTGCCGAAACACAGTCCTCCCGAAAGCAGATGCCGGGCGGTCAGCAGCGAGGGATCGTTCCCGTAGAGATAGCCGAGATGAATCTTGCCCTCGTTCCAACGGCTGGCGCAGGCCATCGGCTCGCTCTCCTTGTCGAAGAGGGACACCGCGTAGCCTCTGCGGGCCATCATGAGAGCGAGGCTGGCGCCCATGATGCCGGCGCCGAGAATAGCCATTCTGCCGCGAGGCGCTGTCATGTCCTGGCGCGCATCGCGGCCTCTCCTTTCCCGATGAGTGTCATCAGGGGTTCGATACGTAGTTTTCAGGGTCGTATTCGGTATCGCAGAAAACCAGCAAAGACGGGTTCTCGCCTTCATAGGTCTGCAGCGCCCACACCGGGGCATCGACCAGCACCGCGCGGTTCGATGCGGTGAGCGTCAGCCGTTCGGTCTGTTCCTGATAGCGAAATTCGATGCCGATCTCGCCCGACAGCTGCATCATCAATTGCCGGCCCGAGCCGTGTGCATGTCCGCCCCGCGACGTGCCGCGCGGCGCGGTGACGACGAACGCCCGCACGGCTTGGAAATTGTAACCGCTGAACTCGATAGCGGTCAGCATTCCCCTGGGATCGCAATGTAACGACGTGGGGATCTCGGTGACCTTGCCGCCAAAGAACGTTCGATGCTGCATAACGTAAGCCCGCCAGATGCCGGTCGAAATTTACCTCAGACTAGCGCTTATATCAAAAGGCAGAGAATACAACCACTTAGGCGGTGTTTTGGGACACAGCAGCGGATCGATGTCGAGCTCGGCCTCAGGCCGATACGGTGCCGACTACCGAAGGTCGCCGCGCCGTCACGACTTCTGAGTCGCGGCCGAAACCACGGCTTAAGACCTTGGTCCGAGCGGTCTAGGACCTTTGAGTTCGGAAGGCCGGCCGGTCCCAACGAGGGTGATCTACTTCAGCAATTTCAAAGAGTTATGCTGGTTGGCGTTTCGCCGGCCGGCCGCTTCGTTGTCGCAATGAGAGCACAGCTATATCCAAGTTTACCCTTTGTGTTAGCGATTCCTCATGTTGCCCGCTATAGCGGTTAGTGGCGGTGGCAATCTCGGAGGTAGTTATGACATCCCGAAAGACCCTTTTTGCTGCATTTGCGGTGTTCTCGCTTCTGGTGTCGCCGGCCCTGGCTGCTGCTGGTGGCAACGGCCATGGTAACGGCCATGGCAATGGTAACGGTAACGGCAATGGCAATGGCAATAGCGGAGGAAACGGTAATGCTGGCGGCAATGGCGGAGGCGGCGGTTCGCTCGGCAAGTCGGCATCCGCCAAGGGCCAGGTCGCCAAGGCCGCTACCGGTTCAGTGTCCAAGGAAAAGAATATCCATGCCAAGCTGGGCCGATTGAACTCACTGCAGCGCAACGCCAACGCCTTTATGCACTCCAAGAGCAAGAACTTCGCTGGCGTGCAGGCTTTTGTGACACAGTCGGCAATAGCCAAGAACGCTCAATCGGCGCTCGATGCCGCTAATCAGGCGGTTGCCGACGCCAAAGCGGCGCTCGACGCGCTGAATGCGAAAGCGGCTGACCCGAATACCCCGCCCGAAGATGTCCCGACGCAGGCCGACCTCGATGCAGCACAGGCAGCGCTCGATGACGCCACCCAGGATGCGGCCGCTGCTCAGACCGCCGCCACAGCTGCCGCTGCCAACGTCCCATCGATCGATGCAGCCCTTGCCCAAATGGCCAACAAGCCCGTTGACCCTGAGGTGACAGATTGGGCCAATAGCGTACTTGCCGACAAGATCGACCAAGTAGCCGCCAAGCTGGCGCCGGCCGCGCCTTAAGGCCCCATGCGGCGGCAGCGATCCAATCGACGATAAGCCGTCGGGTCCGCCCGGCGGCTGCACCTTTCTCGCCTATCTGCAGCGTTGGTCCCAATGCAGGTCCGAGATTCTGGTCATGGCTATTTTGCAAAATCTCCAGCCGGGCCGCCGTCCTCAAGGCTGAATTCATGCGTGCTTCGCGCATCTTCATCGACCACACGAAACCAATGCTCCTGAAGCGCTCTAGGCGACACCCTTTGGCCCGTGACCTTCTCTACCGCAGATAACGGATCATCGGCGCTCGTGGCCTGAGTTGAGACACACTCCTCTCCATGCCACTCTTCCACCTGGTACTCTGGCATGCCGGCCTACCTACCGCTCCCCAGAGCCTTCGCTTCCCGCTCCAGCGTCTCGCGTCGGTTGCCGTGCTTCGCGATCAATTCCTTGACCTGCTGCGGGGTGATGCCGGCCTTGGTGGCGAAATACTCGACTTCATAATCCTCATCGGCAGAGACGCGGTCCCGATCGCGGAAGTCCGTCTTCGTTTTGTCGTCGGCCATTTGCTTTGCTCCTGGTTGAATGATCAACCGCAACGTGCAGCCGCAGCCTTTTGTTGCAGCGGAGCCCGGATTTCCGAAACGGTCACATGGGAAAACGGCCCTCAGTCGCAGGAGGTGCTGGTGTTGCTGTAACTTTGAACGGAACGGTTCTTCTCCTTGACGGTTGTGACGTGAAGGAGATGTTTCATGTTTGAAAGTGTCATGTGGTTGATCGTCGTTGCTGGTGGGCCACTGTTGCTGGCCCTACTGATTGCATACGTTCTTATGACCCGACGCCACCGTGGTCCTGCAGAACGCATGGAAAGCGACCGCGCGACCAAACGGCTCTATAGCCAGGACGAACGTTGATCCTTAGGCTGGCGCAACGTTTGCGCCCACGCTGGCCCGCTGCCTCACGGTGGCGGGCTTCTTCGTTTTCGGAAATTAGGAAAGATTTGGCCCTCTTTGAAAATACAGAGGCAATTCAGCACGATAGCCAAATATCTGGCGGAGGGAGTGGGATTCGAACCCACGGTGGGCTTGCACCCACGCCGGTTTTCAAGACCGGTGCCTTAAACCGCTCGGCCATCCCTCCGTCGTGATCTTTCAATCATTTAGGAACATCAACCGACCCACTGAACGACAGTTGGTATCAAATGACACCTATGCCTTCCGGACCAGCTTGCGGTTCATTTCTCTAGAGCGTTGCGCAGCGCCAAGTCAACCACCGGCGCTGCCCTGGACAATAGGGGGTGGCCTTCGTTGCCCGAACGGGGCTGCGAACCCATTTTTTCGAACGCGAGGGCTCTAATTGCGATCCTTGCTGCCGACCTGCACAAGTTGCAGAAGACCCAGCACAACAAGTGCGAGGACAGTTGCCAAAGCCGCGATCTGCCAGAACCCGAGCCCAACCGCCAGGCCTATGGCGCCTGCCAGCCACATGCCCGCCCCGGTGGTAAGCCCTTGAACCTCGCCCTTGGAGAAGAAGATCAGGCCGGCGGCCAGAAATGCCACGCCGGCAATCGTGGCTTCGATCAAGCGGATAGGATCAATGGCGATTTCCTGACCATCGAAGACGTGAAGGTGAGTAATCTCGATCGTGAGGATGGCAATTAGAGCCGTCGCAACACAGACCAGGATGTGTGTCCTCAATCCGGCCGGCCGGTTGCGCCATTCGCGTTCGATGCCAACGATGGAGCCAAGGACGGCCGCGAGCAAAAGCCTGGCTGAAATTACGGAAAAGGGCAGCCACGTCTGTTGCCCAAAACGTTCAATGAATTCATCCATGAGGCGCAGAACGTATCTCGGGTCGGTCGGTTCCAGGCAGCCGCGCTTCGTGCCATAGATTCACATTCAGACTCCAAGGGCCTGGGCTAGGTCTCGGATGCTGCTCCACAGGCCCGACCGACCCAAGAACTCCGCCACATTCCTGCCCGGTTCCGGACACAATCGATTAATACGCTGATAAACAATTCCTGCGCACAAGGGATGGGGATTGGCGCGTCGCAGGCATTGCTCATCTGGCTCCGCCGAAATTCTAGAAGCGGCGCCTGTGTCGAGACGGTAGGGGACATCGGAAAACATGCAGACCACGACGCATCGGCGTCTTCGTCGCGCTCCTGCTTTGGTGTTGTGCGCTCTTTCGGCTGCGTTGCTGGCCGCGTGCGCGTCGCCGCAGTCCGAGCCGAAAGCCATGGTCTACAAGAAGCCTCGCTCGAAGGAATATTTTGCCGAGACCGAATACGGTGTGAAGGCCAGCCCGCGCGTTCAGTACATGCGGCGCGGCGGCGGCCGCGACCAGTTGGGCAAGCCCTATCAGGTGCGCGGCAAGTGGTATTACCCCAAGGAAGACAAGCGCTACGCCAAGGTCGGTCTCGCCTCCTGGTATGGCGATGCCTTCCACGGTCGTCTCACAGCCAATGGCGAAGTCTACGACATGACCCATCTGACGGCGGCGCATCCGACCATGCCGCTGCCAAGCTACGCCCGTGTCACCAACACCGAGACCGGAAGCTCGGTCATCGTGCGCGTCAACGACCGCGGCCCCTATCACGAGGGACGCATCATCGATGTCTCGGAACGCGCCGCGCAAATGCTCGACTATGCCAAGGTCGGCACGGCCAGGGTCAAGGTGGAATATATCGGTCGCGCACCGCTCGACGGCAATGATGACCAGTATCTGGTGGCCTCCTACCACCCGGGCAACAATCGTCCGGATCCGTCCGACGGCTTGCCGACCGGGGTCATGGTGGCGATGAACGGACCTTCGCCGAGCCTATCTGTTGGCGCACCCCCTGCCGTAGTGCCGTTTCCTGGTCAGTTGACGAATTCCGACACACAGCCAGTGATGTCGATGCAGGCACCGGGCTCAAGCGATGTGACGCTGCCGGAATTCGGGCCGATCGTGCCTCAGCGCCCGGAATCGCCCTTTGCCGTGGCTTCGCTCTCCTATGCGGATGAGCGCGCACAGCGCGCCGACGTCTTTGCAGCGCTTGACGACCGGGGCATGTCGCCAGCCGACATCCTGCAATCGTGGAAGAAATCCAACCCGCAGGCATCGCCTGCCGTTTCCGACTATGTCGCCGCCGGATCCTTCGACGATGCTGCCGAGGCAAAGCGGGTGGCTGCGGCTCTCGAACCGTTCGGCAGGACCGAAATCCAGAGCACCGAACTCGACGGCAATGACTGGTACGCGGTCAATCTCTATCCGGATGGCCATGGCAATGTCGACGACCTCTTGCGCGCGGCATGGTCGCATGGCGCGCCGGACGCGCTGGCTGTGCGCAACTGACCAACAAAGGCACGCCGGTTTTGTCATTGCGCGGTTGATCCGCCGGGAAGAAGCCTGATAGCGTTGCGGCAAGTTTCTGCCGGCTAACAGTCGAGCCTCTTCATGCGATTTCGCCTTTTCCACCCTTTTGCCGGGCTTTTTGGCCTTGGCTTCTTGCTTGCCGCGCTGGTTCCGGCCAACGCGCAGCTTTTCGAAACCAAGGCGACGCAGGCTTTCATGATCGATGCCGAAACCGGCACGGTGCTGTTTTCCAAGGATGCCGACCAACCGATCCCGCCGGCCTCGATGGCCAAGCTGATGACGATGGAGATGGTCTTCAACGCCATCAAGTCGAAGCGCATGAGCCTCGACGACACCTTCGTGGTTTCGGAAAATGCCTGGCGCAAGGGCGGTGCGCCTTCGGGAACGTCGACCATGTTTGCCAAGCTCAAATCGGCGATCCGGGTCGAGGATCTGATCCAGGGGGTCACCATACAGGCCGCCAATGACGGCTGCATGGTGCTGGCCGAAGGCATGGCCGGTTCGGAAGAGAATTTCGCGGCGCAGATGAACGATCGCGCCCGCCAGATCGGGCTCGCGAAATCGACATTCGTCAATTCGACTGGCCTGCCGGCCGACGGCCAGCAGACGACGGTGCGCGAACTGGCGCAGCTTGGCCTGCATATATGGCGCGAATATCCGGATCTCTATCTCTATTACGGCCGGGCCGATTTCACCTGGAACAAGATCTCGCAAAAGAACCGCAACCCGTTGCTGGCCATGGGCATCGGTGCCGATGGGCTGGCGGTCGGGTCGAGTGAGGCGGGCGGTTTCGGCATCGTCGGCTCGGTCAGCCATGACGGGACCAGGGTGTTCGCGGCGATGAGCGGATTGGCCAACGATCGCGAGCGCGCCGAGGAAGCGCGCAAGCTGCTCGAATGGGGCGTCCGCTCCTTCGAGAAGACCGAGATTTTCGCCAGCAACGAAGTGGTCGGCGAGGCCCAGGTGTTCGGCGGCGCCAAATCCAGCGTAGCGCTGAAGGCAAAGGCGCCGATCGACGTCCTGCTGCCGATCGCCAACCGCGACAAGCTGACCGCCAGGATCGTCTATCAGGGGCCGGTATCGGCGCCGGTGGAGGAGGGGCAACCCGTCGGCGCGCTGCGCGTCTGGATCGGCGATACGCTGAGCCAGGAAACGCCGCTTTTCGCCGCCGAATCGGTCGGCGTCGGCACACTGCCGCAACGCGCGTTTGATGCCGCCAGGGAACTGGCCGTAGGCTGGCTGCGTTGAGTTCCCGCGGCGTGGACCTTTTCTCGGGCGCGGACTAAGACACCAGCGCAAAGCAGGACAAAGGCCTTTCGATTGGCAAGCGGATTTTTCATCACCTTCGAAGGCGGCGAGGGCGCCGGCAAGTCGACGCAGATCGAGCGGCTGGCCCAGAAGATGCGCGCCAAGAAATACGATGTCCTCCTCACCCGCGAACCCGGGGGGTCACCCGGCGCCGAGGCGGTCAGGCACGTGCTCCTGTCCGGCGCCGCCGAGCCTTTCGGGCCGAAGATGGAGGCGCTGCTGTTTGCCGCCGCACGCTCCGACCATGTCGAGCAGGTCATCCGGCCGGCGGTGGAGCGCGGCTCCATCGTGCTTTGCGACCGTTTCCTGGATTCGTCGCGCGTCTATCAGGGCGTCACCGGCGGCCTCGATCCGGCTTTCATGGAAGCTCTGGAGGAGGTCGCCATCAACGGCATGATGCCGGACATGACGCTGATCCTTGACATTGACCCCGCCGAGGGCTTGCGGCGCGCCGCCGCGCGGCGTGGCGCCGAGGACGGTCCGGACCGCTTCGAAAAGGAGACGCTGGACATCCACCAGCGCCGCCGTGACGCCTTCCTGGCGATCGCAGCCGCCGAGCCGGACCGCTGCATCGTGATCGACGCGTCGGCGCCTCCCGCTGCGGTGGAGGATGTCATCACCGCGGTGGTGTTCGCCGCACTTGAGGCGAGGGCGCCCGCGCGCAACCGACAGGCGGCGCCCGCATGATCTTCGAACGCATCGCTCCCGAGCAGCACGACACACTGGACGGTGTACCGGAGCCGTCCGAGACGCTGCGCCTGGTCGGCCATGAGCAGGCGGCCGCGATGCTCGCTGCCGCCTATCGCTCGGGAAAACTGCCGCATGCGTTGATCTTTGCCGGGCCGGTCGGCATCGGCAAGGCGACGCTTGCCTTTCACCTGGCGCACCATCTGTTGAAGCATCCGGCCTTCGACCAGGCGCCGGATGTGTTTGCCGTTCCCGATCCGGCCTCACCGCTGTTTCGCCAGATCGCCACAGGGGCGCATCCCGGCGTGCTGCATCTGACCAGGCCGCTGAACGACAAGACCAAGAGCTTCAAGACGGTCGTCACCGTCGACGAGATCCGCAAGGTCAACCGCTTCCTGTCGCTGACCTCGCATGACGGCAGCTACCGGGTGGTGATCGTCGATCCGGCCGACGACATGAACACCAACGCCGCCAATGCCTTGCTGAAGAACCTTGAGGAGCCGCCGAGCCGCACGCTGTTCATCCTCATCGTGCATGCGCCGGGCAGCCTTTTGCCGACCATCCGCTCGCGCTGCCAGATGGTGCGGCTGACGCCGCTCGATGCCGGCAGCCTGATGAGCGTTCTGGAAACCGTCGAGCCGCCGCCACCTTCCGATCCTGCCGCGCGCGCGGCATTGGCGGAACGGGCAGGGGGCAGCGCCCGCAATGCGATCCTTCTGACCCAATATGGCGGGCTGGAGATTGCCGGCACGCTCGACGCCCTGGTCACGTCGGGCAAGAGCGACATCGCCGGCGCCTATCGCCTTGCCGAGGCCGTCGCCGGCCGCGACCAGGCGATCCAGTTCGACATCTTCAACCGCCGCGCGCTCGATCTGCTCTCCACCGGCGCCAGTGAAGCCGCGCTGGCTGGGGATCTCGCGCGGGCGAAAACGCTGTCCGACACTTGGCACGAGGCGCTGAACGCCATATCTGAGACCGATACCTACAATCTTGACAAGAAGCAGCACGCCTTGACCATGATCGACCGCCTGAATTCCGCAATGCGAATGTGACCGGTTTCGGCATTGCGGCGGGATGGCAATCGCCGTCTCGATGCGATATCCACCGCTCACATTCATTCGGCCATTCATGACGGTTAATTCATGTCACGCGACACATTCTACATCACGACACCAATTTTCTATCCGAACGGCAAGCCGCATATCGGCCACGCCTATACGGTCATCGCGACCGACGCGCTGGCCCGCTTCCAGCGCCTGGACGGCAAGGACGTGCTCTTCCTCACCGGCACTGACGAACACGGCCTCAAGATGCAGCAGACGGCCGAGAAGGAAGGCATAACGCCACTCGCGCTTGCCGACCGCAACTCGGCGATCTTCCGTTCGATGACAGAGGTCCTGGGCGGCTCGAATGATGATTACATCCGCACGACGGAACCACGCCACTACGAGTCGTGCCAGGCGATCTGGAAGGCGATGGCGGCCAATGGCGACATCTATCTCGACCGCTACAGTGGCTGGTATTCGGTCCGCCAGGAAGGCTATTTCGAAGAGAGCGAAACCACGCTCGGCGACGACGGCGTGCGCCGCGAGCCGCTTGGCTCGCCGGTCGAATGGAATGAGGAGGAAAGCTACTTCTTCAGGCTTTCCGCCTATCAGGACAAATTGCTTGCGCTGTACGAAAGCCAGCCCGATTTCGTCGGTCCGGCCGAGCGCCGAAATGAGGTGATGAGCTTCGTCAGATCCGGCCTCAAGGATATCTCGGTCTCGCGCACGACCTTCAATTGGGGCGTGCCGGTGCCCGGCGACGACAAGCATGTGATGTATGTCTGGGTCGATGCCTTGACCAACTACATCACCGCTGCCGGCTATCCCGACACCAAGGCCGAGCAATGGCGCTACTGGCCGGCCACGCACATTATCGGCAAGGACATCGTCCGCTTCCATGCCGTCTACTGGCCGGCTTTCCTGATGTCGGCCGGCATCGAACTGCCGAAGCGCGTCTTCGCGCATGGCTTCCTGTTCAACCGCGGCGAGAAAATGTCGAAGTCGGTCGGCAATGTCGTAGACCCCTTCACCATGGTCGAGCATTACGGCCTCGACCAGGTGCGCTATTTCTTCTTGCGTGAGGTGCCATTCGGCCAGGACGGCAGCTACAGCCATGACGCGATCGTCAACCGCACAAATGCCGATCTCGCCAACGGTCTCGGCAATCTGGCGCAGCGCTCGCTGTCGATGATCGCCAAGAACTGCGGCGGCGTGGTGCCGCATCGCGGCGAGCTGACCGAAGCCGACAGCGCGATCCTCGACCAGGCGGTGGAAGCGCTGGGTACCGCGCGCCAGGCGATGGCGGAACAGGGCATCCATCTCGCGTTGGCGGCGATCTTCGGCGTTGTGGCGGAAGCGGATCGCTACTTCGCCTCGCAGGCGCCCTGGGCGCTGAAGAAGACCGATCCGGCGCGTATGGAAACGGTGCTGTGGACGACCGCCGAACTGGTGCGGCGCGTGGCATTGCTGTGCCAGCCCTACATTCCGGGGTCGGCCGGCAAGCTGCTGGACCTGCTGGCGGTGCCGGCGGACAAGCGTGACTTCGCGCATGTCCATGCCGACTATGCGCTGGTGCCCGGCACGGCGCTGCCCGCGCCGGAGGGCGTGTTTCCCCGTTATGTCGAAAACCCTGAGGCGAGCGCCTGATGCTCGTCGACAGCCATTGTCATCTCGACTTTCCGGATTTCGCCGAGGAGCGGGCGGCCATCGTCGCCCGCGCAAAGGCTGCCGGTATAGGTCGCATGGTGACCATCTCGACACGCGTGAAGCGGTTTGCGCAAGTGCTTGAGATTGCCGAGAGTTTCGACGAAATCTATTGCTCGGTCGGCACCCATCCTCACAATGCCGGCGAAGAGCTGGATGTGACGGCTGAGGACCTTGTGCGCCTGTCCGCGCACCCGAAGGTGGTGGCGATCGGTGAGGCCGGGCTGGATTATTTCTACGACAAGGCGCCACGCCACGCGCAGGCGCAGGGCTTTCGCACTCACATATCGGCCGCGCGCGAGTCCGGGCTGCCGCTGGTGATCCATTCGCGCGATGCCGACGACGATATGGCTGCCATCCTCGAAGACGAAACAGGGAAGGGCGCCTTCCCCTTCATCCTGCATTGTTTTTCGTCGGGGCGACGGCTGGCAGAGGTCGGCGTGGCGCTTGGCGGCTATGTGTCCTTCTCGGGCATACTGACCTTCAAGAACTCCGCCGATTTACGCGCCATCGCAGCCGATGTGCCGCATGACCGGCTGCTGGTCGAGACCGACGCGCCGTATCTGGCGCCGGTGCCGTTCCGCGGCAAACGCAACGAGCCGGCCTATGTCGCGCATACAGCCAAGGTGCTGGCGGAGACGGTCGGCGTTGGCGAAGCCGAGATCGCGACGCTGACGACGGCGAACTTCTTCCGGCTGTTCGGCAAGATGCCGCGGCCCGCCGGGCTCTGACGCATGAGCGACCGGCTGCGCCTCACCATCCTCGGCTGCGGCTCGTCACCTGGCACGCCGCGCATCACCGGCGATTGGGGCAATTGCGACCCGGCCAATCCGAAAAACCGGCGTACACGCTCAGCCGCGCTCGTCGAGCGGATAGCAGCCAACGGCGCCAGAACCACGGTCGTCATCGACACCGGGCCTGATTTCCGTGAGCAGATGCTGATGGCGGCGGTCCGGCGCATCGACGCCGTCGTCTATACGCATCCGCACGCCGACCACATCCACGGCATCGACGATCTGCGCGGCTACGTGCTGGAGCAGCGCCATTTGATCGATGTCCATGCCGACCAGCCGACCATGCTCAGGCTGCGCGAAGCGTTCGGCTATTGCTTCGAGACGCCGCTTGGCAGCTCCTATCCGCCGATCGTCAGGCCGCACATCATCGATCACGCAAGGGCGGTGACGATCGAAGGCGAGGGCGGTGCCCTCACCCTCGAGCCGCTGCCGCAGATCCATGGCGACATCATTTCGCTCGGCTTCCGCATCGGCGGGCTGGCCTACTGCCCCGATATAAGCGACTTCCCGGATACCACCGCCGAGCGGCTGCGCGGCCTGGACATGCTGGTCATCGATGCCTTGCAGTACCATACCCATCCCAGTCATCTGTCGCTCGGTCAGGCGCTTGGCTGGATTGAAAAACTGGCGTCGAAACAGGCCGTGCTGACGCATATGCATGTGCCGCTCGACTATGCCACGGTGAAGGCCGAGGTGCCGGCCAACGTCACTCCGGCCTATGACGGCATGGTGATCGAAATTCCTTTATGAGACAGCATGATACGAGCAGATCTTTATAAGGACGTTCGGTTCTTCAGTGCGAAGATCAGCAGCGTTCCAATCCGCTCATAGCCCATGCGGGGATAAAGCAGCGCTCCGGCGTCGCCAACAGCATCGAGCACCGCGACCCATGCGCTTTGTCGTCATGCAGCATTTTGGCCATCAGCGCCTGGCCGATGCCTCGACGCCGGTGCGAAGGCTCGACAAACATTGCCGAGCACCATGTGGCGCCGACGGCGTCTATGCTGCGCACACGCCCGACGATGGCGTCGCCATCGAGCGCCACATACTGGCGAAACGGCGCATCGTCGCCGAGTTGATCGTCTGGAAGTGTCCGCCTGCGTATGACCTTTCCCAGTTGTGCAGCGCGTTCAGCCGTCCTCACGCGTTCGATAGAGACGATTGCTGGCGGGTCTGGAATTTGGCGCAGCGACTGGACGAAAAAGCCTTCCGTCCGCAGCAGCCGGTAGCCGAGCGCCTTGTAGGCCGTTCGCGTTGGTTCGTCCGGGCCATCATTCGCGATCACGACCGAAACGGCAAAGCTCGGCCGCGCATGCTGCCGCACGATGGCATCGGCTTCCTCGGCGGCGACGTCATGGACGATCCATTCTTCGTCACGGTAATCGCGTGCATTCTTGCGCTCGGCATCGCGCATCAGCCACAAGGGTCCGACGCGGCTGGCCTCGTAGGGAAAGGAACGGCTCTTATCGGTACTGAAGCCGTGCACGAACACTTCGATCGCCGCTTCGATGTCACGCTTTCCTGTCGTCATCGACACAGCGTAGCGTTGGCCATCGGCTCAAGGCAACACGCGTCGATCATGCCAAGCCTATGAAAGTCCGCGTCATTTCCCAGCTGCAGCCTCATGTAATAAGTTCCATAATCTATCTTATGCGACTTTCATATGTGGCTGCTGCTTCCATTAGCGGCGTGCCAATATACGCCCTGCTGACTGAGATGCAGGCCGGCGGCTCACTGGGCGGTCACCATCCCATGGCTGCGATACAACGCATGATTTGCCGACAACGTCCCAACGGGTACCCTCAAGGGCATCCATCTGGCAGCGATGTGGCCTGCTGACGCGCGGTTCGTATAGCTTCCCCGAATGGAATCGTTCCCCGAGGTCATCACTCACAACTACGATCCCCGTCGAGGACCGTGCAGAAATGTTTGCGAGCTTTCCGAAGAGCAGGCAGAACGGGTTCTTGACGAGATCAGAGCGTCTGGGCTGCGCGCTATCAAACCAAACTACTTGGAGAGGCGACGATTAACGGAGGAATGGCTCATTCGAGAACGGCGCCGACTGCTTGGGCCCACGAAGCTAGAGCGTCCGGTCTATTTCTTTCTTGGCGACTTTGCCGACGGCAAAGACCCGTCACGGCCAAGCCGACTCGTTATGCGACTGCGAGAGTTCCCACCGGAGACGCTCACTTTCACCTATCCGGACAGCATGGCAAGTCTCCCGATCGCGACGCGTGACGATCTTCGCCCCCAACGAAAGCGATACCACGGGCAAGTGTTTACTCTTGGTGAGATCGAAGCCGTCGTGGCCGAATTTGGGATGCCCGGTGAGCGCTGGAAGACCGATCCAACGATGAAGTACGACAAGTTCATCGAGGTGCAGGTATGGGATGATCGCCTCATTAACGAGCGGCTGCTTCAGGTCGGTTCCCCCCTCTCCCCTTAGCGATTGGGATGGCGCCTTCGCAAAGGCCTCGACTTCCTGCTCGACGGGCTGGCACCAGGATAACGAACAGGAGCGTCATCCCGAGAAGCTTTCCAGGAGGCCGCTGAAGGCTGCTGCGATTGCAACAAGATGGAAGACGCCAAGGGCCAGCCATCTGGAGCCGCCGGCGCCCGCAACAAATGCCCCATAGGCGGGAAACTGCAGCGCAGCCAATCCGATCGAAAGGCCGGTGATCGTAGTGTTGGTCAACAGCGTTGCCAGCATGGGGACCGGATAGAGAAGTCGCGCCAGCCCATAGTCGCCATGCCCGGCTCCGGCCGAATAGAGCGCCAGGAAAAAGGCGACGGGCGTGATGCCGAGGCCGACAAGGAACCCTGCCCGCGAGGAGAATTTTGGCGACGTCATCTGGCCATGGCCACGGCAGCGGACGGGTCGCGGTCGTCAGGCGCGAGCTTGGACGAAGTGACAAGCAGCTTCTCCTGATCGGCCCGCGACTTCGGCTCGATCGCGATTTGCAGCAGTGGCCAGGGCGCGGCAGACTTTTCCATCATGGCGCCATGGTTGCAGATCGATCCGATGGCCGCAACGGAGGGGTCTACGCCCGGCCCGTCCCTTTCGCTTCCTGACTGTGGACGCGCGCCAGAAAATCGCGCACCAGGGGAAGCGCCTCATCGAAATGGGTTTCGAGCAGCCAGTGGCCGGCGCCGCCGATGAGATGAAGTTCTGCTTCCGGCAAATCGCGGTGGTAGGCATGCGCCGATTGTGCCGGCATGTAACCATCCTCGGGGCCCCAGACAATGAGCGTCTGCGGTTGGTGCTCGCGCAGATAGCTCTGATAGCGCGGGAACCAGCCGAGGTTCGCCTCCAGCTTCTCCATCAGGCCGACCGCGAGCCGCCGGCGGATCGGCGTGTCCATCAAAGGCCAGTGGAGTTTCCAAAGATCGGGAGGCACGCGCTCGGCTACAGCGTAATCCACCTCTCCGACAAACTCGTGCCGGAACCCCTCCTCGCTCACCGCCTCTTCCAACGGCCGGTGCTTTTCGGGCGTCTTTTCCTTCCAATAGGCTTTTATCCCAGCGTATTTCGGCCCGAGAACATCCTGGTATATATCGCCGTTCTGGATGATGAGTGCCGCGATGCGCTCGGGATGTGCGATGGCGTGGCGCAGTCCGATCTGCGAGCCATAATCGTGCAGCCAGAGAGCATAGCGCGACATGCCGAGCGCATCGGCGAAAGCTGTCAGAAACTCGGCATAGGCATCGAAATCATAGCCAAAAACCAACATTTCGGGCGTGGCGCTATAGCCAAAGCCGGGAAAGTCCGGCGCGAATGTATGCCAGCGATCGGCAAGTGCCGGCATCAACCGTCGGAATTGATAGGACGAGCACGGATAGCCGTGCGGCAGGAGAAGGACGGGAGCATCAGGCGGGCCGTCTTCGCGATAGAAGATGCTGTTTCCGTCAATGTCGATCCGGCGATGTTGCAATTCTACCTCCTTGCTCAAAGCTTGCCCGCCACTTTGTTTACGGTGCTCCGGCAAGAAGGTTCCCTTGAAGTCAGGGCGTGACGGCTTCCGGCTGTCCATTCCCCGACAGGATCTGCAGCGTTCCGCGCGTGGCGTTGCGGAACGCATCGTCGAAACTGACGCCACGTACCTGCCAGCGATAGTCCTTATCCTTGAAGCTGAGCCGCCAGTCGCCGACCCAGCCCAGCGCTTCCTGGCGCCATACCAAAGTGCCGGCAAGCAGGGCGTCCCCATCCAGCGTGTTGGCCACGTCGGCGAGCGCGACGTCGGACGGCCGAGGCAACTCCAGCGGCAAACCGGTCCGGTGCGCCGCGTCCGCCAGCGCAACGCGCATATCCGCCGCAAGCTCGCCGCCGCCATCGCGCACCAGCGTGAAGCCGTCGCCTTTCATCGGCCTTACATCCAGCAGTGCGACGATTTTTGGCCGCGGCACCGCCCACGGTTTGCGCCCGAGCGACGCCAGCAAGGCATCGATCTCGTCCGGGTCGAAATCGGCGGTGATGTAATGCGGCCGGTCGTGGGTGCCCTGCTCGTCATGCGGCGGGCGGTTGTTGAGCAGGTCGCGGTAGCCGACACCAGTGACATAGTCGGCCGCGTGCCGGCTCATGTCCGCAACACGCGGGTCGCCGATCAGCCGCGGGTCGCCGGAAACCTTGACCAGCACCTCTTCAAGGCACGGCGCCAGGCCCCACGCCCGGTTCTCCTCGCCAGTGCCGCTGGTCACCGACTGCGCGCGGTAGATGCTGGCGCGGTCGATGTCGGCGGCAGCGACCGGAAAGACAATCAGCACAGCCAGCGCCGCTGCCACAAAGCCCAATTTCAAGCATCCAGGCACCCGCCGACCCTCCCGAAACGGTCCGGAACATCCGTTGGAGCCATACTCCTGATCATCAGGGAACTTCAAGGTGCCGCCCATCAAGGCGTATCGCCGACGATGCGCCGGTGTACGCCGTCCAGGCTCTCGGTGAGCGCCTCGAACACGTTTCGCGCCGTGAGTTCGCGAAGAACCTGTTCGTTGATGCCGCCGCGCGTCGCATAGTCCTGCGCCAGATGCATGAAGTCGGCATCCGGCGACATATCAGGAGCGCTTCCCAAGGCTTTGAAAAGCGAGGCGATGTAATCGCGCCCCTTCCCTTCCTCCACGCCATTCCTCTTGAGCCAGCTGTTGATCGTATCGAGGTATCTGAAGTAGCTGGCATAGGTTGCGGTGGCCACGCTCAACGCGTTGAATTCGGCTGAGTTCTCGACCTCGATCACTTTCCCCAGATTGCCGAACAAGGCAGCGACAGTGGCATCCGGCGGGCAGATGATCGTTGCCCCCAGCCGGTGGGCGATCATCGGCATGGGCAGCGCTTTCGTCACCTGGTGCGCGGGTGCGGTCAAGCGGGCAATCTCCTCGCGCGGCAGCGTGGCGATCAAGCTGATGAGGTGATGCTCGCGCCGAAACCGCAAACCCGGCAGGACGTCATGCGCAATTTGCGGCCGGACAGCCAGCATGACCAGGTCGCATTGATCGAGAACCGCCTGATTGTCATCAGCGATACGCACATCCGGATAACGGGCTGCCAGCTCTGCGGCGATCTCTTCATTGCGCGGCGACAGCAGCACGGAGACGGAGTTATCCGCGACGGATTTGAGCCCGCTGACAATGGCCGCTGTAAGGGCACCCGTGCCGATGAAGCCAAGTTTCATCGCGCCTGTCTCTGGTTCATCGGTCACAGCGGCGCATGCTCGAGCCGTACCTGATAGCTCAGCACGCGCTTTTCACCGGGCGCGATCAGCATCACGCCCGGCTTGTCCGCGAACTCACCATCGAAATCGACGGGGCTGGCGAGGCCATGCCAGGGTTCGATGCACAGGAACGGAGCGCCGCCCGGCTTCGACCAGATGCCCAATTCCCTAAAACCCTGCCACGACATCTCGATCGCCGCACCGTTACGGGCGGCATAGCGCACGCTGGTGCTGGCCGGCCGGTCGAGGATCACGGCGTCTGCCTCGAACAGCTGTTCGGAAAGCGCCAGCGTTTTGCCTTCGATGGGCGTCGGCTGTGGTGCAGCCACCACCAGGCCATCCTTCAGCCGGCGGATCGGCGCCGGCTCGTTCTGGGCAAAGGTCAGGTGGTAGTCTGTCTTGGCGAGCCCCGGCTGCAATGGCCAATTGAAAGCCGGATGTGCACCGATGGAGGCTGGCAGCGTCTCGTCGCCGGTGTTGGCAATCTCGAAGCTCACACCAAGTTCGCGACGCTCGAGCGTGTAGGTGATGGCAAGGCGAAAGGCGAACGGATAGCGCGTGCGTGTATCGGCATCGTCGGTCAACACCAGCGCGCAGGATCGGGGGCTCGCGTCAGCCCACACAAATGGCTTGTCGCGGGCAAATCCGTGCTGCGTCAGGGGATAGACCCGGCCCCGATGGCGAAGCTGGTCCCCCTTCAGCCGGCCGACGATCGGAAACAGCACCGGCGAATGCCGCCGCCATTCCGGCCCGGCCTGCCACAAAAACTCCAGACCCTCGGCATTGCGCAAGGAGACGAGCTCGGCCCCCTGCCCGACAATGGTTGCCGAGATGCCGTCGCCGTGAAGCGTCACTTGTTCCATGCGTTCTCGCGGAAAGCTGCGTGCGAGCGGCAGGTTAGCAAAAGCCCCCATGGACTCAAGGGCGCAGCGACATCGCGCTGATAGAGGAGCGATGTCTCGACGGCAAAAACGACAGTGGCCGGAGATTCTCCTCCGGCCACTGCGAGATCGAGATTGTTGCCCTGCTACGGTTCGACTATTCGCGTTCGCCGGTGAAGTTCAGCAGCAGCTGGAAGATGTTGACGAAGTTCAGGTAGAGCGACAGCGCGCCGAAGACGGCGAGCTTCTGCTGCGATTCCGCGTCGAAATTCTCCGCATACTGTTCCTTGATCGTCTGCGTGTCCCAGGCGGTCAGGCCAACGAACACCGCGATGCCGATCACCGAAATGGAGAACTGCAGCGCGGTCGAGCCAAGGAAGATGTTGACGACGCTGGCGATCACCACACCGATCAGGCCCATGATCAGGAAGGACGAGAACTGGGTCAGGTCGCGCTTGGTCGTGTAGCCGTAGAGGCTGGTGGCGCCGAACATCGTGGCGGTGATGAAGAAGGTGCGCGCGATGCTGGTGCCGGTGAAGACCAGGAACACCGAAGCCAGCGACAGGCCCATCACCGCGCAGAAGGCCCAGAACATCAACTGGGCGCTCGCCGCCGACATCGTCTGCATCTTGAACGAGAACAGCAGCACGAAGGCGAGCGGCGCCAGCATCACCACCCATTTCAGCGGGCTGGAAAAGATCGGCACGTAGAGGGCCGGCGTCGAAGCGACCACCATGGCGACGATGCCGGTGACGACGAGGCCGATGCCCATATAGTTATAGACACGCAGCATGTGGCTGCGCAGGCCCTCGTCATAGACGGCGCCGGCGCGCGCGCCAGTGCCCATGCGGTATCCGAGGTCAGGGGTATTCATGCGGGTTCTCCTTATGTGGTCTCAGTAAAGTGTCCTGATCAGTAAAGTGTCTTGGCAAGCGTCTCGGCGGCGCGGTCGAGGTCGTGGACATCGCTGCGCGCGACGACCGCGTACGCGACCTCGCCGATCTGGAAATAGGCAGAGGAGATGTCGCCGGAGGGCGCGATGGCAGGCTTGACCACGTCGAAGGTTCCGGGCCGGATCGCAAACAGCGAGACCAGCCCCATATCCTTCGTCTCCAGCGCCACTTCGACGCTCGGCCCGAAGCGCGACGGATAGATCTGCACGTCGCGGACCTTCCAGTCCTTGGGCAGCGATGGCATGACGATTGCGGTGGCGGCGCGGATTTCGTCGCCATTGTAGTTGGGCGCCTCCAGCTGCGAGGGCATCGCCTCGCGCATGAGCGTCGTCTTGTGCGCCCGGATCGCTTCTTCGACATAGGCGGGCGGCGGCGGCGAAGCCACGACCTTGGTCACCAGCAGCGGCCCGAAGAGGCCGTTCGCCAGCCAGCCGGCAGCGACAAAGACGGCGACCGCGGCCACCCGCTGCAGCACGGCGAAGACGCGGCGACTGGCCAGTCCCCTGCCCAGCCGGCGCGCGACTTCAGTCGTCGCCGGCCGCGCCATGCCTGTGGAAGCAGCCAGCGCCAGGCGCAGTTCGTCGCGCGTCCTCAAGTCGGACATCACCCGCGCCGCAGCCTCCGGACGAACTGAGAGGAACGCCTCGACCTCGATGCGGCGCGCGACATCCAGCTGGTCGTCGACATAAGAATCGAGATCGGTATCGGTCACCGGGTCCCGCAACAGGTCAGTCATGACGGGTCTCCCACGATCCTCAGATGGCTTTTGGCCGGCGAAGGTGCAGCGTTTTCCATCTCGCGCAGTGCTGCGCGCGCCCTGCCGATGCGCGACATCAGCGTGCCCAGCGGCACCCCGCTGGCGTCGGCGGCCTGCTGGTAGGAAAGGCCCTCGATGGCGACCAGATGCAGCGCCGAACGCTGCTCCTCCGGCAGACTGAAAAAGGCCTCGCGCACCTGCGCCAGTCGCACGGAATGTTCCTGAGGCGCCGGGGTGCTGGCATCGGTGAGATAGCCGGCCTGCTCGACACGCGCTGCTTCCGACCGGCGCGAGCGCATCTTGTCGATGAAAGCGTTGTGGACGATCGACAGCAACCATGCCCGCAGATTGCCGCCCGAGCGGAATGTGTCGCGCCGCTCGTAGGCGCGCACCAGCGCATCGTGCACCAGATCCTCGGCGTCAGTGCCGTCGCGCGTCAGCGAGCGTGCGTAGCGCCTGAGCGAACCCAGCTGTCCGACAATATCGAAGCGTGGCATCGACCGTTTCATGCCCCGTTTACGAAACAGGCGGGGATCTTAATCCATCGCCACCAAAACTTTTTTGCGTCGCCACAATAGGCATCATGCAATCAGAAGTCCGCTGCGCACTTATCCATCTCCCGTGCGGCAGATGTTTGCTTTATGGATGAAGTCTAGCCTTATCCGTCTGTCCCAGGAGCAAAAGATGGCCAATGGTAGTCGTGTAACGGGTTTTGCAGCGTTGCCGATCGTCGGCAGGGTGTTCATCATCTTTGGCATTGTCGGACTGATCGCTTCCGGCGTGCTGGCCATCGTCGAGATGTACGGCCCTCGTACCGCTTCGGCGACAGGCAGGATTGTCGCCGCCGAATACAATCCCCGCATCGAGTTCTCGACCGCCGACGGCACCGTCATCCGCTTCAACAATGCCGTCCACAGCTCGTTCTGGGGTGATGGCGACAGCGTCCCTGTCGCTTACGACCCAACCAATCCGCAAAATGCCTCCGTCGACAGCTTCGCCGGACGCTGGTTCCTTGCCGGGCTGGCCGGCATGCTCGGCGGTTTCTCCCTGCTGACCGGCATCGGTCTCGCCGTGATTGGACGGGTGCTTATCCGGCGGATTGGAATGAACCCGTCGCCATAGCCGCCGACCCCTGCCGTACAGACAAAGCTTGGCGTAACGGTCCAGTACGCTAGCGGACTGGCGCAGATGGAAGCACTGGCGAAACGCGGCCGCTTTGCGTATTACTCCGCCGCCATTGGAGCCGTATTGATGTTCGAGACCCTGCAACCTGCCCCGGCTGACAAGATCATCGCCTTGATCGGCCTCTATCGCGCCGATCCGCGCCCCGGCAAGATCGATCTCGGCGTCGGCGTCTACAAGGACCGCGACGGCAGGACGCCGGTCATGCGCGCCCTGCGCGAGGCCGAGAAGCGGTTGCTGCAGGACCAGGACACCAAGACCTATCTCGGCCTTGCCGGCGACACCGGCTTCAACACGGCGATGGTCAAGCTGGCCTTCGGCCCCGCTGCCGACATGACGCGCATCCGCGCCGCGCAAGCGCCTGGCGGTTCCGGCGCGCTGCGGCTGGTGGCGGAGCTGTTGAAGCGGACCCGCCCCGACGCAACCGTCTGGCTGTCGGACCCGACATGGCCGAACCACCCGCCGGTGATGCGCGGGGCCGGCCTCAAGGTGCGCGATTATCCCTATTTCGATGCCGTTTCCGGCGCGGTGCGCTTCGACGAGATGCTGGCAACGCTTGGCGCAGCCGAGCCCGGCGATATCGTGCTGCTGCATGGCTGCTGCCATAACCCGACCGGCGCCAATCTCGATATCGCGCAATGGGCCAGCGTCACCGATCTTGTCGTCGAGCGCGGGCTGTTGCCCTTTGTCGACATTGCCTATCAGGGCTTTGGCGAAGGCCTGGACGCCGATGCGGCCGGCTTGCGCCTTCTCGCGGGCAAGGTGCCTGAAATGGTCGTTGCCTCGAGCTGCTCGAAGAACTTTGCCGTCTACCGCGACCGCGTCGGCGCGGCGATGATCCTGGCGAAGGATGGTGCGCAAGCCGATGTGGCGATGAGCCAGATGCTGGCGGCGGCGCGCGCCATGTATTCGATGCCGCCGGACCATGGCGCCGCCGCCGTGCGCATGGTGCTGGAAGATGATGGCCTTCGCGCCGACTGGGAGGCGGAGCTGGAGGAGATGCGGCTGCGCATGCTGAGGCTGCGCGTCCAGTTCGCCGACGCGCTGCGCCGGCAGTCCAACTCCGACCGCTTCGACTTCATCGCCAGCCATCGCGGCATGTTTTCCAGGCTTGGCCTGACCGAGGCGCAAGTCGAGCGGCTGCGTGCGGAGTATGGCGTCTACATGGTCGGCGACAGCCGCATCAACGTCGCCGGCCTGCCCGAGGACGGCATGGATGACCTCGCCAAGGCGGTTGTGTCGGTACTCGGCTGAAGCTCGCTGTGGACAATCTCCCCTCTCCGGCTGACGCCGTTGGCCGCACGACAGGCAGCGGGATAGCATTCGCCGCATGAAACCTTCGCGCGACATTTCCCGGCTGATCGAGATCATGGCGGCGCTCAGGGCGCCGAAGACCGGTTGTCCCTGGGACATCGAGCAGGATTTCTCGACCATCGCGCCCTATACGATCGAGGAAGCCTATGAGGTGGCCGACGCCATTGCGCGCGGCGATCTCGACGATCTGCGCGACGAACTCGGCGATCTCCTGCTGCAGGTCGTCTACCACGCGCAGATGGCTGAGGAAGCCGGCGATTTTGCCTTCGGTGATGTGGTCGAGGCCATCACCACCAAGATGATCCGCCGCCATCCGCATGTCTTCGGCGACGAGAAGGCGCGCAGCGCCGGCATGGCAAAGGGCATGTGGGAAAAGATCAAGGCTGAGGAAAAAGCCGAAAAGCGAAGCGCCCGCCTCGCCCGCGGCCTCGACCCCGAAGACAATGGCAAGGGGTTCCTGGACAGCGTGCCCGTCGCCCTGCCCGCTTTGACGCGGGCGCTAAAGCTGCAGGAAAAGGCTGCCCGTGTCGGTTTCGACTGGAGCGAGGCAGCACCCATCCTCGACAAGATCGAGGAAGAGATCGGCGAATTGCGCGAGGCGCTGGCCAAGGGCGAAACGGCTGAGATCAAGGACGAATTCGGCGACATGCTGTTTGCCGTCGTCAACCTGGGCCGTCACCTCAACCTCGATTCGGAAGCGGCGCTCAGCGGCACCAACGAAAAGTTCCGCTCGCGCTTCCACTATGTCGAGCGCGCGATCGATGCATCGGGAAGCACGCTCGAAAAAGCCACGCTGGACGAGATGGAAGCGCTCTGGCAGCAGGCCAAGAGCGCGAAATAATCAGGCTTACTGCCTGTTTTTGCGGTGCAATCGGCTTTCGATCTCATGCCGCGCGCTGTGCGTAGCCTTGAGTGCAATGGTTGCGCTGCCATCCTCATTGTCTACCCGCGAAACGACGTCGCCATTGCGGTAGAGCCAGTCGACAAGGCCGAACTGCGCCGGTTCGATCGTCACCGTCAATTCCTCGAGTTCGCCCGACATCCTGGTCTCGATCAGCGCCTTCAGCGCATCGATGCCTTCGCCGGTGACGGCCGAGATGGCGATCGGCGGCGCCTTGTTGGCGTCAGTGCCGTCGGCAAGCAGACGCTCGCGGTTGCCGTCGTCGAGCAGGTCGACCTTGTTCCACACTTCGACGACGCGCTTGGCATCGCCGGCATCGACGCCGAGATCGGCGAGAATGCGCTCGACGTCCTCGGCTTGCGCTGCGGTATCCGGATCCGAAATATCGCGCAGGTGGATGACCAGATCGGCCTCGACGACCTCTTCCAGCGTGGCGCGGAAGGCGGCGACCAGATGCGTCGGCAGGTCCGAAATGAAGCCGACTGTGTCCGACAGGATGATCGGCGTGCCGTGCGGCAGGCGCACGCGGCGCAGCGTCGGGTCGAGCGTGGCAAACAGCATGTCTTCGGCCAGCACGTCGGCCCCGGTCAGCCGGTTGAACAGCGTCGACTTGCCGGCATTGGTGTAGCCGACGATCGCCACCACCGGGAACGGCACCTTCTTGCGCTTGGCCCGGTGCAGGTCGCGGGTGCGGCGCACCGTTTCCAGCTCATGCTTGAGCTTGATGATTTTTTCCTGCAGCTGCCGCCGGTCCGATTCGATCTGGGTTTCGCCGGGGCCGCCGAGGAAGCCGGCTCCGCCGCGCTGGCGTTCAAGGTGGGTCCAGCTCCGCACCAGGCGGCCCTTCTGGTAGTTGAGATGGGCAAGTTCGACCTGCAGCGTGCCCTCCTTGGTCCGCGCGCGCTCGCCAAAAATCTCCAGGATCAGTCCGGTGCGGTCGAGCACCTTGGCATTCATTTCTTTTTCGAGATTGCGCTGCTGCACCGGCGTCAGCGGATGGTCGACGATGACCACCTCCGCGTGACCCTCTTTGACGATCTCGGCGAATTCCGCGACCTTGCCGCTGCCGAGCAAGGTTGCCGGGCGTGGATCGTTGACGGTGACCACCGCCGTGTGGATCAGATCCAGGTTGATGGCGCGGGCAAGGCCGACCGCTTCGTCGTGGCGCGCATCCGCCGAACGCGTCAGCCGTGGACGGTTCGTTTCGTCATCGTTGCGCTGATGCCGGGTAAGCACCGGCACAATGACAACCGCCCGGGTCGGACCTGTGGCTTCCGTCCCGGAATTATGTGCTGGTTTCCCGCGGACGCCGCGGTCCGCGTCTTTTTCACGTGCCAATCAGGCGCCCTGGCTTTCCTCGCCATCGAACATCTGAACCGGCTGGCTCGGCATGATCGTGGAAATGGCATGCTTGTAGACGAGCTGGGAGTGGCCGTCACGGCGCAGCAGAACACAAAAATTGTCGAAGGAAGTGACCACGCCGGTCAGCTTGACGCCGTTGATGAGAAAGATGGTGAGTGGATTTTTGCTCTTGCGAACAGAATTCAGGAACAGGTCCTGAAGGTTTTGCGATCGTTCCGCCATTGTTCTTGTCTTTCGCCGATCCCCTTCGGTTTGCAGGCCAATGCGCCAAATTAGCGGGCACATGTCAAGCTTGCAAACACCCCCTTGCCGTCAGTAACGACAAGCAGAACGAGATATATTGATGTGCAGTCCGTCTGTGCGGTTATCAGGCTGGACTTTTTTCCGCAACGTCAAAAAAGGCTTGCCGCAATGAAAGTGTTATCGAACCGGGGTGCCCATTGGCGACCGCGGCACCGTCGATTGCCACGACCGGCATGGCGATTGTCGTTGCCGAACTGATGAAAGCTTCTCGCGCAGCCTTGGCTTCAGTGACTGAAAAACCGCGCTCCTCGATCGTCAACCCGAGATTTGCCGCCACTTCGAACATGGTCGTGCGGGTGATGCCGCGCAGGATGCCATGCTCCGCCGGCCGGGTAACCAGAACGCCGTCCCTTGTAACGATCCAGGCGTTGGACGAGCCGCCCTCCTTGACGTTGCCATCGGTGTCGACGAACCAGGCTTCCTGGGCGCCGGCCTCCTTGGCTTTCTGCTTGGCCAGCACGTTGGGCAGCAGGCCGGTGCTCTTGATGTCGACCCGGTCCCAACGGTTTTCCGGCACGGTGATGACCTTGATGCCCGCCTCGGCTCGCTTGGCGGCCGCCGCCGGGTCGGCCTTTCTGGCCGTAATCACCAGCGATGACGGTGTATCGGCCGGGAAAACGAAGTCGCGGCTGGCAACACCGCGCGTAACCTGGACATAAACCAGGCCGTTGACGACGTGGTTGCGCCGCACGATCTCGCGCAGAAGAAGCGGCAGCACGCCCTTGGTGACCGGCCAGTCGATCGACAATTCGCTAAGCGAGCGGTTCAGCCGGGCAAGATGGCGCGGCATGTCGACGATAAAGCCCTGCGCCACCTCGCAGACCTCGTAGACGCCGTCGGCGAACTGATAGCCGCGATCCTCGATATGCACGGCAGCGTCGGCATGGGCGACATAGCGCCCGTTCACATAGGCAATGCGCGGCATGGGTTATCCCTCAGAACAGTCTCGCTATTTCTAGGCGATTCCGCCGCTGCCGTAACCGGCAATTGCACGGGCCACGGCCCGCTGGACCAACAACAATGGGGATCAGACCCCCAGCGACTTCAGTTTCCGGTGCAGCGCCGAGCGCTCCATGCCAATGAATTCCGCCGTCTTCGAGATGTTGCCGCCGAAACGGTTGATCTGGGCGATCAGATAGTCCTTCTCGAACTGTTCGCGCGCCTCGCGCAGCGGCAGCGCCATGATGTGCTGGTCGGACTGGTTCGGCGTGCGCGGCATGACATCGCCGATCTCCGACGGCAACAGGTCGGCGGTGATCGGCGCATCGATATCGTCGCCACGCGCCAGGATCATCAGCCGTTCGACATTGTTGCGCAGCTGGCGGACATTGCCCGGCCAGTTGTGCGCCTGCAGCACGGCAAGCGCATCGTCGCCGATGCGGCGCGGCTTGATGCCGGCCTGGCGAGCGATCTGCTTCATGAAATTGTCGACGAGATAGGGAATGTCCTCTCGCCGCTCGGCCAGGCCCGGCACCATGACCGGAACCACCGCCAGGCGGTGATAGAGGTCTTCGCGAAAACGGCCGTCGGCGATCATCGCCTCCAGGTTCTGCGAGGTCGAGGAGATGATGCGGACGTCGACCTTGACCCGCTTGGTGCCGCCGACCCGCTCGAACTGCTGTTCGACCAGCACGCGCAAAATCTTGTTCTGCGTCTCGCGCGGCATGTCGGCCACTTCGTCGATGTAGAGAATGCCGCGGTGCGCCTCTTCAAGCGCGCCGACCTTGCGCTCGGTGCCGTTCGATTCGGTGCCAAACAGCTCGATCTCCATGCGCTCGGGCGTGATGTTGGCCGCGCTCAGCGTCACGAACGGCGCGCCCTTGCGCGTCGACAGCGTGTGGATGGCGCGCGCGGCGAGCTCCTTGCCCGAGCCGGACGGACCGATGATCATGACGCGGCTGTTGGTCGGCGCCACGCGCTCGATGGTCTGGCGCAGCTGGCTCATCGCCGACGACATGCCGATCAGGTCGAAGGTTTCGCCGCTGCGCTGCTTGAGGTCGGACACCTCGCGCCGCAATTTCGAGGTTTCGAGCGCCCGCTCGGCGATCAGGATCAGCCTGTCGGCCTTGAACGGCTTCTCGATGAAATCATAGGCGCCGCGGCGGATGGCCGACACCGCTGTCTCGATATTGCCGTGGCCGGAGATCATCACCACCGGCAGGCTCGGATGCATCGTCTTGATCTCGTCGAGCAGCGCCAGCCCGTCGAGGCGCGAGCCCTGCAACCAGATGTCGAGGAAAATCAGCCGCGGCGCCCGGTCGGCGATTGCCGCGAGCGCGCTGTCGGCATCGAATGCCGTGCGGGTTTCATGCCCTTCGTCGCTCAATATGCCCGCGACGAGTTCACGGATGTCTTCCTCGTCATCGACGATGAGAATATCAGACGCCATTACCGACCTTTTCAGTTTCTCGTTCGTGTTCCGTTTCGCCTTGATCGCGTGGCGGCGCGGTTGCGGCAGCTGGCGGCAGGATGATCGAGATCATCGCGCCGCGTCCACCGTGGAAATCCGCAGGCGCATCGTGCAATTCGAGCCGCCCGCCATGGTCCTCCACGATCTTCTTGACGATGGCGAGACCGAGCCCGGTGCCCTTCTCGCGCGTCGTCATGTAGGGCTCGAGCAGCCTTTGGCGGTTCTCGCGTGGCAAGCCTTTGCCATTGTCGATGACGTCGATTCTGATCGCGCCATTCTGCCGGGCAGCTTGAATCCGGATTATGCCGTGCGAACCGTCCTTTTGTTCCAGCCCGTCAATCGCCTCGGCCGCGTTCTTGATGACGTTGCCGAAAGCCTGCGCCATCAATCGGCTATCGAACGTGCCCTTGAGCGGTTCGTTGCCGAACACGCGTTCGAAAGCAATGTCGGCGCGGCTGACTTCGACCAGGAACGACGCCTCGCGCAGCGATTCACGCAGATCGATGGCTTTCATCTCGGGCTTGGGCATGCGGGCGAAAGCCGAGAACTCGTCGACCATGCGGCCGATATCCTCGACCTGCCGGATGATCGTGTCGGTGCACTGGTCGAAAATCTCGCGGTCCTCGGTGATGACCTTGCCAAAGCGGCGCTTGATGCGCTCGGCCGAGAGCTGGATCGGCGTCAGCGGGTTCTTGATCTCATGTGCGATGCGCCGCGCCACATCCGCCCACGCCGACGAGCGCTGCGCCTGGACCAGATCGGTGATGTCGTCGACCGTCACGACGTAGGATTTCTCCTCCTCGCCGTCGTCGCCGGCCTCGATGGTGATCTGCACGTTGAAGGTACGCTCGGCGCCGGTGCGATAGAAGGTGACCTGCTCGCGATAGACCGGCTTGCCGGATTTGCGGCCGATCTCGAAGACACGGCCGACATGCGGCAGCACGGCGGACAGGTTCTGCCCCAGCGCCGCCGTGGCCGATATGGCCAGCATCGTTTCGGCCGATTTGTTGACGATGGAGACGATGCCGTAGGGATCGACGCCGATGACGCCGGCGGTGACGCCGGCCAGCACCGCTTCCGAGAAACGACGCCGTTCGTCGATCAAATCCTTGGCCGACAGGATCTCGTTGCGCTGCGATTTAAGCTCCAGCAGCATCTTGTTGAACGTATCGCCAAGCGAGGCGACATCGCCGTCGGAAGGCCGTACCGGCACGGCGACATCGAGATTGCCGGTCGCAACCTCGTCAGCCGCGCCGATGAGTTGACGGATGGGCCGCACCAGACGGTCGGCCACCGCTATGCCGGTCCAGATGGCCGACAGGATGATGATCAGCGTCAGTGACAGATAGGGCAGCGCGAACGCCACCTGCGACGTCCGCCTGTTGTCTTCCAGGCCGCGATATTCGGCGGTGTTGGACTGGACGATCGCCCTCGCCTTGATCACTTCGGGGTCGACCAGGCGATTGGTGTAGAGGTAGAGGCCTTCGATCTCCCGCAGCTTGATGATGGCGCCCATGATGTTGCGCGTCTTCGGCTCGATCAGCACCGGTTTGCCGTCGGCCGCGGCGCTGACCGCGCCCTCCGGCGGTGGCGGCATAGAGAAATCCGCATCGGTCTTCGCGCTCATGACAAAGGAGCCGTCTTCCCTGACCAGCGCCGCATGCACCAGGCTCCTGCCCACGGCTTCCTTGTTCATCAGGTCGAGAAAGCCGGTTCGATCGAGGCCGTAAAGCGTGCGCGAGGCGTCGAGATCATAGGCCATCGACAGCGTCGTGCCCTGAAGATTACGAGCGTTTTCCTGCACATAGGCGTCGGCGATCGACAGCGACGAGTTGACGATCGCCTTGGTGCGGATTTCGAACCAGCGGTCGAGGCCGATATCGAGCGTGATTGAGGCGATGATGGCCACCATGATGGCGGGGATGGCCGCGACCAGCGCAAACATCGTCACGATGCGCACATGCAGCCGTGACGCCGCCTTGCCGTGCCGGCGCGCCATGGTGATGCGATGCACCTCGCGGCCGACGAGGGCAATCAGCGCCAGCACAAATAAGGCATTGGCCGCAATCAGCGTCAGCGTTGTGTTTGCGTCTGGCGTGATCGGCGTGGCGCCGACAAGAATCGCAAACGAGATTGCCGCCGTAACCAGCGCGCCGGCAATTGCCACAACGCCGGGCAACGCAAGCAGCCGCCGTCCATCCCTCTGGCCGGGTCTGCTGAAAAGCGGTTCGTTTGATGTCAGAGCTTGCGAAGCCATGTCGCCGTCTAAGAGCCAGTGATTGCGTCGGATGTATGCAACGCATTGTGGCGATTATGCAACAAGTGTGGCCGTGACGGAAATCTTTCGGCCGCCGATCCCCTGAAAAGGGGACGACCTCGCGTCACTTCGGGCGCCAGGCGCTCATGATCTCGACGATTTGTAGACGTTGACGCCCAGCTCGCGAATCTTCTTGCGCAGCGTGTTGCGATTCAAGCCGAGCAATTCGGCCGCCTTGATCTGGTTGCCGCGCGTTGCCGTCATGGAAGCGAGCACCAGCGGATATTCGATCTCGGACAAGATGCGCTGATAGAGACCTGCCGGCGGCAACTCACCGGCGAAAGAGGCAAAATAGCGCTGCAGGAAGTGCTCCACCGCCTGGCCGATGGATAGATCGTCCGGAATCAAATTGCCGCCGCCGGGAACGACCGGTCTTTCGCCTGTCTTCAGCTCGGCTTCAATGATCTCGGCTGATATTTCGTCCTGCGAATAGAGCGCCGCAAGCCGGCGCACCAGGTTTTCCAACTCGCGCACGTTTCCCGGCCACGGATAGCGCTTCATCAATTCGATGCCGCCGGTCGAGATGCGCTTGGTCTGCAAGCCTTCGCTGGCGCCGATCTTGAAGAAATGCCGCACCAGATCGGGAATGTCTTCCGATCTCTCACGCAAACCCGGCAGCCGAAGCGGCACGACATTCAGGCGATAGAACAGATCCTCGCGGAAAAGCCCCTGGTTGATCAGCGTGCGCAGATCCTTGTTGGTAGCGGCGACGATGCGCACATCGGTCTTGATCGGGGTGCGCCCGCCGACCGTTGTGTATTCGCCCTGCTGCAGCACGCGCAGCAGCCGCGTCTGCGCCTCCATCGGCATGTCGCCGATCTCGTCGAGGAACAGCGTGCCGCCCTCGGCCTGCTCGAAGCGGCCGGTCGAGCGGTTCTGTGCGCCGGTGAAGGCGCCCTTCTCGTGGCCGAACAGCTCCGATTCGATCAAATCGCGCGGGATCGCCGCCATGTTGATGGCGACGAACGGACCGCCGCGGCGGCGGCCATATTCGTGCAGCGCGCGCGCCACCAATTCCTTGCCGGTGCCGGACTCGCCCGAGATCATCACCGTCAGATCGGTCTGCATCATGCGCGCCAGCATGCGGTAGATGTCCTGCATGGCGGCCGAGCGGCCGACCAGCGGCATGGCGTCAGGCTGTTCTTCCGGTCGCGTATCGATCTTCGGTCGGCGCGGCTCTGACAGCGCACGATTGACGATGTTGAGCAGCTCGGTCAGGTCGAACGGCTTCGGCAGATATTCATAAGCACCTGTTTCGGAAGCACGAATCGCCGTCATGAAGGTGTTTTGCGCGCTCATCACGATGACCGGCAGCTCCGGCCGGGCCTTCTTGATGCGGGGCAGCATGTCGAAGGCGTTCTCGTCCGGCATGACAACGTCGGTGATCACCAGATCGCCCTCGCCCGCCGCCACCCAGCGCCACAGCGTCGAGGCGTTGGAGGTCACGCGCACCTCATGGCCGACGCGCGACAGCGCCTGATTGAGCACGGTGCGGATGGCCGCATCGTCGTCGGCGACGAGAATATTGCCGCGAACCGTCATTTGCGGTCTCCTTCGCCTTCATCATCGGCAGTGTCGATGGGTGTTTCTTTCCAGGCCGGCATCAGGATTCGGAAGGTGGTGCCGCGCGGCGTCGAATCGCATTCGATGATGCCGCCATGCTCGCCGACGATTTTCGCCACCAGCGCCAGGCCGAGCCCCGAGCCGTTCGGCTTGGTGGTGATGAACGGATCGAACAGGATCGGCAGAATATCTTCCGAAACGCCGGACCCATTGTCGCGCACGCAGAATTCAAGCGGTAGCGACACACGGTCCTGGGTTCCGGGAACGGAAACGCGGATGCCCGGCCTGAACGCGGTCGACAGCACGATCTCGCCCTGCGGGTCGCCGCCGATCGCCTCGGCAGCGTTCTTGACCAGGTTGAGAAACACCTGGATCAGTTGGTCGCGGTTGGCGAAAACCGGAGGCAATGATGGATCATAGTCCTCCAATATCCTGATTCTCTTGGCAAAACCGTTCTTCGCGATTGCCTTCACATGATCCAGCACGACATGGATGTTGACAGGATAGCGGTCAATCGGCCGCTCGTCGGAAAACACTTCCATGCGGTCGACGAGGGAGACTATGCGATCAGTCTCGTCAGTGATGAGGCGGGTCAGCGCGCGATCCTCGTCGGACGCCGAGAGTTCGAGCAGCTGTGCGGCGCCACGTATGCCGGACAGCGGGTTCTTGATCTCATGTGCCAGCATGGCGGCAAGGCCGGTGACCGAACGCGCGGCACCCCTGTGTGTCATCTGGCGGTCGATCTTGTCGGCCATCGAGCGTTCCTGGAACATCACCACGATTGAGCCTGGGAATTCCGGCACCGGCGCGACATAAAGATCGACGACCTTCTCGATTCCGAGACGCGGCGATGACACGTCGACACGGTATTCGTTGACCGGCGCACGGCGCTCGCGCACCTGGTCGACCAGCTGCAACAGCGGGCTGCCGAACGGGATCAGCTTGGAGAGTGTGTTGCGGGCAAGCATGTTGGCACTTGAGCGGAAGAAGTCTTCCGCATCGGCATTGGCGTAGGTGATGAACCCGTCCGGATCGACCATGATGACGGGACGGCGGATGGTGTTCAGCACTATACTGGCGGCATCCGCCATGTCGGAGCTCGGTGTGACCGTGGCCTTCATGCGGCGCTCCGCAAGGGCGTGGCTTCGCCGGAAAACACCTCATGCAGCAAGGCAATGACGCGGGCGGGTTCGAAAGAGGTGAGGATGGCTTTCCGCCGCCCATCGGAAACGCCAGCAGCGTGGCGGTCGAGATACCAGCCGAGATGCTTGCGCGCCTGGCGCAAGCCGCTTTCGACGCCGTAAAGCGTCAGCATGTCCTCGTAGTGGGAAACGATGTAGTCGGCCATGGCTTGCGGGCTTTCCGGCACGCCGGAGAGCGCGTCGCCCGCAGCCGTCGCCGCAATGCGGCCCGCCGTCCATGGCGCGCCATAATGGGCACGACCGATCATCACCGCGTCGGCGCCCGACTGTTCAAGGATTTCGGCGGCCTCCGCGGGCGAGCCCACATCGCCGTTGGCGACCACCGGGATCGAGACGGCGTCCTTGATGCGGGCGATGGCGCCCCAATCGGCCTTGCCTTGATAAAACTGGCAGCGCGTGCGCCCATGCACGGTCACCATTTTAACACCGGCCTCTTCGGCGCGGCGCGCCAAGACGGGTGCATTGAGCGCATTGTCGTCCCAGCCGAGCCGCATCTTGACCGTGACCGGCACCTGGACCGCGCCTACCACCGCTTCGATCAGCGACAGCGCATGGTCGAGATCGCGCATCAGCGCCGAGCCGGCATAGCCGCCGGTCACCTTCTTGGCCGGGCAGCCCATATTGATGTCGATGATGTCGGCGCCCTCGCCGGCAGCGATGCGCGCGCCCTCGGCCATGTGCTCGGCCTCGCGGCCGGCAAGCTGAACCATATGGACGGGCAGCCCGGAATGACGGATGCGCAGGTCGCAGCCGGCCCTGCCCTTGGCAAGCTCGCCGCTCGCCACCATTTCCGACACGACCAGGCCCGCGCCATGCGCGTAGGCGCGCTGCCGGAACGGCTCGTCCGTTATTCCCGACATGGGCGCGAGGAAGACGCTGTTGCGGATCGTCACGCCGCCAACGTCGAGCGGCGAAGCCAATTTTGTCACTTCAGGCATGCACAAAAACCAAGCATATCGGATTGCTGCACATTCTCTAGCCATAAGAAAGGCATTGTGCAACGCGCAATGACGTCACATTGCGGCGCATTTGGGAAAATGCTGGCCTTCGCCATAAGCCGCGACTAAGCCTCTCGGCATGACAGACGCAAGCGAAAAACCGGCCGAGGCGACGACCGACAAGGTCGGCGTGGTCATCGTTGCCGCCGGTCGCGGCGCGCGTGCCGGAAAGGCCGACGGGCCGAAGCAATATCAACGCATCGGTGGCCGTGCCGTCATCGCGCGCACGCTGGAGACGTTCCTGGCGCATCCCAAAATTGGCCCCGTCGTCGTCGCGATCCATGCCGATGACCACGCGCTTTTTGACAAGGCAGCCGGCGTATATGCCGAGCGGGTTACCGCCGTGGTCGGTGGCGAGTCGCGCCAGGCATCGGTCCGGCTCGGCCTGCTGGCGCTGAGGGACCGTACGCCCGGCCGTGTCCTTGTCCATGACGCGGTGCGGCCGTTTGTCGACGCGGTCCTGATCGACCGTACCATCGCCGCCATTGGCGAGCGCCAGGGCGCGCTGCCCGCTTTGCCCGTCGCCGATACGCTGAAGCGCGAGTCGGCGACCGGCATGATCGAGGAGACGGTGCCAAGGGCCGGCCTTCATGCCGCGCAGACGCCGCAAGGCTTTCCGTTCTGGCCGTTGCTCGCCGCGCACGAAAAGGCCCATCATCTCGGCAAGACGGATTTTACCGACGATGCCGCGATCGCCGAATGGGCGCATATTCCGGTGAAAATCGTTCAGGGGTCGCCGGACAATGTCAAACTGACCTGGGCAAGGGATATTGCGATGGCGGATCAGCGGCTTACTGGCGAGCGTTTTCCAGACATTCGCACCGGCAATGGCTATGACGTGCACGCCTTCGAGGCAGGCGACCATGTCACTCTGTGCGGCGTCGCCATTCCGCACGGCAAGAAGCTTTCGGGACATTCGGATGCCGATGTCGGCCTGCACGCGCTGACCGATGCGTTGCTCGCCACTTGCGGCGCCGGCGACATCGGCACGCATTTCCCGCCTTCCGATCCGCAATGGAAGGGCGCGGCGTCAAAGATCTTCGTCGAGCATGCGGCCAGGTTGGTGCGCGAACGCGGCGGCCGCATCGCCAATGCCGACATCACGCTGATCTGCGAGGCGCCGCGCGTCGGCCCGCATCGCGAGGCCATGACCAACGCGTTGTCGGCGATGCTGGGCATTTCCAGCGATCGCATCTCCGTCAAGGCGACGACCAACGAAAAACTCGGCTTTGTCGGCCGCGAGGAAGGCATCGCCGCCATCGCCACCGCCAGTGTCGTCTTCCCCGGGGAGGTTCCCGCATGAACAACAGCGATCTTGCCAACGCCCTGCTCCAGGTCTGCCAGCAGCGCGGCATCATGCTGGCGACGGCCGAGAGCTGCACCGGCGGCATGATCATCTCGGCACTGACCGACATTGCCGGCTCGTCCGCTGTCGTCGATCGCGGCCTCATCACCTATTCCGATGAAGCAAAGATGGAGATGCTCGGCGTCTCGCCCGCCACACTCGAGGCGCATGGCGCCGTCTCGCGCGAAACGGTTCTGGAGATGGCGGCGGGCGCTCTGGCGCGCTCGCGCGCCGGGCTGGCGCTTGCCGTCACCGGCATTGCCGGCCCAGGCGGCGGTTCGCCGGAAAAACCGGTCGGCCTCGTCTGGTTCGGGGTTGCCCTAAGACGTGGGCCGGTGGCTGCCAAGCTCAATATGTTTGCCGACAATGGCCGCGACTTCATCCGCCGCGAGACGGTCAAGCATGCGCTGGAGATCGGGCTGCGCGCGCTCGGCGACACTCATGAGATGGGCGTCGTTCCGTAGATGACGTCCGCACGTTTTTCGAAGGCTTCTGAAAACATGCGGAAGGCGCGATCGAACATGGTGCCCATCACCACGCCGAGGATGCGGCTCTTGAACTCGTAGTCGATGAAGAAGCGGACGTTGCAGCCGCCGCCGTCGGCCGGCTCGAAGCGCCAGATATTGCTGAGATATTTGAACGGTCCATCGATGTATTTGACATCGATTGTGTTCTCGTCCGGCTTCAACAGCACCTGCGTCGTAAAGGTCTCGCGGATCGCCTTGTAGCCGATGCTCATATCGGCGAGGAGAATGGTGCGGCCGTCACGCTCCTTGCGCGAGCGCACCGTCAGCGCCTCGCACAGCGGCAGAAATTCAGGATAGGTCTCGATATCGGCGACCAGCGCAAACATCTGCTCCGGCGTGTGGGCAACGCGGCGTGTGGCTTCGAATTTCGGCATTGAAGCAGGATTTAACTGGCTTTTTTGAGCTGCGCCTCACGCGCCGCCCGCAGCCTGGCGAAATCGTCGCCGGCGTGGTGCGAGGAGCGCGTCAGCGGGCTCGACGCCACCAGCAGGAAACCCTTGGTCTTGCCGATCGTCGCGAAGGAGCTGAATTCCTCCGGCGTGACGAAGCGGATCACCGGGTGGTGCTTCTTCGACGGCTGCAGATACTGGCCAATGGTCATGAAGTCGACATTGGCCGAGCGCAGGTCGTCCATCAGTTGCAGGATCTCGTTGCGCTCTTCGCCGAGGCCGACCATGATGCCGGACTTGGTGAAGATCGACGGGTCGAGCTCCTTGACCCGCTGCAACAGCCGGATCGAGTGGAAATAGCGGGCACCCGGCCGCACCGTCAGGTAGTTCGACGGCACGGTTTCGAGATTGTGGTTGAAGACATCGGGCTTGGCCGCCACGACGATCTCCAGCGCGCCTTCCTTGCGCAGGAAATCGGGCGTCAGGATTTCGATCGTGGTCAGAGGTGTCGCTGCTCGGATAGCCCGGATGACTTCCGCAAAGTGCTGCGCGCCGCCATCGGCGAGATCGTCGCGGTCGACCGAGGTGATGACGACATGGGTCAGCCCCATCTGCTTGACGGCATGCGCGACACGCGCCGGCTCATCGGCATCGAGCGCGGTCGGAATGCCGGTGGCGACATTGCAGAAGGCGCAGGCGCGCGTGCAGATCTCGCCCATGATCATGAAGGTGGCGTGCTTCTTTTCCCAGCACTCGCCGATATTGGGGCAGCCGGCCTCTTCGCACACCGTGACCAGCTTGTGCGACTTCACGATCTCGCGGGTTTCGGCATAGCCCTTCGACATCGGCGCCTTGACGCGGATCCAGTCGGGTTTGCGCAGCACGTCCTGATCAGGCTTGTGCGCCTTCTCGGGGTGCCGCAGGCGCGGCGCGTTGGCGATCGTGTCGAGGACGGTGACCATCTCAAACCTGACTTGTTGGCGTCCGCCCGTCGGCGTCAGCCTTCAGAACGTCACTTAAGACTTTTCGGAGCAAAGAAAAAGGCTGCGGTGGCGCATGCCGCCACAGCCTTTTTCGCATAGCGGGGATCCAGAGCAATTCCAGGAAAAGTGTGACACGGTTTTCCGTCCGGAATTGCGTCAGAAGAACGAGATAAAACGGCGAGCCGTTTTAGCGGCGTATCAGCCGCCCGGCAAAGATCAGCAGGCAGGCGCCGATGAAGCCGGTGATCAGGTAGGCGAGCCAGCCGACACCGAAGGGTTCGATGTTGAGCGCCCTGAGAATTGCGTTCAGCACCACCGCGCCGACAATGCCCATAATGATGTTCATCAAGACGCCGGTATTGCTCTTCATGACCATCTCGGCCAGCCACCCGGCCAAACCGCCGATGATGATGGCCGCAATCCAGCCCACGCCATTCACGTCCATATGCCAACTCCTCCAGTGTCAGGTGAAAATGCATCCGGAAACGAACTGTCTTGCCGTAAGGTTCCTCCGGCGCATGCGTCTGAGTCTCGCGGCACCAATTTATCACGCGTTGAGCGCACGGCCATAGGCATCAAGCACGCTTTCCTTCATCATCTCCGACAGCGTCGGATGCGGGAAGATGGTGTGCATCAGTTCTTCCTCGGTGGTCTCCAGGTTCATCGCCACGACAAAGCCCTGGATCAGCTCCGTCACCTCGGCGCCGACCATATGCGCGCCGAGCAGCTGGCCGGTCTTCTTTTCGAAGATGGTCTTGATGAAGCCCTGGTCCTCGCCAAGCGCGATCGCCTTGCCGTTGGCGCCGAACTGGAAGCGGCCGACACGAATGTCCTTGCCTTCGGCCTTGGCCTTGGCTTCGGTGAGCCCAACCGATGCGACCTGGGGGTTGCAATAGGTGCAGCCCGGGATCTTCAGCTTGTCTGTCGCATGCACGCCCGGGAAATTGGCGATCTTTTCGATGCAGACCACGCCCTCATGCTCAGCCTTGTGAGCCAGCATAGGCGGCCCGGCGACATCGCCGATGGCGTAGATGCCGGACACATTGGTCTTGCCGTAGCCGTCAATGACGACACAGCCGCGATCCGTCTTCACGCCGAGCGTCTCGAGGCCGAGATTCTCGATATTGCCTTGCACGCCGACGGCCGAGATCATGCGGTCGGCGGTGATCTTCTCGACCTTGCCGTCCTTCATCTCGACATGTGCGGTAACCGAGTTGGTGCCCTTCTCGACCTTGGTCACCTTGGCCTCGAGGATGATTTTCATGCCCTGCTTCTCGAACTGCTTCTGCGCGAATTTCGAGACCTCGGCATCCTCGACCGGCATCACCGCCGGCAAAAGCTCGACCACCGTCACCTCGGCGCCCATGGTGCGGTAGAAGGAGGCGAACTCGATGCCGATGGCGCCCGAACCCATGACCAGCAGCGATTTCGGCATCTCCTTCGGCACCATCGCCTCGAAATAGGTCCAGATCAGTTTGCCGTCCGGCTCGATGCCGGGCAGCGCGCGCGGCCGGGCGCCGGTGGCGAGAATGATGTGCTTGGCGGTATAGGTCCCCTCGCCCTTGACGCCCTTCGGCACCGGCGGCTGCGGCTCCATCGGTTTCTTGGCGGTCTTGGAAACGACGATCTCACCGGGCTTGGAGAGCTTCGCCTCGCCCCAGATGACGTCGACCTTGTTCTTCTTCATCAGGAAGGCGACGCCGCCATTGAGCCTCAACGACACTTTGCGCGAGCGGTCGACGACAGCGGCCGCGTCGGCGCTGACCTTGCCGCCTTCGAGCTTCAGGCCGTAGTCCTTCAGATGGTCGGAATAGTGCATGATCTCGGCCGAGCGCAGCAGCGCCTTGGTCGGGATGCAGCCCCAGTTGAGGCAGATGCCGCCGAGATGCTCGCGCTCGACGATGGCCGTCTTGAAGCCGAGCTGGGCGGAGCGCACCGCCGTGACATAGCCGCCGGGGCCTGAGCCGATGATTATGACGTCGTAGGATTCAGCCACGGGGTTTCTCCCTGATTTTTCTCTAGAGTTCCAGCATCACGCGCACCAATGGCGCCAATGCCTCACCTATATTGCGCGTGTTTTCCGTGTCGAGATGGACCCCATCGATCGGTGTGGTCTCGGCTACGGTGCCGGCATCGAAAAAGCCGCAGCCGGCCTCGTCGGCGAGCGCGGAATATTGCGGCGCCAGCCGCTTCGAGGCCTCGTCGCCGCCGGCAAACATTTCCTTGAATTCGGCATTGTCGGTGCGGCTGACCGCGGGTGGCGCAACGATCAGGATTTGCGGCGCGGCCCAGTCGAACGGATAATCGTGGCCGCGTACGATGTCGATCAGCCGCTGCACGCCTTGCTTGGCCGCGACCGGATTGCCGTGGATCCAGGGCTTCATGTCGTTGGCGCCAAGCATGATGATGATCAGGTCGAGCGGCGCATGGCTGGTCAGGATCGCCGGCAGCACCTTGGCGCCATTGCGGTCCGCACCAGCCAGGTGATCGTCGAAAGCCGTGGTGCGGCCGTTCAGACCTTCGGCAATGACTTCGATATCATCGTCGCCCAGCGCCGCCTTGAGCACGCTCGGCCAGCGGTCCTCCAGCGCATGGCGCCCGAGGCTTGCCGCGTCATAGCCCCAGGTCAGGGAATCGCCGTAGCAGAGGATCGTCTTCATGCACCCGCACCCGCCTCCGCCTTAAGCCCGCGCCGCACGCGCCATCCCACGAACAGCCACTGCACGATAACCGTGGCGATGCTTGGCAAAATCAGACCGGCGACAACGGGGAGATCGCCCGACCACTGGGCTTTGCCCGGCGGCTGAGAGAAGGTCCAGGCAATCAGCCCGATCCCGGCCAGCACGAACAACGCAACCCCAACAAGCCCCGTCAGATTGATCGCCCTTTGTAGGTTTGGCACCAATTGCGCGATGAAAAACGCCACCGTCGCAACGATAGAGACCAGCGCCGAGGCCATGAAGACAAGGATGAATTCCGAGGTCGCATTGGTGGCGATTGCCAGCCACAGCGCCACCAGCCCGCCGGCCAGGCCGGAAAGGATCAGGGCGAAAAGGCTGGTGACGAATTTCCGCACAGCCTTTTTCCTTCCTAGACCAGCATGCCCATCGGGTTTTCGATCATGCGCTTGAAGGCGACCAGAAGTTCGGCGCCGAGCGCACCGTCGACGGCGCGGTGATCGGTCGACAGCGTCACCGACATGATATTGGCGATTTTGATCTCGCCGTTCTTGACCACCGGCCGCTGCTCGCCGGCACCCACCGCCAGGATCGTCGCATGCGGCGGGTTGATGACGGCGGCAAAGTCCTTGATGCCGAACATGCCGAGATTGGAAACCGCCGTCGTGCCGCCTTGATATTCCTCAGGCTTCAGCTTGCGGCTGCGGGCACGACTCGCCAGATCCTTCATCTCGTTGGAGATAGTGGACAGCGTCTTTTCGTCGGCGTGGCGGATGATCGGCGTGATCAGGCCGCCGGGGATTGACACGGCAACGCCGACATCGGCGTGCTTGTGCTTGACCATGGCGCTTTCGGTCCACGATGCATTGGCATCCGGCACCGCCATCAGCGCCATCGCCATCGCCTTGATCACCATGTCGTTGACCGAGAGTTTGTAGACGGGAGCCTCGCCCTTGTCGGTCTTCTTCGTCGGAGCAGCCGCATTGATCTGTGTGCGCAGCGCCAGCAGCGCATCGAGCTCGCAGTCGAGCGTCAGGTAGAAATGCGGGATGGTTGTCTTGGCCTCGACCAGGCGGCGCGCAATGGTCTTGCGCATATTGTCGTGCGGGACGAGCTCATAGGACCCTTCGGCAAACAGCTTCAGCACCTGTTCGTCCGACATCGCCTTGGGTGCCGCAGCCGGAGCCGCAGGTGCCGGAGCGCCGGCAGGTGCGGCTTTCGCGGCCGGTGCAGCCTTGGCGCCACCGCCGGCAATCGCCGCCTCGACATCGGCCTTGACGACACGGCCATGCGGGCCGGTGCCGGTTACGGCGGACACATCGACGCCGGCGTCCTTGGCGATGCGCCGAGCCAGCGGCGAGGCGAAGGTGCGCTCGCCTGACGATTGGCTGATCTCCCCCTTTGTGGGGGAGATGGCCGGCAGGCCAGAGGGGTGCGCGACAGACTGAGAGGTCGGCGGGGCAGCGCCCCCCTCTGTCGACTTCGTCGACATCTCCCCCACGGGTGGGGAGATTGACGCCTTATCCTGCTTGGCATCGGCTTTCGCGGGCGCGGCATCGCCGCCGCCCTTTGCCGCTGCACCTGCATCCTCACCTTCGCCGGCGAGAATGGCGATCAGCGCATTGACCTTGACGCCTTCGGTGCCGGCCGGAACGACCAGCTTGGCGACCGTGCCCTCATCGACGGCCTCGACTTCCATCGTCGCCTTGTCGGTCTCGATCTCGGCGATCACGTCGCCCGGCGAAACCTTGTCGCCCTCCTTGACCAGCCACTTGGAAAGATTGCCCTCTTCCATCGTGGGCGACAGCGCCGGCATGGTGATGTTGATTGGCATGATGTCCTCCCGACCGGCTCAGCGATACGTGACGGCTTTGACCGCCTCGATGACCTCGCCGACATTGGGCAAGGCCAGCTTTTCGAGGTTCGCCGCATAGGGCATCGGCACGTCCTTGCCGGCGATGGTGATGACCGGCGCGTCGAGGAAATCGAAGGCGCGCTGCGACACCTGATTGGCGATGTGGTCGCCGACCGAGCTTTGCGGGAAACCTTCTTCCACCACGATCAGGCGGTTGGTCTTCTTTACGGAGGCAATGACGGTGTCGAGGTCGAGCGGGCGGATGGTCCGGAGATCGATGATCTCGGCATCGATGCCCATGCCGCGCAGTTCGGCTTCCGCCTTGATGGCATAGGTCATGCCGATGCCGAACGAGACGATGGTGACGTCCTTGCCCTGCTTGTGAATGCGCGCCTTGCCGATCGGCAGCACGAAATCATCGAGCTTCGGCACGTCGAAGGACTGGCCGTAGAGGATTTCGTTTTCAAGGAAGATGACCGGGTTCGGATCGCGGATCGCCGCCTTGAGCAGGCCCTTGGCGTCGGCAGCCGTGTACGGCATCACCACCTTCAGGCCGGGAATATGGCTGTACCAGGCGGCATAGCACTGCGAATGCTGGGCGCCGACGCGGGCGGCCGCACCGTTCGGTCCGCGGAACACGATCGGTGCGCCCATCTGGCCGCCCGACATATAGAGCGTCTTGGCCGCGGAGTTGATGATCTGGTCGATCGCCTGCATGGCGAAGTTGAAGGTCATGAACTCGACGATCGGCTTCAGGCCGGCCATCGCCGCACCGACGCCGACGCCGGCAAAGCCGTGCTCGGTGATCGGCGTGTCGACGACGCGGCGCGGCCCGAATTCCTGCAGCAGCCCTTGCGTGATCTTGTAGGCGCCCTGGTATTCCGCGACCTCCTCGCCCATGACGAAGACATCGCCGTCGCGGCGCATTTCCTCGGCCATGGCATCGCGCAAGGCCTCGCGCACCGTGGTCGAGACCATCTCGGTGCCGGCGGGAATATCCGGATCGGCGGCAGGTTTGGCTGCCGGAGCGGCGGGAACTGCCTTCGGAGCCTCGCCGGCATCCTGGGGAGCCGCTTTTGAACCTTCCTCGGCTGCATCGGTCCGCTGACCGCCAGCGGAAACGGCATCCTGGGTTGAGGCAGGCTGGCCGCTCTTTTCGACATCGCCTGCACTTTCGCCGTCCTGCAGCAACACGGCGATCACCGCATTGACCTTGACGCCTTCGGTGCCGGCGGGAACCACGATCTTGCCGATCGTGCCTTCATCGACGGCCTCGACTTCCATCGTCGCCTTGTCGGTTTCGATCTCGGCGATGACATCACCGGCGACGACCTTGTCGCCCTCGTTCTTCAACCATTTGGAAAGATTGCCCTCTTCCATGGTCGGCGAGAGAGCGGGCATGAGAATTTCGATCGGCATGTCCTTGCCCTCCCGTTACAATACGATGTCGGTCCAGAGCTCGGACGGATCCGGCTCTGCGTCGTGCTGGGCAAATTCGGCGGCGTCGGCGACGATGTCGCGGACTTCCTTGTCGATGTTCTTGAGTTCGTCCTCGGTCGCCCACTTCTTGGCCGTCAGCCGCGCCTTGACCTGCTCGATCGGATCATGATCCGAGCGCATCTTTTGCACTTCTTCCTTGGAGCGGTATTTCGCGGGATCCGACATCGAGTGACCGCGATAGCGATAGGTCTGCATCTCGAGGATGATCGGACCGTTGCCGGCACGGCACCATTCGGTCGCCTGATCGCCGGCGGATTTGACCGCACGCACATCCATGCCGTCGACCTGAATGCCGGGAATCTTGAACGAGGCGCCGCGATGCGAAAAATTGGTTTCGGCCGACGAGCGCGACACCGAAGTGCCCATGGCGTAGCGGTTGTTCTCGATGATGTAGATCACCGGCAGCTTCCACAGCGAGGCCATGTTGAAGCTTTCATAGACCTGACCCTGGTTGGCTGCGCCATCGCCGAAATAGGTCAGCGACACATTGTTGTTGTCGCGGTAGCGGTTGGCGAAGGCGAGACCGGTGCCGAGCGAGACCTGCGCGCCGACAATGCCGTGGCCGCCGTAAAAATGCTTCTCCTTGGAGAACATGTGCATGGAGCCGCCCTTGCCCCTCGACAGGCCACCACGGCGTCCGGTCAGCTCTGCCATGACGCCCCGCGGTGAGAGTTCCATCGCCAGCATGTGGCCATGGTCGCGATAGGCGGTGATCATCTGGTCGCCGTTGATCAGCGACATCTTCATGCCGGTGACGACCGCTTCCTGGCCGATATAGAGGTGGCAGAAGCCGCCGATAAAGCCCATGCCGTAGAGCTGGCCGGCCTTTTCCTCGAAGCGGCGGATAAGCAGCATGTGCCGGTAGGCGGCAAGCTCCTCGTCCTTGGTGAAGTCGGCCGGCTTGGGGGCGGAAAGCCCCGTTGATTTGGCGGATGTCGATTTAACGGATTTGGCAGGCGCTTTTTTGGCGGCGGTGGCCATGCATCACTCCCTGTTGGCGTCTCTTTGCGGACACTAAAGCAGACCATGTCTGCTCCGGGGAGGATCAGCTCCTCCCCACCGATTGGAAGGAAGCTAACATGCGAGACCGCGTTTCGCCATGCAGAAAAACGCATGGCTGGCATGCATCTAAATGCCTAGAATCATTGGAAATAAAAACGATTAACCGAAATTAGGTTATTTCAAATTGGCCGGCAGCATGATGGTGATTTCATCGGGCTGGGACATATTGAGCGCCCGGCGTGCCTGCTCGTCGAGCATATCCTTTTCAAGCGTACCCTCATGCATCAGCTGGACGCGCCGCTCCAGATCGACCCGGCGCGCCTTGATGGCATCGTACTTGGCCTGCAATTCGATGGTCTGCGCTTCGAGCTGATATTTGGAATTGATGCCGAACTCGCCATGATAGGCATGGAAGCCGAAATAGGCCAGGAACGCCACGCAAAGCGACGGGATGATCAGCCGGCCGGTGTTTCTCTGCTTGTGCTGGCGTGTCCACATGGTCGCAATCCTCTGACCTGTCTATCTCGCCCGATTGTGCTTAATGGACGGTTACGGACAGGTGCATTAGCCAGCGCCCGCAACGAAAAAGGGCGGGAAAATCCCGCCCTTCGTCGTTTTCGCCAGTTCAGCAGAATTTAAGCTTTGATTACCGACTTGCCGGCGTAGCGCGCCTGCTTGCCGAGCTCTTCCTCGATGCGGATCAGCTGGTTGTACTTGGCCATGCGATCCGAGCGCGACAGCGAACCGGTCTTGATCTGCCCGCAATTGGTGGCGACGGCGAGGTCGGCGATGGTCGAATCCTCGGTTTCGCCCGAACGGTGCGACATGACGGCTGTGTAGCCTGCCTTGTGCGCGGTCTCGACAGCGTCGAGCGTTTCGGTGAGCGAGCCGATCTGGTTGACCTTGACCAGGATCGAATTGGCGACACCCATGCGGATGCCGTCGCGCAGCCGCGCCGTGTTGGTGACGAAGAGGTCGTCGCCAACCAGCTGCGTCTTGTTGCCGATCAAATCGGTCAGGTACTTCCAGCCCTCCCAGTCGTCCTCGGCCAGGCCGTCCTCGATCGAGATGATCGGATAGTCGGCGGCGAGCTTGGCCAGGTACTTGGCCTGCGCCTTGGGATCGCGGGTCTTCTTCTCGCCCTCATAGACGTAATTGCCGTCCTTGAAGAATTCGGTCGCCGCACAGTCGAGACCGAGCGCGATCTCTTCGCCCGGCTTGAAGCCGGCCTTCTCGATTGATTCCATGATGAAATCGAGCGCCACCGGCGCACTCTTCAGATTGGGCGCGAAGCCGCCTTCGTCGCCGACATTGGTGTTGTGGCCGGCATCCTTGAGCTTCTTGCGCAGCGTGTGGAAGATTTCCGAGCCCCAGCGCACGCCTTCGCGCAGCGTCGGCGCGCCGACCGGCAGGATCATGAATTCCTGGAAATCGATCGGATTGTCGGCATGCGCGCCGCCGTTGATGATGTTCATCATGGGCACCGGCAGCAAATGCGCCTTGGTGCCGCCGACATAGCGGTAGAGTGGCAGGCCGGCGGCTTCCGCTGCTGCCTTGGCGACCGCCAGCGAAACGCCGAGAATGGCGTTGGCGCCGAGCCGGCTCTTGTTGGGCGTGCCGTCGAGCTCGATCATGGTCTGGTCAATGTGGATCTGGTTCTCGGCTTCCATGCCGCCGATCGCCTCGAACAGCTCGCCATTGACGGCCTCGACCGCCTTGAGCACGCCCTTGCCGAGATAGCGGGCGCCACCGTCGCGCAGTTCGACGGCCTCATGCGCGCCGGTCGACGCGCCGGACGGCACCGCGGCGCGGCCCATCGAGCCGTCTTCGAGAACGACGTCGACCTCGACGGTCGGATTTCCACGGCTGTCCAGGATTTCACGCCCGACAATGTCGATGATGGCGGTCATTGCGATGTCCCCGATTGATCGATTGAAAGCGTCGCGCCCCTCTTAGCCAAAGTGCCGCAAAAGGCAATCAGGAATGGCATGAAATAATAGTGACGATCGCCCCATGCGCTCAGGCCGTGGGGCATGGGCGACGCCATCTGAACGCAAACAGCCCGCCCTGACGTCATATGTCTGGCGCCGCATGGGGCGGGTGCCCCTCCCCTTTGATCGCGGCAATCCCTTATCACAAAATACCAGGCGGCACGCAAACTCCAGCAGATGCTTCAAAAGAGGCTACCGCCAACGTGACAAACTTCACAATGCAGAGAATTCGAAGATGTTAGCGTCACATCTACAACGCGAACTATTTGGCGACCACAGTGAAATCAACACACTTGAACTCTTTGGGGAGGCGGCAATGGCAGCGATTTCAGGCACTGGCTGGGAACTTCTTATTAGCCGCAAAGTCGAGCATATGAGGGGCACCAGACGCAGGACGGTTGGTACCTATAAAGTCTTCCACAACGGCACGGCAGTAACGGGTCTATCGGGGTTCGTGTGTGAATCTCGCGGCCCAGGCGACAATTCCAAAGAAGACAATGGCAGGCGCATCGAGCCCGGCACCTATCCGCTGGCGACACAGGCCGGAGGCAAATATGTGACCATAGGCTACACTGGCGCCAAGACGCCACCCAAACCTGGACTCGAACTGCTGAAGACCAACAAGCGCACCGAAATCCTGATCCATCCGGGCGTCAATTTCCTGTCCAGCGTCGGATGCATCAACCCGACGAAGAAGGTGAGTGGTCCGCTTTCCGACATGGATTTCACGGAGAGCCGGACACGCGTAATCGCCCTCATTGACGATCTGAAAACCTTTGCCGGCGGTGGCTTCCCGAAAAGCAACGGCAAGCGAATTCCCAATGCTTCGGTGGTCGTCGAAGGCGAACCGGTGCTGTCGACCGAGAGTGTCGAGAGCGTGCTCGAAGCGGTTGCGGGCGATCCGAACAAGGGTTTGCCGGCAGCGGTCTTCCAGAAATTCGCGCCGAGACCGACAAGCGGTTCCAAGCGAACAATCTATGACGGTTACATCGGCGCCTTTACCTCCGACAAGGGCCTCAAGACACTTGGCGATCATGGCGTGTGCAACAATTATGATCGGCTGATGCATTTCTTCGCTCAAGCGGCGATGGAAACCGGTGGCTTCACCCTCATTCGCGAATCCCTGTCCTACACGACCGTGGCGGCAATCCGGAAAGCATGGAGGTCGCGAGCCGCGGGCAAGACCGATCAGTGGATCGAGGACAACCTGCTGCGCAAGCCGCAAGCCCTGGGCGACTGGGCCTATGGCGACCGCATGGGCAATGTGAAAGGAACGTTGGACGGCTTCAATTTCCGCGGCGGCGGTACGTTCCAGACCACCGGACGCGACGCGTACACGGCCAAGGGCAAGCTCGCCAAGGTCGACCTCGCCAATCATCCTGAACTGATCGAGGATCCGCAGATTTCGCTGCTCGCAGCTTGCGCCGAATGGAAAGGCTCAGGCTGCAATGCCTTTGCTGATTCCGGCCTGATCAAAAAGATCTCGCGCGCGATCAACGTCGGCAACGCCAATTCAACCACGCAGGCCAATGGCGAAGCGGATCGGATCGCCTGGCACGAAAAGGTTTTCAAGGCGGTGAAGAATGCCGGACTCCTCGGCTGAGCATGCCTCGGATCACGTTCGACAACACCACGTCATCATAATTCAGAGATAACAATCTCTGTGTCGACTAGGATGGTGATGCGCGGGGCGAAACAGGAGGAGTTTCGCCATGTCCGAGTTGAGCGGTATCGTGAGTTTGTTCCTGATCGCGGCGGCGTTCCTGACGTCCTGCGATACGCAGCAGCCGCCAAGGGCGGCGACGCAGCTGTCCACGTTTCATGCGGCAGAATAATTTAGAAACTGTCGGGTTGCACTGAAAAGGCCCCCGTTTCGGAATTCGGGGGCCTTTTCACGTCAGGCGTCAGCGCAGCTGATCAATGCCAATACGGCGTGACCTTGTAGTAATCATAGGAAGCATCACGCGCGGCCTCGCCATCGGCGCCGGCCAGTTCATTGATCGAATAGGCGGGTGCTGCCTTCAGCTGCTCCTTCGAGAACGGCACGACATAGCCGCCCTTGTCCTCGTCATAGTCGAGGCTCGCCCACGGAATGGCGTGATACTTCTCGCCAATGCCGAGAAATCCACCGAACCCGATCACCGCGAACATGATGCCGTTCGACGTCTTGTCGAGCATGATGTCCTCGATGCTGCCGATGCTCGTGCCTTCGGTGTTGTAGACCGACGTGCCGATGACGCGCGAAGCGGCGATGGCTTCGGTGTGGCCTGTCTGGGTGGTCATGGCTGCTGCTCCTCATGTCGTTGATCGATACTTTGACAATGAGGGGCGCGGGCGAAAGTTCCCGTTTTTTCGAGCGGCGGGCGGTTACTCCGCGAGGATGAACGTCACCTTCATGTTGACGCGATAGGCCGCGATCCTGCCGTCCTCGACGACGATCTTCTGGTCCTGGATCCAGGCGCCTTCGACGTTCTTCAGGGTCTTTGAGGCGCGCTCAATCCCCTTCTCGATGGCGTCCTGAAAGCTCTTTTTCGACGACGACGTGATTTCGGTGACGCGGGCGACGGACATGGCTTCCTCCTGCCAAGACGCTCATTTGCAGCAGCGAGCCTACAGCCGGCTTATGCCTTCCACAAGCAGGGCAGCGCGCGCGCCATAGCCGAAACCATCAGCCTCGGTTCAGGTCAGCAGCATTCTTGGCGATGCGGTCGAATGCCATCAGTCTTTCGAGCAGCGCCGGCATGTCCTTCAGCGGCAGCATGTTGGGCCCGTCGGAGGAGGTCGAATTGTCGGGATCCTGGTGGGTCTCTATGAACACGCCGGCGACGCCGACGGCAACGGCAGCCCGCGCCAGCGTCTCGACAAAGCGGCGCTCGCCACCGGAGGAACCGCCCTGCCCGCCCGGCTGCTGCACCGAATGGGTGGCGTCGAAAATCACCGGCGCGCCGATCTCGGCCATCACGGGCAAAGCCCGCATGTCCGACACCAGCGTGTTGTAGCCGAAGGAAGCGCCGCGCTCGGTGGTCAGCACATTGGGGTTGCCGGAGCCGGTGATCTTGGCCACCACGTTCTTCATGTCCCAGGGCGCCAGGAACTGCCCCTTCTTGACGTTGATCACCTTGCCGGTCTTGGCGGCGGCGACCAGCATGTCGGTCTGGCGCGACAGGAACGCCGGAATCTGCAGCACATCGACATGGTGTGCGACGATCGCGCACTGCTCCTCGGTGTGGACATCGGTCAGAATGGGAACCGAAAATTCCTTGCGCAACTCGTCGAACACCGGAAGCGCCGCGTCCATGCCGGCGCCGCGCGTTGCCGACAGCGAGGTGCGGTTGGCCTTGTCGTAGCTGGTCTTGTAGACGAGGCCGATGCCGAGCTTGCCGGTCAGTTCCTTCAGCGCGCCGGCCATGTCGAAAGCGTGCTGGCGCGATTCGAACTGGCACGGGCCGGCGATCAACGCCAAGGGCCCGCTGTTGTCGAAGACGACGTTGCCGACGGTTACCGACGAATTCGGCGCCAGCGAATTGAGCCCTTGCGGCTTGCTCATGGGGTCTCCCGGAAGATGAAAGCCGCGCCCTGTCCGGATGCCGGCTGCACGACGATTTCGTTGCCCGCTATATCGTGCCCGACGGCGTTGTCTGCAAGCAGCCTCGCGACAGCGCCGACACTGCGGACTGAAAAGACAATCGCGGCGAAGCGAACTCTTGTCGGCGCACCGGCCGGAATGTCGAAGCGCGCGGTGAAAGCCGCAGGATCCAGAACGGTCAGACGCGCATTCGGCAGGTCGAAGACCGCGCTGCTCTGCTGCTCCGAGCCAACCACTGTCGAGATCAGGCTGATCTGTGTGGAAGGCACATCGCTGACCGCAACGACTTCGGCAATGCCGGTCACGCCGTTGGCATGGGCCTGCAGTGCCGTACGGTCGATTTGAGGGGCGTTGATCCGCTCGCAAGCGAACAGAAAGGCGTCCGTCGTCTCGGCGCCGGCGGCGAAAGCCAGTTTGAACGAGGCCATGTCGCTCTTTCCGGCCGTGTCGGTGAAGGCGCGGGAAAAGCTCAGCACGTCCCCCGCCGACAGACCGACCGAGACATAGCGCGCATGATCCGCATCGGCATCATCGGTGGCCAGCACCACGGCGGAAAAGCCCTCATCGCCCAGCCTGGCGCGATAGAGGCGGTCGCGCGCGACAAAGACATTGCCGCCGGCGATCGCACTCGCTGCCACCTGTTCATTCCCAACCGCCAGCGGTTCGAGATAGGTGCCGTCGGCAAGGAAGACGCAGCAATTTTCGGTGCCAAAGGGATGAACGCCGGTTGGCGCGACGATGAAGCCAAGCGATGTCAGCCGCGCCCACGCCACGGCGAGGCTCGCCGTCGGCAGCACCAGATGGTCAAGCGGATGGGTCGTGCTGGTCATGCCGGCGCGGTGTGCATCATTCCCGAAATTGGTTCAAGGCCTCTTGCCGGCCCGATCAGGCCGTCGCCACGATATCGGCCGAATAGCGCAATTCGCGCAAGGGTTTGACCCGGCTGGTCGTCTCGGCATAGAGCGGGTGCGCCTTGTATGCGGCAAGCGCGGCATCATCCTCAAACTCGGCATAGACGACCACGTCGATCGCATCCGACAGCGGATCGACCTTGGTGTTGAGCGTCACCTCGAAGAGGCTTGAATGCGGGATCTTGCCCAGTGTGAGCAAGCCCGTACGCACGGCCTCGACATCGTCCTTGCGCCGCGCGCTGAAGAAAACGATATGCCGGATCACGCCTGCCTCCACGTTCGATTTGCGGCATGTTTTGTGTGAGCGGGACCGTCGCGTCAACCGCCACGATGTCGCGCCCGGCAACGCCGGCAGGCGACTTTGCAGAGGCGCAAAAGCTAGGCCCCGCCGGTGACGTAGCGCACGACGCGCGACATCTCCCTGACCGTCGTGTCGAGATAGCGGCCCTGATTGTAGAGGCCGTCCCAGATCAGGAAAAAGGCGATGGCGACGATGACGATGACATAACGCATGGCTGAAACTAACGTATGTGGCTGTTCGTAACCATAGCGATTTCGCCGAGGGCCGCGCTCTCCCGCGGATTCTGGCCTCAGGCCGGCAAGCTGGGCCAGCGCCGCACGAAGCTTGCCTCTTGAAGTTTCGGCCAATGCCATGGAAGATTGTGGCGAAAATTTAAGCAGGCTACGGCGTTCGCGCCTGGCGAATGAAAGTGGAGGATGTGGAGGCCGGCAGATCTTGCGCCGCCCCCGCGGAAGTCCAGGGGGGTGTGAGATGGCTGTCAGGGAATACAAAGGCATCGGCGACGCCATCAGGCTGGACGAACTCAATTTCGCCGAGATCGTCAAGGGCCTGCCGGCCAAGGCGCGCATGGTGCTGTCGGCGGCGATGAAATTGCCGCGCGGTTCGCTGAAGGTGAGGATGCCGGATGGCCGGGCGGTGCTTGTCGGCGGCAACGGACCCGGGCCGGATGCCGAGCTGGTGTTGAAGAACTGGCGCCTGCCCGGCCGTGCCTTTTCCGGCGGCACCATCGGCGTTGCCGAATCCTACATGGACGGCGACTGGGAAAGCCCTGATGTAACCAGCTTCCTGGAACTGTTCGTCGTCAACTCGGCCGTTGGCGAACGCATTGCCGGCGGCGCCAGCTGGCTCATCAACACGGTCCAGCGCATCCGCCACTGGTTCAACGAAAACACCCGCACAGGCTCGAAGCGCAACATCTCGGCGCATTACGATCTCGGCAACGCCTTCTACAAGCAATGGCTCGATCCCAGCATGACCTATTCGTCGGCGCTCTATGCGACCGGCGCCAACGACCTGGAAAGCGCTCAGGCCGCCAAATACCGCGCGCTGGCCAAGGATACGGGTATCGGCAAGAAGGACCATGTGCTCGAGATCGGCTGCGGCTGGGGTGGTTTTGCCGAATTTGCCGCGCGCGAGATCGGCTGCCGCGTCACCGGCCTGACCATCAGCCGCGAACAGCACGATTTCGCCAAGGCGCGCATCCAGAAGGCGGGACTGTCTGACAAGGTCGACATCAAGCTGCAGGATTACCGAGACGAAACGGGCACTTACGACCGCATCGCCTCGATCGAGATGTTCGAGGCGGTCGGCGAAAAATATTGGCCGGTATTTTTCGGCAAGATGAAGGCATGCCTGAGGCCCGGCGGCACCGCCGGCCTGCAGATCATCACCATCAACGAGGCCGCCTACGACACCTATCGGGCGCGGCCGGATTTCATCCAGCGCTATGTCTTCCCAGGCGGCATGCTGCCGACGCCGTCGATCCTGAAGACGCTGGGCAGCGACCATGGCCTTGCCCATCTGCGCGAGCGCGTCTTTCCGGACGACTATGCCCGCACGCTTGCCGAATGGCGCAACCGCTTCTGGGCGTCGTGGGAAAAGATCGTCCCGCTCGGCTTCGACGACCGCTTCAAGAAGCTTTGGGAATTCTATCTCCACTATTGCGAAGCCGGCTTCAGGGCCAGCTACATCGACGTGCGCCAGGTGGTCTACAAGGCCTGATCCGAAGCGTGATTGAGCGGGCGTATGCCCGCTCGTTTTCCCTGTTAGCTGCACGTTGCCTCAAAGCAGGATGCGATACTTCGCAAACCCGGATTCGCCCTCGCCGGCCGGCTCGATCTTGAGCGATTTCACTCCCGATATAAAATCCTTCGCTTTGGGGCCGGTCTCGAACACGACGCTGGTGCCGGGCAGCGGCGTGAACGACCAATTGTCGTCGGCCGAGGGATTGATCGTGCCTTCGCTGACGACGTAGCGCACGATCACGTCGCGGTTGGTGTCCGGCGCCTCGTAGATGATCTTCGAGGCATTGATGTCGGGGAAATTGCCGCCACCGCCGGCGCGGTAATTGTTGGTGGCGACGACGAATTTCGCTGCCGGATCAATAGGCTTGCCGTCGAAGCTGAGGCCGACGATGCGGTTCGAGCCGGCATTGGCGACGCCACCCTTGGCATCGTATTTCGGCAGCTGCGACAGGTCTATTCCGTAGCTGACGCCATCGATCACATCGAAATTGTAGGACGGGAATTCGGTGTCGATGAGCGCCTGGTCGGCCTTGCCCGGCTCGATCTTCCTGAAAATGCCGGCCGACATTTCCAGCCATTCCTTCACTTGCGCGCCGGTGATTTCGACGGCGCGCACCGTGTTCGGATAGAGATAGAGGTCGGCGACGTTCTTGATGGCGAGGTCGCCCACCGGCACGTCGGTATAGTAGTCGGCGCCGTTGCGCCCGCCGGCCTTGAAGGGTGCTGCCGCCGACAGCAGCGGCACATCCTTCCACTGCGTGCTCTTCAATATGTCCTTGAGGTACCAGCTCTGCGCCTGGTTGACGATCTGCACCGACGGATCGTCGGCGACCAGCGCGAAATAGGAATAGAGCGGCGCCGAGGTCTTGCCGACCGGTCGGCGGACATAGGCAAGTGTCGCCTCATGGTCCGCCTTCAGCGCATCGACGACGCGCTGGTCGTCCGCCACCGTCGGCTTGTTTGCCTTGTCGACGCGCTGGTAGATCGGCCTTGCCTCCGATGTGGCCGAGGCTACGCGCCATTTCGATCCGTCCCGTTCCAGAAGCAGATCGATCAGTCCCATATGCGAGCCCCAGAAACCGCCCATCACGGCGGGCTTGCCCTGCAGCGTGCCTTTCTCGGTGTCGACGCCTTCGAGCGCCTGAAAATCCTTCTTGCCGGGGAAGACCAAATGCTGATGGCCGGTGAACACCGCATCGATGCCTTCGACGCCGGCGACGAAGAAGGAGGCGTTCTCCATGCCGTCGCCCTGCTTGATATCGATGCCGGAATGCGAGAGCGCGATGACGATGTCGGCGCCCTCCTCCTTGATCTGCGGAACCCAGGCCCTGGCCGCCTCGACGATATCGCGCGTCCTGACATTGCCTTCCAGGTTCTTCAGGTCCCAGACCATGATCTGCGGCGGCACGAAGCCGATGATGCCGATCTTGATCGGCTGCTCGGCGCCCGACCCGTCCTTGATCTTCTTGTCGAGGATGACATAGGGCTTGAGGTAGAGCTTGTCGTCGCGCGGGTTGGCGGCAAGCTCGGTGCCGCGGATCAGATTGGCGCAGACGAACGGGAAATTGGCCCCGGCCAGCACCTTGTCGAGGAACGACAGGCCGTAGTTGAACTCGTGATTGCCGAGCGTCGAGCATTCATAGCCCAGCAGGTTCATGCCCTTCATGATCGGATGCAGATCGCCTTCCTTGAGGCCCTTCTCATAGGCGATGTAATCGCCCATCGGATTGCCCTGCAAAAGATCGCCATTGTCGATCAGCATCGCATTGGTGGCTTCCTTGCGCACCGCCGCGATCAGTGAGGCCGTCCGCGACAGGCCCATCGTGTCGTTGGCTTTGTCTGCGTAGTAGTCGTAAGGCAGCACATTCACATGGATGTCGGTGGTCTCCATAATCCTCAGATGCGCCTGATTGGCCTGCGCGCGGGCGGAAAACGGATGGAGCATGATCAGCGCCCCGCTGGCGGCCGTACCGGCAAGAAAACTACGGCGGGAGACGGGGTAATTGAGATGCGGCATTGGTTTTCCTTCCCAGCGACGTGACAAGATCCCAGCCCCGGGCGGAAGCTTCGCGCCGAAAACCGGCCATGTCCATCGGGAAGTCAGTCGATCAGCAAAAGGTGACGGCTGGATGAATATCCTTGGCCGCGGTTGAGAACCTCAGCCCTTGTCATCGTCGCCCTGGGTGATCAGCCGCGCGCTGCGCTGGCCGGTGAAATAGATCCAATAGCCAGCTAAGCGACACCGAGAGCCGGTTGCGGAAACCGATCAGGAAGTAGATATGCGCCACGCCCCACAGCCACCAGGCAAGCCATCCCGTGAGCTTGATCGAGCCGAAATCGATCGCGGCTGCCCACTTGCCGATCGTCGCCAGGTCGCCGGCATGTTTGTAGCGGAAAGGCCGCGGCGCGCCATCGCCGGCCAGCCGCGCCCTGATCGTCGCGGCGACATGCTTGCCCTCCTGCTTGGCCGAGGGCGCCACGCCGGGCACCGGTTTGCCGTCCGGCCGCAAGACATGCGCGGTGTCGCCGATGACGAAGATTTCAGGACTGTTCGGCACGGTCAGATCGGGCTCGACCATTACCCTGCCCGCCCGGTCCACCGGCGCGCCCAGCCACTCTCCCGCGGGGGAAGCCGCCACGCCGGCGGCCCACAGGATGGTTCGCGCCGGCAGATGCGTATCGCCAAAGACGACGCCTTCGGCATCGAGGCGCGTGACGGCGCGGCCAAGCTCGACCGTGACGCCCCGCCGCTCCAGCGCCTTGCGCGCATAGTCGGACAGCTTTGGCGCGAAATTGGCGAGGATCCTGTCTCCGGCCTCGACCAGCACCACACGCGCCTCACGCGTGTCGATGTTGCGGAATTCGCCGCGCAGCGTTTCATGCGCGAGTTCGACAATGGTGCCGGCAAGCTCCACGCCGGTCGGGCCGCCGCCGACGATGACCAGTGTCAGCAGTGCCTGGCGCTTGGCCGGATCGGTCTCGCGCTCGGCCTGCTCGAAGGCGAGCAGGATGCGCCGCCGAATGGTGGTTGCGTCTTCGAGCGTCTTCAGCCCGGGCGCGAAAGGCTCCCATTCGTCGTGGCCGAAATAAGCATGACGCGCGCCGGTGGCGAGCACCAGCGTGTCGTAGGGAACAGAACTGCCGTCCTCAAGCAGCACGCGTTTGCCTGGACGGTCGACGCCGGTGACGTTCCCGAGCAGGGTCGTCACGTCCTCGCGCTTGCGCAGCAGATGACGGATCGGCCAGGCAACTTCCGAGGTCGCCAGCGAGGTGGTCGCCACCTGGTAAAGCAGCGGCTGGAAAAGGTGATGGTTGCGCTTGTCGACCATGGTGATGCGCACGGGTGCGCCGGCCAGCGCCCGGGTGAGTTCGAGACCGCCGAACCCTGCGCCGACGACAACGACATGATGGCTGGTTTCACTCATCGCATTCACCCCTGTTTGTCTCTCTTTATCTAGTGATTTTTGTGCACCGCAACAATGTCGCGGCGCGCTAGACTGCCGCGCGTAAGGCTGCCCAGGACTCGTCGCCGGATGTCGCGAATGCCTATGTCGGCAAGCCTGGACGGGTATAGCCTTGCAGGGGCTGGAACCACGGGAGTGAAGCATGGCCAACGACGATGACAAAGATCGCAAAGGGCGGGCGCAATATTCTTCGCCGCCTTGCTTCATGCACGAACTCGATCCGGAATTTCGCGCGCCATTGACCGACTGGACCGATGTGCGCCGTTGGCGCAAGGCCGAGCGCGAGCGTCTGATCGCGGCACGGTTGGCGGTTTCGGCCGATGCGCGGGTGGCGATGTCGCGGGCTATCACCGAAGGCCTCGACGCGGCAATCGGCGACATTGCCGGCCGCATGGTCAGCCTCTATTGGCCGTTTCGCGGCGAGCCGGACCTGCGGCCGTGGATGGCGTCGATCAACGAACGCGGCGGCCGCACGGCACTGCCAGTCGTCATCGAGAAAGGCCAGCCGCTGATCTTCCGCGCTTATGTGCCCGGCGACCGGCTGGAAAAAGGCATCTGGAACATCCCGATCCCGGCCGAAGGCGAGCCGGTGCTGCCCGACATCGTCATCTCGCCGATCGTCGGCATCGACCCGCGAAACTACCGCCTGGGCTATGGCGGTGGCTTCTTCGACCGCACGCTGGCTGCCATGCCGTTCAAGCCATTGGTCATCGGCGTCGGCTACGAACTGCAGCGCATAGCCACCATCTACCCGCAGCCGCACGACATCCCAATGGATAGGCTGGTGACCGAGACTGCTCAGGGCTAGGCCAGTTCCGGCTTCATGCCCATCGCCGTGCGATCGACGATCTCGCGCAGGGCAAACGACGAATTGATCTTGGTCACGTGCGGCATCGCCGACAGCCACTCCTTGTGGATGCGCTCATAGTCGACCAGGTCCTTGGCGGCGATGCGCAGGATGTAGTCGTATTCGCCCGACATCAGGTGGCACGACAGCACATTCGGGCAGCGCTTGATCGCCGCCTCGAAATCCGACAGCGTCTTTTCGAACTGCCCCGACAGCGATATGTGCACGATCGCCGTCATCTGGTGGCCGAGCGCGGCATTCGAAAGCCGGGCATGATAGCCGCGGATGGTGCCGGATTTCTCCAGATTGTCGAGCCGGCGCGAACAGGCCGACTGCGACAGGCCGACCCTTTCAGCGAGCGCCGCATTGGGTATGCGGCCATCCTTCTGCAGTGCCTCGAGAATGGCGATATCGATCCTGTCGAGCGGCATTTACAGTGATTCCTGCGAAAATTATGCAATTTCGCGCAACGATTATCGAAACACGTCACCTCGCGCAAGCGCATTCGCAAACACCTGCGCAACGATTCGTGGTTCACTCGGTTGATACAGGGAACGAGCCCGAAGGGCCGGATCAGGAGAAGACTATGCGCGTCGGCTGCCCCAAGGAAATCAAGAACCACGAATACCGAGTCGGCCTGACGCCGGGCTCCGTCCGCGAATATGTCGCGCATGGCCATGAAGTGCTGGTCGAAAGCGGCGCCGGCGCCGGCATCGGCGCCGATGACAATGCCTACCGCGCCGCCGGCGCCACCATCGCCAGGACCGCCGCCGACGTGTTCGCCAAGTCCGACATGATCGTCAAGGTCAAGGAGCCGCAGCCCAACGAATGGGCGCAGCTGCGCGAGGGCCAGATCCTCTACACCTATCTGCACCTGGCCCCGGATCCGGAGCAGACCAGGGGCCTGCTCGCGTCCGGCGTCACCGCAATCGCCTATGAGACCGTAACCGACGACCGCGGCGGCCTGCCGCTCTTGGCGCCGATGTCGGAAGTTGCCGGCCGCCTGTCGATCCAGGCCGGCGCGACCGCGCTGCAGAAGGCCAATGGTGGCCGCGGCGTGCTGCTCGGCGGCGTGCCCGGCGTACTGCCCGGCAAGGTCACGGTGCTCGGCGGCGGCGTCGTCGGCCTGCATGCCGCCCGCATGGCGGTCGGCCTCGGCGCCGACGTCACCATCATCGACCGCTCGATCCCGCGCCTGCGCCAGCTGGACGACCTCTTTACCGGCCGCGTCCACACCCGCTACTCCACAGTCGAGGCGCTTGAGGAAGAATGCTTCTCGGCCGACATCGTCGTCGGCGCCGTGCTCATCCCGGGTGCTGCTGCACCCAAGCTGGTCACTCGCGAAATGCTGTCGGGCATGAAGAAGGGCTCGGTGCTGGTCGACGTCGCTATCGACCAGGGCGGCTGCTTCGAGACTTCGCACGCCACCACCCATGCCGAGCCGACCTATGAGGTCGACGGCGTGATCCATTACTGCGTCGCCAACATGCCGGGCGCCGTGCCGGTGACCTCGGCGCACGCGCTCAACAACGCGACGCTGCATTATGGCCTGCAGCTGGCCGACAAGGGCCTGAAAGCGCTGGTCGACGACCACCATTTGCGCAACGGCCTCAATGTCCACAGGGGCAAGATCACCAATCGCGCCGTCGCCGAAGCACTCGGCTATGAGCTGGTCGAACCGAAAGTGGTTCTGGCTGCCTGACAGACGCCTTAATCGACTCAAGCAGTTCTGCCTCCCTCACCCGCCGGTTGCGCCGGCGGGTTTTTTATTGGCCGCGTGCTCACAAATTGCGGGCTCTAAGGCAACATCACGGCGAAACGGCCCGGCTTGGCGGTGCTTTTGCCTGCCGATGTGGCATTTTTGTCATTCCAATATTGGCGAGCGTCCTGTTAGAACACGGACGGGTTTGTTCTTATGCTAAGGGGCTAAAATGTTCATCTCTGCTAAATCCGTTCTTCTCGGGGCCGTTTCGGCAATGGCTTTGATATCGGTAGCGCATGCCGCCGATGTTGTGCAGCCGGTGGAAGAACCTGCCGGTTTCAACTGGAGCGGCGCCTATGTCGGCATCGGCGGCGGCTTCGGCGCCACCGTGCATCGCATCAGCGTCGACCCGGTGATCGACTTCAACGGGATCGGCGGCAACGGCGTGTTTGGCGAAATCACCGCCGGCTACGACTATATGGTCTCCGAGCGCTTCCTGCTCGGTGGCTTCATCGACGCCAACATCGGGAATATCGGTCCGTCGATCAGCCTTCCGGGCGCTGATATCGACCTGACGAACGCTTATGGCTTCGACGTCGGCTTGCGCGCCGGCTATCTCTTGAACCCCGATACGCTCGGCTATGTGCTCGGCGGCTACACCTGGAACCATTTCAAGCTCGAGGGTTCGGGCTTTGCCGACGGTCTCGATTTCACGGAGAACCGTGGCGGCTATGTCGTCGGCGTTGGCATGGAAACCGTGCTGCGCGGCAACTGGACGATTAAGACCGAGTACCGCTACGCCAACTATGGCGACGACTCGGTGGCTGACCTCGGCATTATTGGCGGCCCGGGAACCTCTCTGGATGTCGAGCCATCCAGCCACACCTTCCACATCGCGGCCAACTACCGCTTCGGCGCCCAGAATGGCGGCGGGGCCTCGTTTGCTGCTCCGACCTACAACTGGACCGGCTTCTATGTCGGCGGCGCGCTTGGTGCCGGCACCGTGGTGCATGACCTGACGCTCGCCAGCGCCCTCGAATTGGATGGCATCGGCGGCGAAGGCGTGTTCGGCGAGGCGAGCATCGGTTACGACCATGATTTCGGCGGCTGGGTCGCCGGCGTTCTGGTCGACGCCCGCTATTCCGGCATACGCTCGAAGCTGGACATTCCGGGTGGGTCGATCAAGGGCGATACCGACTATGGCTTCGATGCCCTGGCCCGCATCGGCGCCAAGGTCAACGAATCGACGCTGGCCTATGTCCTCGGCGGTTACAGCTGGCAGCATTTCGACCTGCATGCCTCCTCGCCCGTTGGCGACATCGTCGACTGGGGCTCGAGCGGCTTCTCGGTCGGTGGCGGCCTGGAAACGGCCGTTTCCAGCAACATGACGCTTGGTCTCGAATACCGCTATTCGCAGTATGAGAAAGAGGATTTCGGGTCGGACGGCTTCCTCACCGACGAGCCTTCCTTCCAGACCGTTCGCGTCGGCGCGAAGTATAAATTCAACTAAACGCCGCACACACACACGGCAAAGGCCCGTCGGTCAATTCCGGCGGGCTTTTTCTTTGCGCAAAATTCCTGGCGCCGGCATTGAACAGGCTGGCGGACAACAAAAAAGCGGAGCCAAAGCCCCGCTTCCTTGGTCATCGAGATCCCCGCCGGTTCATCCGCGGTCGGCAATCCATCGACGCTGGTCTTTTAGCGCGAGAATGCGACGGGAGTACGACAAGTCCCAACCGGCATCGGCGTGAGTCGCCATGCCGGCGACGATCGCGGTGCTGTGTGAAGTGCTTCACATCCGCCATTCGAAAAGCATGCGCAGACAGAGCTGCCAACTTGACGGCTCGTGCCGTCACACGGTTCCCAACTGCCCGCCAGACCACCGGCGGGCATCTTTTTGTCAGAAACGCTCGATGCGGCACTGATAACAATTGTTGCGCGCCGAGCGGACGTGGACATAGGCGATGTCAGCGCGCTCAAACAGCGTCTCTGCCCGCGCCGCAATGCCGCCAGTCGGAATGACGCCGCCGCTGCCATAGACGATGCGGTCATCCGCACCATAGCCGCGCACGATATAGTCGCTGCTCTCAAGCATCTCTGGAAGCGCTTCCGTCTCGGCTGCGCGTTCGCATTCCTGCGCATGCAGGAAGATCGGTCCTGTCTCGGCGTAAGGCTGCAACGCCGGAAACGGCCGATAGGCCATGATCAGATAGCCATCGCCTTCGGCGACGTTTCTCAGGCAATGCCGGCACGGCACCCCGTCGCCATCTGAAACCTTCCGCTCCGGCGTTTGCCCGTAGGCGTCCGGCCCGCCGCGCTGCAGCGCTCTCACATCTTCTGTCGGCAAGGCTTTGAACTGGACGGTCATGGCTAAAATCTCCGGTGTGGTGGTTGACCGGAAATTATGCCCCCGCCGAGGTGCTTCCCACCCGATTCCTGTCAACTGTCAGCAGCCCGGCCAGTCTCAGGCCGGACTGCTTCGGCATTGGGCAGGTCCCGCGCCGGCTCAGCGGATGAAATCGTCGAAGCGGCGCAGCGTCACCCGGCGCCTGCGCCAGTTCTCGTCCTGGGTCCGCACGAGCAGGAATTCCTCGCCATGAACGGTCGGTTCGGCCTTCAGTCGGAGAAAGTCACGGCCGCATGACGCTGGCCGAGCGCTCGGCGAACGACAGCGGATGCACGGTCTCCTTCTTTTGCGCCACCGGCGCAAAACCGAGCTTCTGGTAGAGCGGCAAGGCAGCCGGATGGTCGAGCGTGCAGGTCTGCACCGTTACCCGTTTCGGCCCATACGACCATGCTGCGGCAATCGCCGCACCGAGGAACCAACGGCCGATGCCTTGCCCGGTCGCATGTTCCATCATGCCGAAATAAGCGAGTTCGACTTCCTCTGGCAAATGCGGCTTGAGGTCGAAGAACCCGGCCGGCGCGCCGTCGAGATAAAGCACCCTGATGTCGCGGTCCTCGCGGTGGATGCCGGCGGCAAGCTCGTCATCGTCCAGCCTCAGCACATTGACCCAGTGCCATTTGCGTCCGACCCGATCCATCAGATAGCGGTAGAAATGCAGCGGAATGTCCTTGGTCCTGAGCAGCGCGATCTGCCTGTTGTAGGGCAACGGCGGCGAATAGGCCGGCGGCACATGCATTTCCAGAAACGTGACCGTAACCTCGATGTCGTCCAGCGCGCCATTTTCCATCGCCATCATTCCTTGCCCGTCACCACGGGCGTGTCTGCCAGCCCGCCCCATTCCGTCCATGAGCCGTCGTAGAGCCGGTTGTCGGTGTGGCCGAGCGTCTCCAGCGCCAGAGTGACGACAGCCGCCGTGATGCCGGAACCGCAAGAGGTGACGACCGGTTTCGACAGATCGATACCGGCATCCTCAACGGCCTTGCGCAACTGGTCCTTCGACAACAGCGCGCCATCCAGCGACAGCGCCGAATAAGGCAAATTGTGCGCGCCGGGCATGTGGCCGGAGCGAACACCCGCGCGGGGCTCTGGCTCGGCGCCGGTGAAGCGGCCCGCGCCTCGGGCGTCCGCAATCTGGCTCTCGCCAGTCTCGACGATGCGGCGCATGTCGGCAAGGCTGGCGACGCGAGCGGCATCGAAATCGGCATGAAACACATTCGGCGCGATCTTGGTCGGCTCCGCCGTCACCGGCCGGCCCGCCGCCTTCCAGCGGTCGAAGCCGCCGTCGAGCACATAGACCTGGAACACGCCCATGACGCGGAACATCCACCAGGCGCGCGGCGCCGAGAAGAAACCCGGACCGTCATAGACGACAATGGTGTCGTCGGCCGAAATTCCCATGGCGCCTACATATTGCGCCAAATGCTGTGGCGAGGGCAGCGTGTGCGGCAGCTTGGCATCAGGATCGGAGGCCGCATCATGATCGAAGAATCGCGCGCCCGGAATATGCGCAGCCTCATACTCGGCGCGCGCATCGCGCTCCTGCGCCGGCAGATACCAGGATGCATCGACGATCGTCAGGCCGGGCTCGCCAAGACGGCTCTGCAACCAGTCCGCATCGACGATGAAAGAGCTGTCATCGGCCATTGTTCTTCTCCTGCTCCGCCTTGGCGAAGCATTGCTTCCTGTTGACCATGATCTTCCCCGAAAACCGGCTTCCACTTTTCGGGATCATGGTTCGTTCAAGCCACCGGCATTGGTCCGAAGCGAATGCGAAAACGCCGGTTTTCGCGGCCCTTCTTCTCGATCTTGCCGATATGGATTTCACCGACTTCGCCGGTGCTTTTGACATGGGTGCCGCCGCAGGGCTGGCTGTCGATCGAAGCGTTGTCGCCGATGCAGACCAGGCGGATCTTGCCGGTGCCGGCGGGCGGCCGGACATTCTTGGATTTCACCAGGCCAGGATTGGCTGCCAGTTCCTCGTCGGTGATCAGCCTGATGAAGATCGGATGATCGGCTCGCACCAGCTCCATCAGCCCGGCGGTGACGTCTTCCCTCGTGAAGCCGGCATCGGGAGCGTCGAAGTCGACGCGGCTGTCATCTTCGGAAACCGCAGCACCGGTAATCGGAAACGGACAGACTACGGTGAGCAAATGGCAAGCTGCGTGCATGCGCATCAGGAGATGCCGCCGCTCCCAGCCGATGGCGAGTTTCACCTGCTCGCCGACCTCGGGTGCCGGTTGCTCCGGCGCCGGCACATGGATGATCTCGTCCTTGGTCTCGCCGGTGATGGTGGCGGCAATGGCGATGCGGCTGCCGTCGGCGCGCTCTAATGTGCCGGTATCGCCAGGCTGGCCGCCCGATGTGGCATAGAAGATGGTCCGGTCGAGAATGATGCCGCCGCGCTCGTTGATGGCGACAACGGTGGCGTCAGCCGCTCTGAGATAGGCGTCGTCGCGAAACAGCGCTTCTGTTCTGTGCGCCATCAGGCGACCTTCTCATACGGCACCGAAATTGTGCTGCGCTCATCCATCCAGCCCGGCACCGGCAGGTTCTTCTCGCGCAGGAATTCCGGGTTGAACAGCTTCGACTGGTAGCGCGTGCCATAGTCGGCAAGGATGGTCACGATGGTGTGGCCGGGGCCAAGCTCGCGCGCCAGCCGGATCGCGCCGGCAATGTTGATGCCGGTCGAACCGCCGACGCACAGGCCTTCTTCCTGGATCAGGTCGAAGACGATCGGCAGCGCTTCCTCGTCCGGCACCTGGAACGAGAAGTCCGGCGTGAACCCATCGAGATTTGCCGTGATGCGCCCCTGCCCTATCCCTTCGGTGATCGAGCTGCCGTCGGACTTCAATTCGCCACTCGTGTAGAAGGAATAGAGCGCCGCACCTAGCGGATCGGCGAGCGCGATCTTGACGTTGCTGCTCCTGGCCTTCAGCCCGAAGGCGACGCCGGCCAGCGTTCCGCCCGAACCCACCGCCGAGACGAAACCGTCGACCTTGCCGCCGGTCTGCGTCCAGATTTCTTCCGCCGTGGTGCGGATATGGCCGTCGCGATTGGCAACGTTGTCGAACTGGTTGGCCCAGATCGCGCCGTTCGGCTCCGACCTCGCCATCTGCTCGGCTAGCCGCCCCGACAGTTTCACGTAGTTGTTGGGGTTCTTGTAAGGCACCGCCGGCACTTCGATCAGCTCGGCGCCAAGCAGCTTGATCGTGTCCTTCTTTTCCTGGCTCTGGGTGTCGGGAATGACGATCACTGTGCGATAGCCCAGCGCCTTGGCAACCAGCGTCAGGCCGATGCCGGTATTGCCGGCCGTGCCTTCGACGATGACCCCGCCCGGCTTCAACAGCCCGCGCTGTTCGGCGTCGCGGATGATGAACAGGCCTGCGCGATCCTTGACCGACTGGCCGGGGTTCATGAACTCGGCCTTGCCCAGGATCTCGCAGCCGGTCTGCTCCGAGGCCTTGTTGAGGCGGATCAGGGGCGTGTTGCCGATCGCTTCGATCACAGAACGGGGCATCCGGGATTCCTTATGTAGCTGCGGCGAGACCCTAGAAACCCGAAGCGTGCGTTTCAAGGCAAGAATTCGCCTGGTCCAGTCGCATTTCGGGCACTGCAATCTCCCGCGGCCGCACAAAGCGCGATGACTATCATTTCGGCCAGTACGGAAAAGCGCTCTTTTCATTCGATTTTTTCACCGCTAGAGCACTAATGACAGATCGGCAGGGCGCAGAATGACACTTTACCGGGCCAACCCGAAGCACGGCGTCGCCTGGATAACCGGCGGCAGCAGCGGCATCGGCCGTGCGCTGGCCAAAGACCTCGCGTCAAAGGGCTTTGTCGTCGCGGTCACCGCACTCGACGGCGACCCACTCGACGCGCTCATCGTCGAGACGGCGCAGATGCCGGGACGTGTCGCCGCCTACCCTTGCGACGTCACCGATGAGCCGCGCATGGCAAGCACGGTGGCGGCGATTGAAAAGGAGCTCGGGCCGATCGTGCTCGCCGTCTTTAACGCCGGCAACTACATCGCCACGCCCGGCGAAGACCTCAGGGTCCGCGACTTTCGCCAGACCTTCGAGGTCAACTATTTCGGTATCATCAATGGCCTCGTCCCGCTCATGGAGCGCATGCGCATCCGTGCGCGCGGCCATATCGTGCTTGTCGGATCGGTTACCGCCTATTTCGGCTGGCCGACCACGGCGGCCTATGGCGGCTCGAAGGCGGCGATCAACATCCTGGCCGAGTCGCTGAAATACGATTTCGACAAGATGAATGTCCGGATCCAGGTGATGAATCCGGGCTTCATCGACACGCCGCTGACCGAAAAGAACATGCTGCCAATGCCGGGACTGATGCCGGTCAACCGCGCCTCGCGCCGCATGCTGCGCGGCATCGAGCATGGCGGCTTTGAGGTTACCTTCCCTCACCGGCTGAGTTGGGGGCTGAAGCTGCTGGCACTGCTGCCAAGGCCAGTCTGCCGGTGGTTCATCAGCACGGCGACCCGCTGGACAGGGCGGCCGCTGAATTTCGACCGCAAGCCGCCGAACGAATAGCTGTCCACAGCCCGGCTGTTGCCTGACTGCACCGGCCGCCATAGGCTTTAGAATTGTTGTGGTGTCTGAGATGGGGCGACGGATCGTGCTTGCGGTGCTGGGCGTCGTCATCATCCTTGTCCTGGCCCTCCTGCTTGGTCCGCGCGTTCCCGTCGACACAACAATCAGCTTCGACCCCAAGGTGATCGGCGACGATTCGCAAGCGTATATCGCGCGTGAAGAGGCTACCGTGCCCAACGTCCGCGACGCGCTCGAGAAAGAAATCATCTGGGCCGATCCGATGGTTCACGCCAAGACGCCATTGGCGATCGTCTATATCCATGGCTTTTCGGCATCGAAGGGCGAGGTTCGCCCGCTGGCCGACGAGGTCGCCGACCAACTCGACGCCAACCTTTTCTACACCCGCCTCACCGGTCATGGTCAGGACGGCGCTGCTATGGCGCAAGGCAGCGTCAATGCCTGGATCAACGACTATGAGGAGGCGCTCGCCATCGGCCGGGCCATCGGCGACAAGGTGATCGTCATCGGCACCTCGACCGGTGGATCGCTGGCGGCATGGGCGGCGACTGAGCCTGGCGCATCGGACGGCGTCGCTGCGATCGCATTCATCTCGCCGAATTTCGGCGTCAGGGCTGCAGGCGCCGAGCTGCTGACCATGCCCTGGGGCAGGCAGATCGCCGAGTTCGTCGGCGGCAAGGAGCGCAGCTTTCCGACCCGCAACGCGCTGCACGAGAAACTCTGGACGCACACATATCCAATGGCAGCCGTGCTACCGATGGCGGCGCTGACCAACCTTGCCTACGCAGCGCCTGTGGAGAAGGCAACCATACCGGCGCTGTTCATCTTCTCGGATTCCGACAAGGTGGTGCGCCAGGATCGCACCCGCGAAATCGCCGGCCGCTGGGGCGCACCGCATGAACTGGTGCCCGTCGACGACAATGGCGATCCCGACAACCACGTCATTGCCGGCGACGCGCTGTCGCCCTCGACCACGGCATTCCTGGCGCAGCGGATCGTCGTGTGGGTTCAGGCAATTGCCGGGCAGCCCTAAACGAAAAAGGACGGCCGAAGCATTGCCCCGGCCGTCCTCATATTCAATCGTCAGCAATCAAGCCAGGCTCGACGAGCCTGACCGGTTCGTCTGATCAGGCAGCCCGCGCCGCGGGCCGCTTGCCGCCGAAGCGGCGCTTGTTGTTGCCCTTGAAGGCCTTGGCGCCTTCCGGCTTGCGCTCGCTTGCACCCGCAAAGGCCGGCTTGTCACCAAAACGCTTCTTGGCGAAGCCGTTGTTCTGGCCACCGGGCCGCCTGCCGTCGCGACGTCCATTGCGGTCGTTGCGATCATTGGCGGGCTCGAAGCGCTCGTTCTTTTCGGCCGGATTGCGCACCGGATCCGGGCTGCCGAGATGGTCGGCAACGATCGGCAGCTTGCTGCGGATGATGCGCTCGACCTGACGCAGCTTGCTGTTTTCGGAAGGATCGCAAAGCGTGATGGCGATGCCGTCCATGCCGTTACGGCCGGTACGGCCGATGCGGTGGACATAGCTTTCGGCCTCATCCGGCAGGTCGAAATTCACCACATGGCTGATGCCGGGGACGTCGATGCCGCGCGCCGCGATATCGGTCGCCACGAGAATGCGCACCGAGCCCTCGCGGAAATCGTTGAGCGCCTTCTGGCGGGCGTTCTGCGACTTGTTGCCGTGGATGACGGCGGCCTTGAAGCCGTCGCGTTCGAGGTCCTTGGTCACCCGGTCGGCGCCATGTTTGGTGCGCGAGAAGATGATGACGGACTTCATCGCTTCGTCGGCGAGCATCGTCGACAGCACCTGGCGCTTCTGCTTGGTGCGGGCAAAGACAACGCCCTGCACGATTTCGGCAGCAGCGGTGCTCTGCGGCGCGACTTCGACGCGGATCGGGTTCTTCAACAGGCCCTTCGCCAGTTCGGCGATTTCATTGGGCATGGTGGCCGAGAACAGCACCGTCTGACGGTCGGGCGCGGTCGCCTTGGCGATCCGCTTGACGTCGTTGATGAAGCCCATGTCGAGCATGCGGTCGCCCTCGTCGAGCACCAGCCATTTGGTGTCGGAGAGGATGAGGTCGCCCTCGCGCACCAGGTCGGTCAGGCGGCCGGGCGTGGCGATCAGGATGTCGACGCCGGGCGCAACCTTCTTCACCTGGCTGAAGCGCGAGACGCCGCCAAGCACGAGAGCGGTTGAGACATGCGCGCCCTTGGCGAGGATCTTGATGGTGTCCTCGATCTGGACGGCGAGTTCGCGCGTCGGCGCCAGGATCAGCGCACGGGTGGTCTTGGCCCGGCGCTTGGTGCCGAGCGCGATGATCTTCGACAGGATCGGCAGCGCGAAGGCCGCGGTCTTGCCGGAGCCGGTCTGGGCGATGCCGAAGATATCACGGCCTTCCATCTGCGGCGGGATCGCCTGCGTCTGGATCGGCTTCGGCTCGGTGAAGCCGGCGCCATGCGTCGCCTTGAGCAGCGCGCCCGTGATCCCAAGAGCTGCGAAACCGGTGAGGTCCGCAGTGTTGCCGGTCGAGATCGCGTTACCGGCTGAGGTGTTTTCGTTGGTCAAAATAGTCTTCTTTCACGCGGTCTTGGCCGCAAACATCGATGGCGGCAGGGCGCAACCTGCCGCCGAAAAAATTGATATGAAACGACAAGGCGGGCGGACGGAAACGTCCACTCGGCTGCGCTGTCGTGCCCGCAGGCGTCATGCCACGGGGCTCTTTCGCCACTTCGTGATGTATCGGAAAGAGGGGCCGATATACCGGAAAGAGGGAAAACAGACGCAACCAGTCTCATTTGTCGAGAAGGCCGGAATCTCCCGGCCCAAGCGCCTATGGGCTGCATATGGCTGAGTTCGCCCCGGAATGCAAGGGGCGACATGTTGCAGCGCAGCAAAATCGACTGCGAAAGCGGCGCTTGCGCACGCCTGCAGCCATCATTACCACAAAGGCAGCTGCCATTTCTGGGGACCGAGCGATGAAGGACGTGCTGAAGGAACTTGAGCGCCGCCGCGAGATCGCCCGCATGGGCGGCGGCCAGGCCCGCATCGACGCCCAGCACAAGAAGGGCAAGCTCACCGCGCGCGAGCGCATCGATGTCTTTCTCGACGAAGGCTCGTTCGAGGAGTTCGACATGTATGTCGAGCATCGCTCGACCGACTTCGGCATGGAGAAAACCAAGATCGCCGGCGATGGTGTCGTCACCGGCTGGGGCACCGTCAATGGCCGTCCGGTCTATCTGTTCGCCAAGGACTTTACCGTCTTCGGCGGCTCGCTGTCGGAGGCTCACGCCGAAAAGGTCATCAAGGTGCAGGAGATGGCGCTACGCAACCGCGCGCCGATCATCGGCATCTACGACGCCGGCGGCGCCCGCATCCAGGAAGGCGTGGCGGCGCTAGGCGGCTATGCCGAGATTTTTCAGCGCAACGTGCTCGCATCCGGCGTCATTCCTCAGATTTCCGTGATCATGGGCCCGTGCGCCGGCGGCGACGTCTATTCGCCGGCCATGACCGACTTCATCTTCATGGTCCGCGACACCTCTTACATGTTCGTCACCGGGCCGGATGTGGTGAAGACCGTCACCAACGAGACGGTGACGGCCGAGAGCCTTGGCGGCGCGTCCGTCCACACGACCAAATCCTCGATCGCCGACGGCGCCTACGACAATGACGTCGAGGCGCTGTTGCAGATGCGCCGGCTGGTAGACCTTTTGCCCGCGTCAAATACGTCGGAGCTTCCTGAGATCGAGTGCTACCAGTCGGTCACCGACCATGATCTGTCGCTCGACCGGCTGATCCCGGACAACGCCAACAAGCCTTACGACATCAAGGAGCTGATCCTCAAAGTTGCCGACGAAGGCGATTTCTTCGAGATCCAGCAGAACTTTGCCAAGAACATCGTCACCGGTTTCGGCCGCGTCGAAGGCCGCACCGTCGGCTTCGTCGCCAACCAGCCGATGGTGCTGGCCGGCGTGCTCGATTCCGACGCAAGCCGCAAGGCGGCGCGCTTCGTGCGCTTCTGCGACTGTTTTTCCATTCCCATCGTCACCTTCGTCGACGTACCCGGCTTCCTGCCCGGCACCGCGCAGGAATATGGCGGCCTGATCAAGCATGGCGCGAAACTCCTGTTTGCCTACGCCGAGGCGACCGTGCCGAAAATCACGGTCATCACCCGCAAAGCCTATGGCGGCGCCTATGACGTGATGGCCTCAAAGCACCTGCGCGGCGATATGAACTATGCCTGGCCGACGGCGCAGATCGCGGTGATGGGGGCGAGAGGCGCGGTCGAGATCATCTACCGCAAGGATATTGGCGACGCCGAAAAGATCGCAGCTCACACAAAGGCTTACGAGGACCGTTTCCTGTCGCCCTTCGTCGCCGCCGAACGCGGCTATGTCGACGAGGTGATCATGCCGCATTCGACCCGCCGCCGCATTGCCCGGGCACTGCGCATGCTGCGCAACAAGGACATGCAGAACCCTTGGAAGAAGCACGACAACATCCCGTTGTAACATCCAATGTCGCGACTGATCATCAGCGCCGGTCGGCGGTTTGGCAGGTTCACGGTCCTGTTTTTCGTTGTTCCCGCCCTCGTCGTCTTCTGCGTCTGGATGTCCCTGCTCGACAACCATCCGATCTGGTTTATGGCCAGCGGCTTTGTCGTCATGCCGATCGCCACCACGGCCTTGGCATTTCTGTTCGGCACATTGTTTGCGGGCTTCCGACGCAGCAAGATCAAAGGCGTCAGTGAAGCAGAAGCGCCCGGCCTGTGGGCGCTGTGGCGGAGCGTCGCCGGACCGCGCCGTGCTGCGCGCACGGTTGTCATACTAGAGGGCAACCTGAACGCCAGCGTGCGCGAAGAGCGCACGCTTCTCGGCCTTCTCGGCAATCGGCTGTTTCTAACCATTGGCATCCCTCTCCTCGCAGTGACCGATGAAAGAGCGCTTGCCGCGATCCTTGCCCATGAGGACGCGCATGTGCGCAACAAGGATACCAATGGCAGCCTCAATCTCGCTGAGTTCGAAAACGGTTTCGGATTTGTCTTCGAGTATGCCCCGCCCGGAACCACGATCACAGGCAGCCTGCTCCACGCCGCTATCGGCTGGCTGGCGCAATCGTTCGAGCGGGAAGAAATCCGGCTTTCGCGCGAAGCGGAGATCAAGGCAGATCGACACGCGGCATCCTCCGGCGACGCCGAGCACGCCGCACGCGCGCTGTTGCTTCTTGCCACGGCAGACGTGCATTTCACGGAGACGGTCTATGACCCTTTGCAGCATGAATTGCGAGGTGCTTTGCGTCCGCCGCGAGCGCCGCTCGAGCGCGTGCTGGAAGCTGCCGGCCAGCTGCGAGAACCCATTTGCCTCAATGTTTGCGCCCGCAAGGCGTGGGCAAGCCCGGATGACGCAAAGTCTACCCATCCATCATGGGCTCAACGGCTGGCGGCGCTTGGCTACACGGAGCCGCCCGACCTGGACCCGATCGCCGTGACCGCGCTCTCGACGCTGCTGAACTCGAGCGTAGCACAGCGGCATATTGCGGAATTCGACACCAAATGGACTGCGCGGATGGAAGACTATCTCCAGCGCTGAACTGGTGGTCGCCCAACTCGCAGGCTCACTCCTCTTCCGCCGCGCCGAACCCCGCATCCCTGGGGGCGCTGGTCGCGGTCGCCCAAGGCGTTGCGTGGTTGTCGATGCGCATCTGGAAGATGAAATAGGTCGGCGAGCAGTAGCCGATGCCTTTTACCTTGTCGGCGCCCGGCGTGTCCGGCGGCAGCGACTGGCACATATAATCCTCGCGGCAGAAATGATCGGCCGAACATGCGGGACGGTTGCCGCGGTTGACCGCGCCGCCGAGGCACTGGTCGAAATTGTTGGTGGCGACGCAGGTGTCGAATTTCTTGCCGCCGACCATGCCGCAAATTTCCGATGGCATCGGCTTGCCCGTCTTGAAGGCGGCGAAGCTGCGGTCCTTGTCGTCGCAGGCGCGATAAGCGATGCCTGCCGGTACGCCGATTTTCGGTGGCCGGCAGGTGTAGGCGGTCCGCGAAAAGGTCGGCGCAAAAGCGGCGAACTGGCCGGTGATCTTGTAGCGGTCGTTGAACGGCTGAGACGGGTTGCTGGAGATCGACCCGGTCAGGCAGGGATGGCCCGAAAACATCTTTGGACTGTCCTTGGGCAACAGACATTGCGCCAGCGTGGTGCGCACGCCTGAGGCCGTCGCCAGCGGCGTGCAGACGGTGCCGCCACCGCATTGCCAAGTCGCGCCGAAGCGTTTTGCATCATCCGGCATCAGGCACGGCATCGCGATCTCGGCCGGGGCGTAGCCGACATCGCCGGCATCGGTCCATGTCGCCGGCGGCGCGAAGGACAGCGGCCGGTAGCGGTTCGGCTCCTTGCCTTCTTCCGTCGCGCGCAGCCAGGCCTCACGTCGCGCAATCTCGGCATGGAGATGCGGCGAGATGCCGACCTCGATCCGGTTGAGAGGCGACGTCGTTTTGTCGTCGAGGCCGATGAAGTGAAAGCCGGCCGTCGAGCCCGCCTGGTGGCAGCCCTGGCAGGCGCCATTGTCCAGCCGCTCGACCAGCGCCTCCGGTGTCCGCACCAGCTTCAGCGCCGCATAGTCCAAGCCGGCGAAATCCGCTGGCTGGAACAGCGGCGTGAACGGATGGTTGGCCCGTCTCGCGCTGCCGAAGGTCGACCACGAGATGATTTTCTTGGCCAGGAATTCGTCGGGGATTTCGTAGACGCCGAGATCGACGGCCGCGACATTGGCGCTGACGTAGTCGGCGAGCCCTTTCTTCAGTGCGGCATCATCCGAGAGCCGCGCAACGTCAGGCGTATTCTCCAGCGGCTTCTCGCTGATGGCAGCGCCATCGATACCGAAGATCCGCATCAGATAGGCCGCCTGCCCGCCGAATTCGGTCTCCTGTCCCGAGGGAAAACGCACCACCTGCGCATTGAGTTCAAGCTGCTTGAACGTCAGTTCCTCCGGTGCCAGCGAACCGCCGGCCAGCCAGCCGGCATCGACGTTTTCGTCGATCTGCGGTGTCCAGCGCCCGGCAACGCCGACGCAGCCGCCATCGGCATCCGGCGCCACGCTGTAGACGGCGTTGAAATTGAATGGCAGCCGCGATGCCAGAACCTTGCCGTTCTTGCGGAAACTGTAGGCCAGGCGATAGACAAAGCGCACCTCGCCACAGCTCTTGTCACCTTGCAGCGCGGTGAAGTCACGCCGGTCCAGCCGGTTGACGACGCCGACCAGGCGGAAGCGCGCGGCCTCGGTCTTCAGCCAGCGCATATCCATGATGCGGCCGACATTGCCGTCGGTCACCTCGTAGAGCGTGCGCCCGCCGGCCTTTATCTCGGCCCGTAGCGTGGCAATATCGGCCGCAACCATGTCGACAACAGCACGATAGGCCGGCACCTCGCTGTAGAGCGTCTTCAGATCGTCCGCGCCGTCGACGGCGAAAATGCCGGCGAAGCCAAACCCCTTGGCATCGAGGGCGGCGAGCACCGCCGGATCGTCGACGATGGTCACCGGCTGCTCAGCGCGCACGCCATGCGAGGCGAACAGCGCGATGATGGCTGCAATGGCGAGCGCGAAACGCTTCATCCGATCGGCACCTTCTGCCGTGCCTCGACAAGTTCACGCAGCACCGGCACCAGCGCCAGCGGCAGATCCTCGGCGATCAGACCCGGTCCGAAGCGGCTGCCGGCCTCGGCATGGATCCAGACCGCTGCGCAGGCGGCCTCGAATGCCTGCATGCCCTGCGCCAGCAGCGCGGCGACAATGCCCGCCAGCACGTCGCCGGAACCGGCGGTGGCGAGCCATGGTGCACCATTGGCGTTGATCACCGCGCGGCCGTCCGGCGCCGCGATGACGGTGTCGGCGCCCTTGTAGACCATGATGGCGTTGGCTCGTTCAGCGGCTGCGCGCGCCTTGGCGAGCTTGGACAGACTTTTGTCGTCGGCGATGTCGGGAAACAGTCGGCCGAACTCGCCCTCATGCGGCGTCATGACCAATGCTGGCGCATCCGGCCTGCCGGCCGCCTCGAACAGCGTTGAGACCGCGTTGCGGAAAGACGTGATGCCGTCGGCATCGAGCACCAACCCTTCAACACCACCCTCTTGCCGTGCTCTGCCGAGCACGGCGAGGGCGAAATCGCGCGCCTTGTCACCAACACCAAAGCCCGGGCCGAGGACAAAGCTCGACGACCGGCGATCGCCGAGAAAGTCTTGCACGTCCTCGATAGCGTCGGCCTTGCGCAGCATGATCGCGGTCAGATGCGTGGCGTTCACCTGCATGGCATTGGCGGGAGACAGCATGGTCACGGCCCCTGCCCCGCTTCTTGCAGCGGCAAGTGCGGCCAACCGCGCCGCACCCGTCGCCGACGGTCCGCCGGAGAAGACGCCGACATGGCCGCGTTTGTATTTGTGTGCATCGACGGCCGGCACCGGCAACGCGTCGAGCCAGAACGCCGGCTTGTTTTCGAATGCGCGCGGCGCGACCTGGGCGATGATGTCGTCGCCAATGCCGATATCGGCGACGACGATCTCGCCGCATCGGTCCCGGCCGGGCAACAGCAGATGCCCCGGTTTCTTGCGCGCGAAGGTGACGGTGATGTCGGCACGAAATGCCGTGCCGAGAATGTCGCCGCTGTCACCTGAGACACCTGAAGGCAAATCGACGGCGACAACAGACAGGCGGGCAGCACTGTCGACCGCGCGTGCGGCATCGCCCGAAAGGTCCTTGGATAGGCCCGCGCCATAGAGAGCATCGACAATCAACGAGCCGGGCTCGGCGGCAAAAGCCGCTAGCGGCTTGCGCTCCAGCAGGCATTGGGTCGCGGCGATCGCGGCATCGCTGCCTGCCCTCGGTTCGCCTGATGTCCACAGCGCGACTTCGACACCCGTCTCCGCCAACAGCCGCGCCACGACAAAGCCGTCGCCGCCATTATTGCCGGGGCCGCACAGCACATGCACCCTAGTGGCTGAAGGATAGCGCGCCAACACCACCGCCGCGACCGCTTCGCCGGCGCGCTTCATCAGGCCATAGCCGTCCAGTGGACCGGCCGCGATTGCCAACCGGTCGGCATCCGCCATCTCGGTCGGCGACAGCAGTTCCAATTTGGCGCCGGCTGGCAAACCCATCGCTGGTACGTCCTTCGGTTCATCCGCCTTGCGTGGCAGCGTCGGGAGCTCCGCCGGACACGAGGCCCGGATCGAGCTTTGAGGCATAGATCGCCGATTCCATGACGATGGTGAGACCCAGCTTCGGGTCGAGCAAATCCTTGGCTGACCGAGAATCAATGCCGCCACATTGGCGGTGATGGCCGGCCAATTGATCACATCGGCCTCGCCATAGACAATTGTCGCATTCGGCAGACGGCCGGTCAGACACGTCACCGCCACTGGCCATGCAAATCCAAGCAGCTTCCTGACCGGGAAATGCGGATGATGATTTTTGCCGAACGACGGCAGCCCCTCCAGTGGGCCGCCCAGCGTCTGCGAGACATGGGCGAACATGGCCTCCAGCGAAGGCATACCATTCGGCGGCAGGCCGTTGTTGATCGCCGTTCCGGCAGCGAGGTTCCAGAGCCGCTCCGGAGCCTTCTTGTCGTCGCGGGCAAAGAGCATCTCGTTCAGCGGCTCGCCGAACAGGAAACGCGACCCGTCCTTGGTCGTCACGATGTCTAGCTCGGGTGTGCGGCCGCTGAGCAGAGCGCACTGCGCGGCAAAACCGGCAATCGCTCCCGCAGCCGAAACAATGGTCTCGGCATGGATGCGTCCATTCACCGCCAAAAGCTGCGGAAGGTTGTCGCGCAAATGCCCGAATGCAAAGTTGCAGGCGGCGCTGTCAGGTTTGTCGCGCCATGGAAAATCCACGGCGCGCGGTGGTCCGCCACCAGTCGAACCGCCACCGGAGCCGGCAGAGCCACGTGAAGACTGCCCGCGCCCAGATACACCTTCATTCGTCCACCTTTCACTGCGTCGTTGACGCGGATATGCCCACACCGGGAATGATGGGTCAAATCTGCCAGGCCGCCCAACTGCACGGATCCGCGCGGGCCTGCAAAATGCGCAATCTGCCTAATTATCGTGCAGACGCCCGAAGCGGCAATGTGTAGGCTTCGGGCAGCTTTGCCGCAGCCGAAGCAGAGGATGACGCGAATGTGCATCCCGGCGCGGCGCGGCATTGGAATTGCGCGAAACCGCTTCGCGTGGGCTGAAATTGGCACAGTTCGTGCTTGATGGAGGCGCAAGCGGGGCGCACAACCCGTTTTTTTGGCAGTGGAGGCCACTTTTTACATGAAAAAGATCGAAGCGATCATCAAGCCGTTCAAGCTAGACGAAGTGAAGGAAGCGCTTCAGGAGGCCGGTCTGCAAGGCATAACCGTGACCGAGGCCAAGGGCTTTGGCCGCCAGAAAGGCCATACCGAACTCTATCGCGGCGCCGAATATGTCGTCGACTTCCTGCCCAAGGTGAAGATCGAAGTGGTGCTGGGCGACGACGCCGTCGAAGGCGCCATCGAAGCCATCCGCAAGGCGGCGCAGACCGGCCGCATCGGCGACGGCAAGATCTTCGTCTCCAACATCGAGGAGGTCGTTCGCATCCGCACCGGCGAAACGGGGATGGACGCCGTCTGAGCTTTCTGATTTCAGATTAACGTCTCCTCGAAACGTCATCCACACAGGGAAGAAACGACATGACGACAGCCAAAGACATCATGAAGCAGATCAAGGACAACGACGTGAAATTCGTCGACCTGCGCTTCACCGATCCGAAGGGCAAGCTGCAGCACGTGACGATGGATGTCATCGAGGTCGAGGAAGACATGTTCGCCGACGGCGTCATGTTCGACGGCTCCTCGATCGCCGGCTGGAAGGCGATCAACGAGTCCGACATGGTGCTGATGCCCGATGCGGACACCGTCCACATGGATCCGTTCTTCGCCCAGTCGACCATGGTCATCCTGTGCGACATTCTCGATCCGGTCTCCGGCGAATCCTACAACCGCGATCCGCGCGGCACTGCAAAGAAGGCCGAGGCCTACATGAAGGCCGAAGGCATCGGCGACACCATCTATGTCGGCCCCGAAGCCGAGTTCTTCGTCTTCGACGACGTCAAGTACAAGGCCGATCCCTACAACACCGGCTTCAAGCTGGACTCGACCGAACTGCCGTCCAACGACGACACCGATTACGAGACCGGCAATCTCGGCCACCGCCCGCGCGTCAAGGGCGGCTATTTCCCTGTGCCGCCGATCGACAGCGCGCAGGACATGCGCTCCGAAATGCTGACCGTGCTCGCCGAAATGGGCGTGCGCGTCGAAAAGCACCATCACGAGGTTGCCGCTGCCCAGCACGAGCTCGGCATCAAGTTCGACACGCTGGTCCGCAACGCCGACAAGATGCTGATCTACAAATATGTCGTGCACCAGGTCGCCAACGCCTATGGCAAGACGGCCACCTTCATGCCGAAGCCGATTTTCGGCGACAACGGCTCGGGCATGCACGTCCACCAGTCGATCTGGAAGAACGGCAAGCCGACCTTCGCCGGCAATGAATATGCCGGCCTGTCGGAGTCGTGCCTGTTCTACATCGGCGGCATCATCAAGCACGCCAAGGCGATCAACGCCTTCACCAACCCGCTGACCAACTCCTACAAGCGCCTTGTGCCTGGCTATGAAGCCCCGGTGCTGCTCGCCTACTCCGCGCGCAACCGTTCGGCCTCCTGCCGCATTCCGTTCGGCTCGTCCCCGAAAGCCAAGCGCGTCGAGGTCCGCTTCCCCGATCCAGGCGCGAACCCCTACCTCGCTTTCGCCGCCATGCTGATGGCCGGCCTCGACGGCATCAAGAACAAGATCCACCCGGGACAGCCGATGGACAAGGATCTTTACGATCTGCCGCCGAAGGAACTGAAGAAGATTCCGACCGTCTGCGGTTCGCTGCGCGAAGCGCTGCAGAGCCTCGACAAGGACCGCGGCTTCCTGAAGGCCGGCGGCGTCTTCGACGACGACCAGATCGACTCCTACATCGAGCTCAAGATGGCCGAAGTGATGCGCTTCGAAATGACCCCGCATCCGGTCGAATACGACATGTACTATTCGGTCTGAACGATAAGCCTCAGCGACAAGGAAAAACCCCGGCGTCAGTTCAGACGCCGGGGTTTTTGTTTGACCAATAGCAGACCGTAGACGTGATAGCAGCAGGCTACGGCGCAGGCTTACGAAGCCTGCGCCGCTATAGATGCTTAGGCGGCCGCCGAAACCTGCGCGCTGGTCGCAACCTCCGCGATGGTCTTCAGGATCTGCGAAGCGATCTGGTAGGGGTCGCCTTGCGAATTCGGGCGGCGGTCTTCCAGGTAGCCCTTGTAGTCATTGTTGACGAAGGAATGCGGCACGCGGATCGAGGCGCCGCGGTCGGCGATGCCGTAGCTGAAGCGGTTCCACGGCGCGGTCTCATGCTTGCCGGTCAGGCGCTTGTCGTTGTCCGGGCCGTAGACGGCGATGTGGTCCATCAGGTTCTTGTCGAATTGAGCCATCAGCGCTTCGAAATAGGCCTTGCCGCCGACTTCGCGCATATAGGCGGTCGAGAAGTTAGCGTGCATGCCCGAGCCGTTCCAGTCGGTGTCGCCGAGCGGCTTGCAGTGATACTCGATGTCGATCTCGTATTTTTCGGTCAGGCGCTGCAAGAGATAGCGGGCCATCCACATCTGGTCGGCGGCCTTCTTGGAGCCTTTGCCGAAAATCTGGAATTCCCACTGGCCCTTGGCCACTTCGGCGTTGATGCCTTCATGGTTGATGCCTGCTGCGAGGCAGAGGTCGAGATGCTCCTCGACGATCTGGCGCGCGATCGGGCCGACATTCGAATAGCCGACGCCGGTGTAGTACGGACCCTGCGGCGCCGGATAGCCGCTCTCGGGGAAGCCGAGCGGACGGCCGTCCTTGTAGAAGAAATACTCCTGCTCGAAGCCGAACCAGGCGCCCTCGTCGTCGAGGATGGTGGCGCGCTTGTTGGACACATGCGGCGTCACGCCATCTGGCATCATCACTTCGCACATCACCAGCACGCCATTGGTGCGGGCCGGATCGGGGAACACGGCAACCGGCTTCAGCACGCAATCGGAGCTATGGCCTTCGGCCTGCTGCGTCGAGGAACCGTCAAAGCCCCACAGCGGCAGCTGCTCGAGCGTCGGGAACTCGGCGAACTCCTTGACCTGGGTCTTGCCGCGAAGATTGGGGACCGGCGTGTAACCATCGAGCCAGATATACTCGAGCTTGTATTTCGTCATTCTAGAGCCTCTCGTTGCTTGATCACCGAACCTGGATGACGCCGGCGCGCCGAGCCATCCAGCAGCCCAGCTGCCAAGCCAATAAAATGCAAATCGTGTGCCACTTCAGTTGGTCAGGGTGCGGCAAAAATGCCCTTTCATGCCGGTGACGAAGGCAAGCCGCCTAAGCAATGCGCCCGGATCGATCAAAGGCAGAATTTGCTTAAATAACAGGCAAATGCCGATCTTTCTTTAGGCATCTTGCCTAAATGGATTGCAGGACTTACCTTGATGGAAAGATGAATCGAAGAGCCTCTCCAGAAGAAAGGAGACCGACCATGGAAATCACCTCAGCCCGTCCGTCGGCCAAAATCCTGATGTTCCCGGTGGCAGCGCGTGCGGGTGCCTCAAATTTAGGCGTAAAGGCCAAGTTTGCGGCAGAGCTTGCTTCGCTGCGCGATCAGCCGCTTGACCATGGCGAGGCTTGGTATCATGAGGCCGCCATTGCGGACGCCGAACAGCCTCGCAAGAGCTAGGCGTCTTCCGCGCTGATAGATCGAACAGGCCCACAAATGAAAAACCCGGCGCGATCGCTCGCGCCGGGTTTTTTGTATGACACAGACCTGTCGGCTACTGTTTGGTATGCAGGTCGGTGCCGAGCGTATCCCTGACGAAGATCATGCCGATGATCAGCGACATTGCCGCGATCACCACCGGATACCAGAGCCCGTAGTAGATATCGCCCTTGTAGGCACTGAGCGCGAACACGATCGCCGGGAGGAAGCCGCCGAACCAGCCATTGCCGATGTGGTAGGGCAGCGACATGCCGGTGTAGCGGATGCGGGTCGGGAACATCTCAACCAGGATCGCCGCGATCGGCCCGTAGACCATGGTCACGTAGAGGACCAGGATGAACAGGATGCCGATGACCTTGGCCCAGTTGACCTGTGCCGGGTCGGCAAACATCGCAAACGCACCCGCTGCCGGAATGCTGTAGACGGTCACCTCGGTGGCGCCGGCTGCCTCATCCTTGGTCAGCACCTTGTCCTTGATCGCCTGCTCGGTCGGGACTGCGGTCTTTTCGCCTGCGCGGATGGCTGCCGCGTCGAGCTTCAGTTCGGGGTTGGCCGCGACAAAGGCGTCGAGCTTCTGGTCGGCAACCTTGGCGGCAGCGCGCTTCAGCGGATAACCACCATCCTGCAAGGCAATATTGATTGCCTTGCCGAAGGCTGCCTCTTTGGCCTTCAATTGATCGCCAGCCGCGACCGCGTCATAGGATTCAGCTGTCTCGTTGCCGATCTTGACTGTAGCAGGCGTTCCAGCCGCTGCCGTCGTCACGACGTCATAAGGCACCGAGTTCTTGCTGAGAAAGGCGGTCGCGATATCGCATGACGTCGTGTATTTGAAAGTGCCCGTGGGGTTGAACTGGAATTTGCAGTCGCCAGGCGCGGCGGTCACAGTCGCACGCGTTGTCTGTTGTGCCGTTGCCAGAGCTGGATTAGCCGCCCAGGTCAGCGCCTTAAACAGCGGGAAAGTGGTGACGATCGCCAGCGCAAGACCGGCCATGATAATCGGCTTGCGGCCGATCTTGTCGGAAAGCCAACCGAACACGACGAAGAAGATCGCGCCTACCGCCAGCGCGATGGCGACCATGATGTTGACCGACTGCGCGTCCACCTTGAGCACATTGGTGAGGAAGAACAGTGCGTAGAACTGGCCGTTGTACCAGACCACGGCCTGGCCGGCGGTGAGGCCGAAAAGCGCCAGCAGCGCAATTTTTGCATTCTTCCATTGGCCGAAGGCTTCCGACAAAGGCGCCTTGGAGCCCTTGCCCTCTTCCTTCATACGGACGAAGGCCGGCGATTCCGAAAGCGTCAGGCGAATCCAGACCGATATTGCGAGCAGGATGGCCGAGAGTAGGAATGGAATGCGCCAGCCCCAGGCCGCGAAATCCTCCTTGCTCAACGAATTCTGCACGGCCAGGATGATGATCAGCGACAGGAAAAGGCCAAGCGTCGCTGTCGTCTGAATCCACGACGTATAGAAGCCACGGCGATCGTCGGGTGCATGTTCGGCGACATAGGTCGCGGCACCGCCATACTCACCGCCGAGCGCCAGGCCCTGCAGCATGCGCAGCCCAACCAGGATGATGGGCGCCGCGATGCCCCAGCTCGCCGAACCGGGAAGCAGGCCGACCAGGAAGGTCGACAGGCCCATGATCGTGATGGTGACGAGGAATGTGTATTTGCGGCCGACGAGATCGCCGATACGGCCGAACACCAGCGCGCCGAACGGCCGCACGAGGAAGCCGGCAGCGAAAACCAGCAGCGTGAAGATGTTGCGCGTCCCCTCCGGATAAGAGGCGAAGAATGTGGTGCCGATTGCGGCCGCCAATGCGCCGTAGAGATAGAAATCATACCATTCGAAAACCGTGCCGAGCGAGGAAGCGAAGATGACTTTCTTCTCCTCCCGCGTCATGCCGCGGCTGCTTCCGCCGGCGGTCGATGCCAATGCCATTGAACTGTCCTCCCGTGAAATCCGTCTGCTTTCGATTCTGGGCGTCATCGTCGGCGTTCCCTCTGAACGCGACTCGAACCAGCCATCGGCATAAAAAATGACAGAAAGCGACCGCCGGAGGCAGACAGACCTTGGATTTATGACTTTGGTATTAGGTGCAGTGCGGCAAAGGCCGAGGATCAGGTCTTCAGCGCATCGAGCAGGCCGACGGCCGCCATCATGTCGCGTTTGCGAGCCGAGCGGCGTGCGACAGCCTCGGCATCCTGGCCCCAATGCTCGATCTGCCAGTCCTCGTCGACATGGCCGGCGGCCCAAGCCGCATCGCCATCGAGCGCACCGTAATCGACCGCCAGCGCCAGCAGCGCCGACCCGGTCAGCGAAGTCATGACATGGATTGCGGCCAGCCGCAGCGGCTCGGCACGCTGGGCAAGATGGGCGCCGAGGATGGCGATGCTTTCGCGCGGCTGCTCGACATGGATGATGCCCTCGGCGAGATTGAACCGAGCCCCTAATGTCACCCTCGCCCAGTCGATCACCGGATCCCAATGCTGGTTCTGCCGCTCGACCAGCCCCTGCGGGGCGTCGGCGCGGTAGCAGGTCAGATCGGACGAGGCGAAGCGCAAGACGTCCTCCAGCACCGCCTGCGGGTCGCTGGCGACGCCGTCGATGGCGGTGTTGACCAGACGCAACACCGGCATCGTGACCGGGTCGATGGTCTCGCCCTGTGCAGCGAACTCATTGGCGACCAGGGCGCCGGCCTTCTCGGTCGGCAGCGCCAGCAGCGCCTTGCCCGGCGTGCGCACCGGCTTGCCATCGAGGTGGACGGCAAAACCGTCCTCCACAGCTACGACCGACACGTCCTTGTAGAAGCGCTTCGGCAGGTGCGTCTTCATCTGGATCTGCGCGCGGCGCACCGGATCCGGATCGGACAGATGCTTTCCCGCTTCGAGATCGTTGAGGATGTCACGCATGGTCGAACTTTCTATCCAGGTACCTGCTTGCGCGCCGGCCGGTTGACGATGATCAGGCCGACAGCGATCAGCCCAAGCGCCACAAAGATCCTGGTCGTCGGCGCCTCGCCCAGAATGATAGCGCCGCAGAGGACGCCGAACACCGGCGACAGGAAGGCGAAGCTCGACAGGCCCGATGCCGGATAGCGCCTGAGCAGCCAGAACCACAGCACATAGGTGAAGGCAACTATATAGAGCGACTGGAACAGCAGCGCCAATGTCGGCAAGGCACTGACCGCGCGGATCGGCGGGCCGGCGAAAGGCAGAACCAGGACACCGACAATGGCCGCACCGGCCAGCTGATAAAGCAGCAATTTCTCGGCACTGGTCTCGACCAGTTTCGAACGCTTGATGACGATGCTGGTCGCCGCCCACAGGATGCCCGAGCCGAGGCTGAGCAGATCGCCCATCAAGGTCACGTCGGTGCCGCCGGCAATCCCGTCGGAAAACACCGCCACAAGGCCACAGAAGGCAAGCACGAGCCCGCCAAGCTTGCGCGCGTTGATACGCTCACCGAGCAGGAAATGGCCGCCGATCAGGACCCAGAACGGCATGGTGTTGACCAGCAGTGTGTTGCGGGCAACGGTCGTGTATTCCAGCCCGATATAGAGGCACAGGAACTCGACGCCGAACAGCACGCCGACGATGATGCCGGCGACAAGCGACCCGTCGGCCTTAAACAGCCTGATGCCGCGCAGCCAGCACCAGCCGAGCACACAGAGCCCGCCGATGATCGAACGTGCGATCGAGACGAAAACCGGATCGAAGCCGGCAGAGGAGATCTTGGCGGCGACGTAGTTCAGCCCCCAGGAAAAGGTCAACCCGACCATGATGGAAGCAGCCGCCAGATCGACCGCATCGCGGCGATCCAATGCCGAGGCGACGGCCAATGTCAGTCCTCCGCGCTGGCGTCGTCGAAGCCGATCAGGTTCCAGCTCTGGCGCATATGCGGCGGCATCGGCGCGGTGACGTCGATGACGCCCTTGTCCGGGTGCGGAATGACGATGCGGCGCGCATGCAGATGCAGGCGGTTCTGAATGCCGCCCGGAAAGTCCCAGTTGGTGTCGGCCTCGAAATATTTGGGGTCGCCAAGGATCGGGCAGCCGATATAGGCGGCATGAACGCGCAGCTGGTGGGTGCGGCCAGTGTACGGCTCCATTTCCAGCCAGGTCATCGTCTGAGCCGCCTGCTCGATGATGCGGTAGTAGGACACGGCGTGGTCGGCGCCCTTTTCGCCATGGGCTGCCACGCGCACGCGGTCGCCGTCCTCGGTCGGTTCCTTGATCAGCCAGGTCGAGATCTTGTCCTCACGCTTGGGCGGGACGCCCTTGACCAGCGCCCAATAGGTCTTCTTGGTCTCGCGCGCCCGGAATGACTCGGAAAGCTTCATCGCCGCAAGCCTGGTGCGGGCAACCACCAGCACGCCCGACGTGTCGCGGTCGAGCCGGTGCACCAGGCGCGGCTTCTCGCCCTTCTGGCTGCGCCAGGCCTCCAGCATGTCGTCGACATTGCGGGTGACGCCCGAGCCGCCTTGCACCGCCAGGCCCGCCGGCTTGTTGAAGACGAAGACTTTTGGATCTTCGTGGATCAGCATCTTGGCCAGCACATCGGCGTCGCCCTGGTTGCGGATCGAGTAACCCGTAAGCGCACTCTCGCCCTTCTTGTCGACCTCGAGCGGCGGCACACGCACCACCTGGCCGGGCTCGACACGGCTGTCGGCCTTGACCCGGCCGCCATCGACGCGGATCTGGCCCGAGCGCAGCAACTTCTGCAGATGGCCAAAGCCGAGACCGGGGAAATGGGTCTTGAACCAGCGATCGAGCCGCATGCCCGCCTCGCCGGCCTCCACCGTGATCTGTTCTACGCCTGCCATGATTTTCGCTTTATCCGTTTCTAGCGCGTGACCCCGAAAATCTACTCCGGCTTTCGGAAAGGATCATGCGCAAGATCAAAGTTTCTGCAGCGCGTCCAGAGGATGCGGCGTGCTCCAGGTCGGGGCAATAACACTATGAAACGGTTCTTGCGAGCCAAAGTCCCAGAAACAGGGCGATAATGGCGCCAACGACACTGGCCAGCGCATATCCCAACGCCGGCAGCGTCGCTCCGCGCTCCCACAGGGTCGCGAAATCGAGCGAAAAGGCGGAGAAGGTGGTGAAGCCGCCAAGGATGCCGGTGGCGACGAACAGCCGGAGCTCATTGGAACCGCCGCGCCGCATCAGCGCGGCGACGAACAGCCCCATAACAAAGGAGCCGAGGATGTTGATCGCCATTGTCCCCCAGGGGTAGTTGGGGCCGACGAGGCGCAAGGCGCCGATGTTGGTCAGGTGGCGGATGCCGGCGCCGATGCCGCCGCCGACCACAACGAGAAGCAGATTGAACATGCCCAATCCCTTCAGGCCAACGCCTCAGGTCGTCTCGACCTTCTTTGCCTTGCTCGAGCCGATCATCTTCCAGTTCTTGTAGAACATGGAATTGATGCGCTCGACGGTGACCGAAACGATGGCGAGAAGTCCGGCGATGAAGCCGGGGAACGGCGACGGGCGGATTATGTCCATGAACACGCAGTAGCGGCGTCCGTCATACTCGTTGACCGAGCGGTGCAGCAGCGTGTCGTCGAAAATATAGAGCGGGTTGTCGTGCCAGTAATTCCTGGCGCCGTTGCATTCGACGAAAACCTCTGCCTTCACCGGCAAGAGATTGTAGAGGATGCGCAGGCTGAGCCGAAGCGGTCCGAAATGCCAGGAAGTCGATTCCTTGCCTCTGAAGACAGACACGGCAATGGTCTTGATGTATTTGAAAGCCTTGTTGAATTCCGCGACATTGTCGATCCGGTGCTTGCCGTACCACTGATAGACATACATGCCGCGACGACCGGTGCCGAAATTGGCGTCGATATCGGCGATGATCTCGTCCTTGCGCGCCTTGAAGACGTCAAGAACCTCGTTGACCTCGCGCTGATAATCGGCGGGAAACTGCTCCAGCTTCCACACGCCCGGGTTCCTGTAGCAAACGAGGTCCACCAGCAGATTGAAGGGCGACAGCAGCCAGGTGAAGATGCCATTGCCGAGGAAATAGCCGCGCAACAGCGACAGATCCTTGTTGGCGTTGCGCAGCACATCGATCAGGCCGCAGACGATCCAGATCGTGGTCAGGATCGGAATGAAATAGAATCCGAGCGCGAGCAGCGGGACAGCAATCACAGCCTGGCGAAGCATTTTGCGAAGGGATTTTGTCATTTTCTGTTCGCGCGGCGCGCTGTCCCCGTTCCGAATTATCGCCCGTCCTGGCAGCCTCCCGGCCGAGTCATGCGACGTGATAGGGCTTTTTGTCATGCGGTACAATCACACTGCTGTGACTGGCGGGGACAGAATTTCAGTTCATCGCGGGCAGGCCGAGTTCGTCCCGTTTGTCCCGCGCGCCTATTTTTCCCGCTCGCTGCGCAGCTTTGCCCAATAGTCCAGCCGTTTCTTGATATCGCGCTCGAAGCCGCGTTCGGGCGGATCGTAAAAGGTCTGCCGGCCCATCTTTTCGGGGAAATAGTCCTGGCCGGAAAAGGCATCGGGCTGGTCGTGATCGTAGCGGTAGCCGGCGCCGTAATCCTCCTCTTTCATCAGCTTGGTCGGCGCGTTGAGGATGTGCTTGGGCGGCAGCAGCGAACCGAACTCCTTCGCCGCCCGCGTGGCTGCCTTGAAGGCGGTATAGACGGCGTTGGATTTGGGCGCGGTGGCGAGATAGACGGTGGCCTCGGCGAAGGCCAGTTCGCCTTCGGGCGAGCCGAGATAGTCGTATGCGTCCTTGGCGGCGTTGGCCACGACCAGCGCCTGCGGGTCGGCGAGCCCGATATCCTCCATCGCCATGCGCACCAGCCGGCGGCCGAGATAGAGCGGATCCTCGCCGGCGTCGAACATGCGGGCGAGATAGTAGAGCGCCGCGTCGGGATCGGACCCGCGCACCGATTTGTGCAGCGCCGAGATCAGATTGTAGTGGCCGTCCTGGCCCTTGTCGTAAATCGGCGCGCGGCGCTGGACGATGCGCTGCAACCCTTCGGGATCAAAAACCTCGCCGGGTTTGGCGGCGCGCCAGACTTCCTCGGCCAGCGTCAGCGAGGCCCGGCCGTCACCATCGCTCATGCGGATGAGCATCGCCCGCGCCTCTTCGTCGAGCGGCAGCGCCCTGCCCTCTGTCTCCTCCGCGCGCGTCATCAGCTTGGCGATGCTCTCCTCGCCCAGCGAGTGAAACACCAGTACCCGCGCGCGCGACAAAAGCGCGGCGTTCAGCTCGAAGGACGGATTTTCGGTCGTGGCGCCAACCAGCACGACGGTGCCGTCCTCCATGACCGGGAGAAACGAATCCTGCTGGGCGCGGTTGAAGCGATGGATCTCGTCGACGAACAGCAGCGTCTGGCGGCCATTGGTGCGACGCAGCTTTGCCGCCTCGAACACTTTCTTCAAATCGGCAACGCCGGAAAACACCGCTGAGATCTGCTCGAAGGCAAGGCTGGTCTCGCCGGCCAGCAGCCGCGCCACGGTGGTCTTGCCGGTGCCGGGTGGCCCCCAGAAAATCATCGAGCCGAGCGAACCGGAGTTGATGAGCCGCGTCAGTGCGCCGTCGGGGCCGGTCAGATGCTCCTGGCCGACGACCTCGCCAAGGTTTTTCGGGCGCAGCCGATCGGCCAAAGGCCGGCCGGGCGGCGCTCTTTCCGGTTCATCGACGCTGAACAGATCGGCCATCTAGGTCTTCTGGTTGGAGCACGATCCTCAGAAATGGGAAGATCGCCTCAGTAACGCAACACCTGGCGCAGTATCTGCCCGCCGCGCTCGACGGTAAAGCGCCACCAGCGTGTATCCTGCTGGGCAAGCTGCGCCAGTGTCGCCGCCGTATCGACCGTCGTGCCGTTCACCTCGCGCACGATGTCGCCCGGCTGGAAGCCGAAATCGGCGGCCGGCGAATCGCGGTTGATGTCGACCACGGTGACCCCCTTGAGGTCGGTGCGCAGGCCAAGCCGCTGGGCGAGCCTGGGCGACAGTTCCGCGACCTTGGCGCCGGAGAACGGGCTGCGGCCATGCAGGGTCACTTCCGACGCCTTGGCGCCTTCCGGCGCGCGCTCCAGTGCAATCTCCATCGTCGCCTGCTGGCCCTTGCTCAGGATGGCGAAGGTCGCCTTGGTGCCGATCGACAGGGTCGCCATGCGGTAATCCAGCGCCTCGATGCCTTCGACCGTCGTGCCATTGAGCTGCAGCACGACATCGCCGGGCTTCAGCCCTGCCTTGGCCGCCGGTCCGGCTTCCTCAACCGACGACACCAGCGCACCGGTCGGCTTATCCATGCCAAGCGATTCGGCGATCTGCGGTGTGACCGCTTCGAACTCGGCGCCTATATAAGGCCGCTCGAAGAAATCGAGCCCGGCCTTGGCCGCGTCGGCGAAGGCGCGCACCATGTTGGCCGGGATGGCAAAACCGATGCCGATCGAGCCGCCGCTGCGGCTGTAGATGGCGGTGTTGATGCCGACCAGCTGGCCGCCCATGTTGATCAGCGCGCCGCCGGAATTGCCGGGATTGATGGCGGCGTCGGTCTGGATGAAATAGCCCGAATCCGAAACGCCGATATGGCTGCGGGCAAGCGCCGACACGATGCCGCTGGTGGTGGTCTGGCCGACGCCGAACGGATTGCCGATGGCCAGCACCAGGTCGCCGACCTCGAGGGCGTCGGAATCGCCGATGGCGATCACCGGAAACGGCTTGTCGGAGGTGATCTTGAGCACGGCGAGGTCGAGCGTCTCGTCCTTGAGCATGACCTTCGAGGTGAATTCGCGCCCGTCCGCGGTCGCCACCTTGACCTCGTCAGCATCCTTGATCACGTGGAAATTGGTGACGACCACGCCGCTCGGGTCGACCAGCACGCCCGAGCCGAGCGAGGATTGCGCGCGCGGCTGCGCGCGGCCGAAGAATTCCTCGAAGAAAGGATCGCCGTCAAAGGGCGACGTGACCTTGGCCGTCTGCGAAGCATAGACATTGACCACCGCCGGCGCCGTCTGCTTGACCAGGGGCGCAAACGACAGCTGTACCTCTTCGCGGCCGAACGGCACGCGCTTGTCGGGACCGGAGGTGCCGTTCTCGCCTTCGACGCCATGCAGGAGGTCGGTCAGCACATCGGAGAGCCCCGGATCGGCTGGCTTGGCGGCGTCCTCGGCCAGCGCCTGCCTGACTGTCGGCGCGGCTGCGAACGCCATCATGGCGAAGAGCAGAACAAGAGACAGTCGGTTGGCGCGCATTCGCGAATCCTCCAAGGCAAGTTCGGGGGCATTGTCCCGACGATTGTGCAGAATGAAAGGCTAATGCACTGAAATGCGGCGATTGTCGTGCAAAAGCACTTGGCCGGCAGGCAAAAAAAGCCCGGCGAAGCATGCCCTTGCGACAATGCAAAAAGGGGCCCGAAGGCCCCTTGAAAGTCATTTGCGAAAACCGAGCCTTATGCGGCAGTGGCTTCCTCGTTGGCGCCTTCGGCTTCGAGGCGGGCGCGGTCGCCGGCGCCCTTGGCGTCGGTGTCGCGGTCGACGAACTCGATGACCGCCATGGCGGCATTGTCGCCGTGGCGGAAGCCCGCCTTCATGATGCGCAGATAGCCGCCGTTGCGGTCGGCGTAGCGCGGCGCAATCGTGTCGAACAAACGCTTGACGACGCCTTCATTGCCGATCTGGGCAATGACCTGGCGGCGCGCATGCAAGTCGCCGCGCTTGCCGAGCGTCACCAGCTTCTCGACGATTGGACGCAAATCCTTCGCCTTCGGCAGGGTGGTGACGATCTGCTCATGTTCGAGCAGCGACACGGCGAGGTTGGCGAACATCGACTTGCGATGGCTAATGCTTCGGGCGAAGCGGCGGCCTTTAAAACCGTGGCGCATGGCTCTTTTCCTTCAGTTGTTCAAGAGGCCACGGCCTCTGATGGTTTTCCGCATGACCGTCGGATCGAGCGGCCCACGCCGCCGATCCTTGGACTTCATGCTCAATATTGGTCTTCGTAACGCTTGGCGAGGTCTTCGATGTTTTCCGGCGGCCAGTCCGGCACTTCCATGCCGAGGTGCAGGCCCATCGCCGCGAGCACTTCTTTGATCTCGTTCAGCGACTTGCGGCCGAAGTTCGGGGTGCGCAGCATCTCGGCTTCGGTCTTCTGGATGAGATCGCCGATGTAGACGATGTTGTCGTTCTTCAGGCAGTTGGCCGAACGCACCGAAAGCTCGAGTTCGTCGACCTTCTTGAGCAGCGCCGGGTTGAAGGCAAGCTCGGTAACGGCCTCGGTGGCGACTTCCTTCTGCGGCTCGTCGAAATTGACGAACAGGCCAAGCTGGTCCTGCAGGATGCGGGCAGCGAATGCCACCGCGTCCTCGCCCGAGATCGAACCGTCGGTCTCGATGGTCATGGTCAGCTTGTCATAGTCGAGAACCTGGCCCTCGCGGGTATTTTCGACCTTGTAGGAGACCTTCTTGACCGGCGAATACAGGCTGTCGACCGGGATCAGGCCGATCGGCGCGTCTTCGGCGCGGTTGCGGTCGGCCGGCACGTAACCCTTGCCGGTGTCGACGGTGAATTCCATGCGGATTTCAGCGCCCTCGTCCAGCGTGCAGATGACGTGGTCGGGGTTGAGGATCTCGACGTCGCCAACCGTCTGGATGTCGCCAGCCAGAACCGCACCCGGGCCCTGCTTGCGAACGACCATGCGCTTGGGACCATCGCCTTCCATGCGGATGGCGATTTCCTTGATGTTGAGGACGATGTCGGTCACGTCCTCACGCACGCCGGCAATCGACGAGAATTCATGCAGAACGCCGTCGATCTGCACGGCGGTGACAGCCGCACCGCGCAGCGAAGACAAAAGCACGCGGCGCAGCGCGTTGCCGAGCGTCAGGCCGAAGCCACGCTCGAGCGGCTCGGCGACCAGCGTGGTCAGCGTCTTCTTCTTCGACGAGAACTCGATCTTGTTCGGCTTGATCAGTTCCTGCCAATTTTTCTGGATCATGATGCTTTCCTTCCGTTGACCCGCCACCATCCAATCGTGGCGGGCGACCTGGAGTGCCGTGGAGGAGCGCCTTGAGGCGCTCACGCGGCGTTCGGTAATGTCTTAGACGCGGCGCTTCTTGCGCGGGCGGCAGCCATTGTGCGGGATCGGCGTCACATCACGGATCGAGGTGATGGTGAAGCCGGCCGCCTGCAGGGCGCGAAGCGCCGATTCACGACCGGAGCCGGGTCCGCAGACCTCGACTTCGAGCATGCGCATGCCGTGTTCCTGGGCCTTCTTGGCGACGTCTTCGGCAGCCATCTGGGCGGCGAACGGGGTCGACTTGCGCGAACCCTTGAAGCCCTGGGCACCGGCCGACGACCAGGCAATGGAATTGCCCTGCGCGTCGGTGATGGTGATCATCGTGTTGTTGAAGGTCGAATTGACGTGGGCAACGCCCGAAGAGATGTTCTTGCGTTCGCGACGGCGAACACGAGCGGCTTCCTTGGCCATGATAGTCCTTTCAGTTGATCTCTACACCGCCGTAATGCCAGCGGCTCCACCTTTGAAAGCGAGTAGTGAGCAGGACCAGCGAATAGGGAACCCCTACTCGCTAATGGCTACTCGCTATTCGCTCACTTACTTCTTCTTGCCGGCAATCGACTTGGCCGGGCCCTTGCGGGTGCGTGCATTGGTGTGCGTGCGCTGGCCGCGAACCGGCAGCGAACGGCGGTGACGCAGACCGCGGTAGCAGCCGAGGTCCATGAGACGCTTGATGTTCATCGACACTTCGCGGCGCAGGTCGCCTTCGACCTGGTAGTCGCGGTCAATGGTCTCGCGGATCTGCAGCACTTCCGCGTCGGTCAGCTGGTTGACGCGGCGCTCGGCCGGGATGCCGACCTTGTCGACGATCTCCTGGGCGAACTTCTTGCCAATGCCGTGAATGTACTGAAGCGCAATGACGACGCGCTTGTTGGTCGGAATGTTGACGCCGGCTATACGAGCCATATTCTTCTCTTCTCCATGTGGGACCGGCCGGCCTTCAAAAAAAGGCATGCGCGGCGCTGTTCAAATTACCCGCGTCCGGTGGAGGCCGGCCCTTGCGGGAGTTCCCTAGTTTCAATGCGGCTGCCTTGCCCTTGCGGACAAGCAAAGCCTCATGCCTGATAGGAAGACGGGCCGCCATAACCCAGCGAACCGTTCCAGTCAAGCGCAATCTTTACTTTACCGTAACGGTCTCCCGCGTCACCGCCGCGAGCAGCGCGTCAATCTCCGCCGTCACGGTGTCGACAGGGGCCATGCCGTCGACACTCCTAAGCGAGCGTTTGGCATAATAATAGCCGATCAGAGGCGCGGTCTTCTTGTAATATTCCCGCAGGCGCTCTTCGAACACCACCGGATTGTCGTCCTTGCGCACCGGCTGTCCGGCGGCCTTGGCGTCGTCGGCGCGCTTGACGATGCGGCCGACCAGCGCTTTGTCATCGACGACGAACTCGATCACGGCATCGAGGCCAATGCCGCGCTCGGCGAGCATCGATTCAACCGCATCGGCTTGCACCAGCGTGCGCGGATATCCGTCGAGGATGAAACCGTTGGTGCAATCGGGCTGATCGATGCGCTCGGCCACGATGGCGTTGACGATGGCGTCGGAAACCAGCTCGCCGGCATCCATCACCGCTTTGGCGCGCTTGCCGACTTCGGTGCCGGCCTGCACGGCCGCCCGCAGCATGTCACCCGTCGACAGCTGCGGTATGCCGTATTTTTCTACCAGTCTTTGTGCTTGCGTCCCCTTGCCCGCTCCTGGCGGCCCAAGCAATATCAATCTCATCTGGCCTTCTTCCCCCCGCGCAGCTTCGACTTCTTGATCAGGCCCTCATACTGGTGCGCGATCAGGTGACCCTGGATCTGCGCCACCGTATCGAGGGTTACACTGACCACGATCAGAAGCGATGTGCCACCGAGGTAGAATGGTACGCCAGTTGCCGAAATCAGGAACTCGGGCAGCAGGCACACCAGCACCAGATAGATGGCGCCGACGACGGTGATGCGCGTCAGGACATAGTCGATGTAATCGGCGGTGCGCTCACCCGGACGGTAGCCCGGAATGAAGCCGGAATGCTTCTTGAGCTGGTCGGCGGTGTCCTTCGGATTGAACACGATGGCCGTGTAGAAGAAGGCGAAGAACACGATCATTGCCGCATAGAACAGCATGTAGAGCGGCTGGCCGTGGCCGAGCGAAGCGAGCACGGTGCTTGCCCAGGCCGGCAGGTTTGTCGTCTGCGAGAAGCCGGCGACCGTTGCCGGCAGCAAAAGCAGCGACGACGCGAAGATCGGCGGAATGACGCCCGACGTGTTGAGCTTCAGCGGCAGATGCGAGGTGTCGCCCTGGAACATGCGGTTGCCGACCTGGCGCTTCGGATACTGGATCAGCAGGCGGCGCTGCGCGCGCTCGAAGAACACGATCAGCGCGATGACGATGATGGCCAGCACGATGATCGCGAGTATCAGCCCCGTCGATAGGGCGCCGGTGCGGCCGAGCTCCAGCGTGCCGGAGATGGCGCGCGGCAGGCCGGCGACGATGCCGGAGAAGATGATCAGCGAAATGCCGTTGCCGATGCCGCGGGCGGTGATCTGCTCGCCCAGCCACATCAGGAACATGGTGCCGCCAACCAGCGTGACGACGGTCGAGATGCGGAAGAACATGCCGGGATCGTTGACGATGCCGTTGCCGCCTTCCAGGCCCACCGAAATGCCGTAGGCCTGCACCAGCGCCAGGAGTACCGTGCCGTAGCGCGTGTACTGGTTGATGACCTTGCGGCCCTGCTCGCCTTCCTTTTTCAGCGCTTCCAGCGACGGAATGACCGAGGTCATCAGCTGCATGATGATGGAGGCTGAGATGTAAGGCATGATGCCGAGCGCGAAGATCGCCATGCGCTGCACGGCGCCGCCGGCGAACATGTTGAACATGCCGAGCACGCCCTTGGCCTGCGAAGAGAAGGCCTGCGCGAATGCATCCGGATTGATGCCGGGCAGCGGGATATAGGTGCCGAGGCGATAGACGAGCAGCGCGCCGACGGTGAACCAGATTCGCTTCTTCAGGTCCTCCGCCTTGGCGAAAGCCGCAAAGTTCAGATTCGAGGCTAGTTGTTCAGCAGCCGAAGCCATGCCTGATTCTCCGCTAGAGCATGATGCCGAAAAGTGTGAAGCGGTTTTCGGACAACGTCATGCGCTACTTCTTTGATTTGTATGCCACGCTCGATGCCCGCAGTTCAGGCGGCGCGTGGCACCGAAGCTCACGAGATAAGCTCCGGGCTCTAAACATGCAAGCGGCCGCGTTGACGCGGCCGCCTAATTGATTGGATCAAAGCGCAATCGTGAACAAAAACGGATACCGTTCCTGCCGGCCGCGCTTCAAATTGCCGTTACTCCGCTGCCGCTTCCGGCAGCTTGACCGAACCGCCGGCCTTTTCGATCTTCTCGATCGCGGCCTTGGAGGCGCCGGCGACGTCGAAGGCAAGCTTTGCCTTGAGTTCGCCGTCCGAGAGGATGCGCACGCCGTCCTTGACGCGGCGGATGACGCCGGCGGCAACGAGTGCCTCGGCCGTCACGGTCGCCTTGGCGTCGAGCTTCTTGGCATCGAGCGCCGTCTGGATACGAGCCAGCGACACGACGACAAAGCTCTTGGCGAAGATGTTATTGAAGCCACGCTTCGGCAGGCGCCGATAGAGCGGCATCTGGCCGCCCTCGAAGCCGTTGATGGCAACGCCGGAGCGCGCCTTCTGGCCCTTGACGCCGCGACCGCCGGTCTTGCCCGAGCCGGAGCCGATGCCACGGCCGAGACGCTTCTTGGAGTGCGTCGCGCCGTCCTTGTCACGCAGATCGTTGAGTTTCATCTGGGTTCTCCTGCGCTTTTGCTCAGCCCTCGTCCACGACGCGGACGAGATGCTGGACGGCAGCGATCATGCCGCGCACCGAGGGAGTGTCCTCCAGCGTGCGCTGCTTGTGCATCTTGTTGAGGCCGAGGCCGACCAGCGTTGCGCGCTGTTCCTTCGGGCGGCGGATCGGCGAACCGATCTGCTCAACGGTGATGGTCTTGGTTGCTTTCTTGGCCATGGTCAAAATCCCTGGTCAGATCGACTATTCTTCAGCCGCAACGGCGGTGCCGCGGCGGGCCTGAAGGGTCGAATATTTGATGCCGCGCGCAGCAGCCACATCCTTGGGATGCATCTGGCTCTTCAGCGCGTCGAACGTGGCGCGAACCATGTTGTAGGGGTTCGACGAACCCATCGACTTGGCGACCACGTCATGCATGCCGAGCGTCTCGAAGACAGCGCGCATCGGGCCGCCGGCGATGATGCCGGTACCCTGCTTGGCAGCGCGCAGCAGCACGCGTCCGGCGCCCCAGCGTCCTTCGACGTCGTGGTGCAGCGTGCGGCCCGAGCGCAGCGGCACGAAAATCATGTCGCGCTTGGCCGACTCGGTTGCCTTGCGGATCGCTTCCGGCACTTCGCGCGCCTTGCCGTGACCGAAGCCGACGCGGCCCTTCTGGTCGCCGACGACGACGAGTGCTGCAAAACCGAAGCGACGGCCGCCCTTGACGACCTTGGCGACACGGTTGATGTGGACGAGCTTGTCCACCATGCCGTCATCGCGTTCTTCACGATCGCGGCCGCGGCCGCCATCCCTACGTTCCTGTGCCATATCCTGTTCCTTGTTTTTTTCCGGAAGCACGGTTGCTGATAAGATCCGGTGCGCCTCTTTGGGTCACCGGGGGCGAATTATTTTTCCTTGCATGATCTTGTCCGAAAAGTCTGCAACTTTTTGCTGCGCTGACCTTCGGTTCGGGATCAGGCAATTAGAAGCTCAGACCGCCTTCACGGGCAGCCTCGGCCAGCGCCTTGACGCGGCCGTGATAGATGTAGGCGCCGCGGTCGAAGACGACTTCCTTGACGCCGGCCTTCGAAGCACGCTCGGCGATCAGCTTGCCAACAGCGGCTGCTGCCTCGGTGTCAGCGCCGGTCTTGAGCGAACCCTTGAGGTCCTTCTCGAGTGTCGATGCAGCCGCGATGGTATGGCCCTTGGCGTCGTCGATGACCTGCACGTAGATGTTCTTCGACGTGCGGTGAACCGAGAGACGCGGACGTTCGCCGGCGACCTTCTTGATCTGGCGGCGGACGCGCTGCGCGCGGCGCTGGATGGATTCCTTGGTAGCCATGATAATCTTCCTTGCCTTCAAAAAACGGGGGCCGCCATGTGCGGTAGGCGAAAGCGCCTCCCGCGACCGCTCCCCGCGGCGTTGCACTTCTTTGGCTTGGCCTTTTCCGAAAAGTCTGCAACTTTTCGGGCCCAGGCCTACTACTTCTTCTTGCCTTCCTTGCGGACGATCTTCTCGCCGGCATAGCGGACACCCTTGCCCTTGTAGGGCTCGGGACCGCGATACTCGCGGATCTCGGCTGCAACCTGGCCGACCTGCTGCTTGTCGATGCCGGTCACGGTGATTTCCGTCGGCTTCGGCACAGTGATCGTGATGCCGGCCGGCGTCTCGTAAACGACGTCGTGGCTGAAGCCAAGCGCCAGCTGCAGGTTCTTGCCCTGGAGTGCCGCGCGATAGCCGACGCCGGTGATCTCGAGCTTCTTCTCGAAACCGTCCTTGACGCCCTGCAGGATGTTGACGATCTGCGTGCGCGACATGCCCCACTTGGATCGGGCGGTCTTGGTCTGGTCGCGCGGCTGGACAGCGATTTCGCTGCCTTCCATCTTGACCAGCACTTCGTCGTTCACCACGAACTTCAGCTCGCCCTTGGGGCCCTTCGCCGTCACGGTCTGGCCGTTGACGGTCGCGGTCACGCCCTGCGGCAGCGAAACGGGTTTCTTTCCAATACGAGACATTTGGTTGTCCTCGTCACTTCTCTTGTTTCAGGTCTGCCGAATTAGAAAATCTGGCAGAGGATTTCGCCGCCGACATTCTGTTCGCGTGCTTCGTGATCGGCCATCACGCCCTTGGGCGTCGAAAGGATGGCGATGCCGAGGCCGTTGGCGACGTGCGGGATCGACTTGGCCGAAACGTAAACGCGGCGGCCAGGCTTCGAGACGCGGGCGATTTCGCGCACGACCGGAGCACCGTCGAAATACTTCAGCTCGATTTCGATTTCGGACTTGCCGTTGTCGAAGTCGGTCTGGCTGTAGTCGCGGATATAGCCTTCAGCCTTCAGCACGTCGAGGACGCGGGTACGCAGGCGCGACGCCGGCGTCGAAACGCTCGACTTCTTACGGCCATACGCGTTGCGGATGCGGGTCAGCATATCGCCGAGAGGATCGCTCAATGACATGTTATGTCCTCCTTACCAGCTCGACTTGACCAGGCCCGGGATCTGGCCGTTATTGCCGAGATCACGAAGCGCGATGCGCGATACTTTGAGCTTGCGATAATAGGCGCGCGGACGGCCGGTAACTTCGCAGCGGTTGCGGATGCGGATCTTGGCCGAGTTGCGCGGCAGGGCAGCAAGCTTCAGCTGAGCGCGGAAACGCTCTTCCATCGGCTTGGACTGGTCCATGATGATCGCCTTGAGCGCTGCGCGCTTGGGACCGTACTGGTCGGCAAGCTTGCGGCGCCTGTTGTTCTTCTCGACTGAGCTGGTCTTTGCCATTTCAGATTTTTCCTTTTCTCGCTGCCGTTACTGGCGGAAGGGGAAGTTGAAGGCCTTGAGCAATGCCCTGGCTTCGTCGTCCGTCTTCGCAGTCGTACAAACGATGACGTCCATGCCCCAGATCTGATCAACCTTGTCGTAGTTGATCTCCGGGAACACGATGTGTTCCTTGATGCCCATGGCGTAGTTGCCACGGCCATCGAAGCTCTTCGGATTCAGTCCGCGAAAGTCGCGGACGCGCGGCAGTGCGATGTTCACGAGACGGTCGAGGAACTCGTACATGCGTTCCTTGCGCAGCGTGACCTTGGCGCCGATCGGCATCTTCTCGCGGACCTTGAAGCCGGCGATCGAATTACGGGCGCGGGTGACGACGGCCTTCTGGCCGGCGATCATCGCCAGGTCTTCGGCCGCGATCGAAGGCTTCTTCGAATCCGCGGTCGCTTCGCCGACGCCCATGTTCAGCACGATCTTGTCGATGCGCGGAACCTGCATCTCGTTCTCGTAGCCGAACTGCTCCTGCAGCGCCTTGCGGATGGTCTCGTTGTAGACCTGCTTGAGGCGCGGCGTGTTCTGGGCCTTGGACTGTTTGCTTTCAGCCTTGGGCTTCGTGGTTTGAGCCTTAGCCATTGATGACTTCTCCCGAGCGCTTGGCGACGCGCACCTTCTTGCCGTCCTTCTGGAAGATGAAGCCGACGCGGGTCGGCTTGCCATCCTTGGGGTCGGCGAGCGCGATGTTCGACAGCTGGATCGGCGCTTCCTTGGTGATGATCCCGCCCTCTTGGGACTGGGACTGCTTCTGGTGACGACGGATCATGTTGACGCCGCGAACCAGCGCGGTGTCTTCCTTCGGCTGAACCGAGAGGACTTCGCCCGAACGGCCCTTGTCCTTGCCGGCCAGCACGACGACCTTGTCGCCTTTTCTAATCTTTTGCATTGGTCCGGCTCCTTACAGCACTTCAGGCGCGAGCGAGATGATCTTCATGTGGTTCTTGGCGCGGAGTTCGCGCGGAACCGGTCCGAAGATACGCGTGCCGATCGGCTCTTTCTTGTTGTCGACGAGAACGGCCGCGTTCTTGTCGAAACGGATCACGCTGCCGTCCGGGCGGCGGATGTCCTTGGCCGTGCGAACCACGACCGCCTTCATCACATCGCCCTTCTTAACGCGGCCGCGCGGAATGGCTTCCTTGATCGACACCACGATGATGTCGCCTACGGAAGCGTATTTCCGCTTCGAGCCGCCCAGCACCTTGATGCACATGACACGACGGGCGCCGGAATTATCCGCGACGTCGAGGTTTGTTTGCATCTGAATCATGACTGGCCGCCTTCTTCTCTTCTAACGGGACGGGCTCAAAGCCCCTCCCCGGTCTGTCCAAAATTCGGTTTGTTACGCCTGGTCCGAAGACACGACGATCCAGCGCTTATCCTTGGAAATCGGCTTCGATTCCTGGATGAACACCTGATCGCCGACCTTGTGGGCGTTGTTCTCGTCGTGCGCCTTGTACTTCTTGGTCATGCGCACGGTCTTCTTCATCACGGGATGCGTGAAGCGCCGTTCGACCTTGACGACTACCGTCTTCTCGTTCTTGTCGCTGACGACAGTGCCCTGCAGAATGCGCTTTGGCATGATTTTCGTCCTTAAGCCTTCTTGGCCGCGGACTTTTCCGCAGCGATGGTCTTGATACGCGCAATGTCCTTGCGAACCTGCCGCACGCGCGCGGTCTTCTCGAGCTGGCCGGTGGCCTTCTGGAAGCGCAGGTTGAACTGCTCCTTCTTCAGGCTGGCCAGATCGTCGGTCAGCTGGTCCTGGGTCTTGGTCCGGATGTCTTCGGCTTTCATGATCAGCCCGTCCTTATTCTGCGATGCGCTGTACGAAGCGCGTCCTGACCGAGAGCTTGGCCGCGCCGAGACGCAGCGCCTCACGGGCGGTTTCTTCGTTGACGCCGTCGATCTCGAACATGATGCGGCCCGGCTTGACGCGCGCCGCCCAGTAGTCGACAGCGCCCTTGCCCTTGCCCATGCGCACTTCGGTCGGCTTCGACGTCACCGGCACATCAGGGAAAATACGGATCCACACGCGGCCGGCACGCTTCATCTCACGAGTGATCGCGCGGCGGGCCGCCTCGATCTCACGCGCGGTGACGCGGTTCGGCTCAAGCGCCTTCAGCCCGAAACCACCGAAATCCAGGTTGGTGCCGCCCTTTGCGGTGCCATGGATACGGCCCTTGAACTGCTTGCGGAACTTTGTGCGCTTTGGCTGCAGCATCGTTCTAACTCCAAATTCCTAAATAATCAGGCGTTTTCGCGACGACGACCGCGTTCGCGATCACCACCACCGCCATGCGCAGCATCACCCTCGGTCGCGCGACGCTCCGAAGCCATCGGATCGTGCTCGAGGATTTCGCCCTTGAACACCCAGACCTTGACGCCGCAGATGCCGTAAGCCGTATGCGCTTCGGCCGTGCCATAGTCGACATCGGCGCGCAGCGTATGCAGCGGCACGCGGCCTTCGCGGTACCATTCCATGCGTGCAATCTCGGCGCCGCCGAGACGGCCGGCGCAGTTGATGCGGATGCCTTCGGCGCCCAGGCGCATGGCCGACTGAACGGCGCGCTTCATGGCGCGGCGGAACGCGATACGACGCTCGAGCTGCTGGGCGATCGACTGGGCGACCAGGGTCGCGTCGATTTCCGGCTTGCGCACTTCAACGATGTTCAAGTGCGTCTCGGACTTCGTCATCTCCATCAGCTTCTTGCGAAGCTTTTCGATGTCGGCGCCCTTCTTGCCGATGATCAGGCCCGGGCGCGCCGCATGGATGGTGACGCGGCACTTCTTGTGCGGGCGCTCGATCACGACCTTCGAAATCGCAGCCTGCTTGAGTTCCTTTTCAAGATATTTGCGGATCTTGATGTCCTCATGCAGCAGTTTGCCGTACTCGCCGGTGTTCGCGAACCAGCGCGAATCCCAGGTGCGGTTGATGCCGAGGCGCAGACCGATCGGATTGACTTTCTGGCCCATTATGCGGCCTCCCCTTTTTCTTCGACTTCACGAACGACGATCGTGAGGTGCGAGAACGGCTTTTCAATACGGCTGGCGCGACCGCGGCCACGAGCATGGAACCGCTTCATGACGATCGACTTGCCGACATAGGCTTCCGCCACGATCAGCGCATCGACGTCGAGGTCGTGGTTGTTTTCCGCGTTGGCGATCGCCGATTCCAGCGTCTTCTTGACCGTGCCGGAAATCCGCTTGGCCGAGAATTCGAGATCGGAAAGCGCTGTCGCGACCTTCTTGCCGCGGATCAGCGCGGCAACCAGGTTCAGCTTCTGCGGGCTGATACGGATCGTGCGCAGAACGGCGCGCGCTTCGTTGTCAGCAAGCCTGCGCGGAGCTTTGGCCTTGCCCATGATTATTTCCTCTTCGCCTTCTTATCCGCGCCGTGACCGTAATAGGTCCGGGTCGGAGCGAATTCACCGAACTTGTGACCGACCATGTCCTCGTTCACCGAGACGGGAACATGCTTCTGGCCGTTGTAGACACCGAAGGTGAAGCCGACGAACTGCGGCAGGATGGTGGAGCGACGGCTCCACATCTTGATCACCTCATTGCGACCACCTTCACGAACCTTGTCCACCTTCTTGAGAAGGTAGCCGTCGATGAAGGGGCCTTTCCAAATAGAACGAGTCACTTGGCGTTACCTCTTCTTAGCTCTTGCGCTGATGGCGCGAGCGCAGGATGAACTTGTCGGTCGCCTTGTTGGACCGCGTCTTCTTGCCTTTGGTCGGCTTGCCCCACGGGCTGACCGGATGACGGCCACCGGAGGTGCGGCCTTCACCACCGCCATGCGGATGGTCGACCGGGTTCATGGTCACGCCGCGATTGTGCGGGCGCTTGCCGCGCCAGACCGTGCGGCCGGCTTTGCCGTCGTTGATGTTGCCGTGGTCGGGGTTCGACACGGCGCCGACGGTGGCCATGCAGGAGCCGTGAACGACACGCTGCTCGCCCGAGTTGAGGCGCAGGATCGCCATGCCCTGGTCGCGACCGACCAGCTGGCCATAGCCACCCGCTGAACGTGCGACCTGGGCGCCCTTGCCCGGCTTCAGCTCGATGTTGTGGACGATCGTGCCGACCGGCATCGAGGCCAGCGGCATCGCATTGCCCGGCTTCACGTCGACCGATTCACCGGCCACGATCTTGTCGCCGGCGGCAAGGCGCTGCGGAGCGATGATGTAGGACAGCTCGCCATCGTCATACTTGATCAGCGCGATAAAGGCGGTGCGGTTCGGATCGTATTCAATGCGCTCGACCGTGCCGACGACGTCGAACTTGCGGCGCTTGAAGTCGATGATGCGGTACGAACGCTTGTGACCGCCGCCGATGAAGCGGGCCGTGATGCGGCCGTGATTGTTGCGGCCGCCCGACTTGGTCAGGCCTTCGGTCAGACCCTTGACGGGCTTGCCCTTGTAGAGGCCCGAGCGGTCGACGATGACCAGCTGGCGGGTGCTCGGCGTTACCGGGTTGAATTTTTTAAGTGCCATGTTTGTTGTCCTCGCGGCCTAGCTCAGAGACCCGTCGCGACGTCGATCGACTGGCCGTCGGCCAGTGTCACAATCGCCTTCTTGACGTCGCTCTGGCGGCCGATCGTGCCGCGGAAGCGCTTGATCTTGCCCTTGCGGACAAGCGTGTTCACGGCCGTAACCTTGACGCCAAACAGCGCTTCGACAGCGGCCTTGATTTCCGGCTTCGACGCCTTCTTGGCGACGTTGAAAACAACCTGGTTGTTCTCGGAAGCCATGGTCGACTTTTCGGTGATCGCCGGCGAGACGATCACGTCGTAATGACGGAGGTCGGTCATTTAAAGCGCTCCTCGAGAGCCTCGACGGCGGCCTTCGAAAGGACCAGCGTGCCGCGGCGCAGAATGTCGTAGACGTTGATGCCCTGGATGGGCAGCACGTCGATGTTCGGGATGTTGGTCGCCGCCAGCTTGAAGTTCTGGTCAAGCTCGGCACCGCCGATCACCAAGGCGTTGGTCAGGCCCAGCGTCGCGAAATTCGCGATCAGCGCCTTCGTCTTGGCTTCGGTCAGCTTCAGCTCGTCGATGATGATGATCGACGCGCTCTTGGCCTTGGCCGAGAGAGCATGCCGCAAGCCCAGAGCGCGCACCTTCTTCGGCAGATCGTGCTCGTGGCTGCGAACGACCGGGCCGTGGGCCTTGCCGCCGCCGCGGAACTGCGGAGCGCGTGCCGAATGGTGACGGGCGCGGCCCGTACCCTTCTGCTTGTACATCTTGGCGCCGGTGCGCGCGATTTCGGCGCGGCCCTTGGCCTTGTGCGTGCCCTGCTGGCGCTTGGCCAGCTGCCAGCGCACGACGCGCTGCAGGATGTCCTCGCGCGGATCAAGGCCGAAAATCTCCTCGGAGAGTTTCACCTTGCCGGCGTCCTTGCCGCCAAGCGTTGTGATCTTGAGATCCATTATTCTGCTCCCTCTGCGGCCGGAGCCTCGTTCTTGGCGCCACTCTCGGCAGCAACGGCGCGGATCGCGGCAGGCTTCGGCGCATTGGCCGGCAGTGCCACCTTGGCCGCATCGCGGACCAGGATCCAGGCGCCCTTCGATCCGGGAACCGCACCGCGGATCAGGATCAGGCCGCGATCGGCGTCGGTCGAAACGATCTCGACATTCTGTGTGGTGACGCGGGTGTCGCCCATGTGGCCAGCCATATGCTTGCCCTTGAACACTTTGCCCGGATCCTGACGCTGGCCGGTCGAACCGTGCGTACGGTGCGAGACCGAGTTACCGTGCGTCGCGCGGCCACCACCCATGTGATGGCGCTTGATGACGCCCTGGAAACCCTTGCCGATCGTCGTGCCCGTCACATCGACCTTCTGGCCGGCGACGAAGTGCTCGACGGTGATCTCGGCGCCGACATCGATCATGTTGTCGGCGGAGACGCGGAACTCGGCGACCTTCGCCTTCGGCTCGACGGAAGCGGTCGCGAAATGGCCGCGCATCGCCTTCGACGTGTTCTTTACCTTGGCAAGGCCAACGCCGAGCTGGACGGCCGTATAGCCGTTCTTCTCCTGCGTGCGCTGAGCCACGACCTGGCAGTTCTCCATCTGGAGAACGGTGACGGGAACATGTTCCCCGGCATCATTATAGATGCGGGTCATTCCCACCTTCTTTGCAATCACACCTGAACGCATCGGTTCAATTCCTTTAGAGTTCCGGGCCAGGGGCACCGCCCCTTACCGCGCTCTCATTCCCTTAGAGCTTGATCTCGACGTCGACACCGGCGGCCAGATCGAGCTTCATCAAAGCATCGACCGTCTGCGGGGTCGGATCGACGATGTCGAGCAGACGCTTGTGCGTGCGCATCTCGAACTGCTCGCGGCTCTTCTTGTCGACGTGAGGCGACCGGTTGACCGTGAACTTTTCGATCCGCGTCGGCAGCGGAATGGGGCCGCGGACGTTTGCTCCGGTGCGCTTGGCCGTCGACACGATTTCTTTCGTCGAGGCGTCGAGCACGCGGTGATCAAACGCCTTCAGGCGGATGCGGATATTCTGTCCGTTCATGCGTCACTTCCTTGTTCTGGCGCGGCGCGGGCAAATCCTGCGCCCGCGACAGATCGGTTTAAGTCCAAATTACTCTTTGATGGTGACGACGATGCCGGCACCGACGGTGCGGCCGCCTTCACGGATGGCGAAGCGCAGCTTCTCTTCCATGGCGATCGGCACGATCAGCTCGACATCGACCGTGATGTTGTCGCCGGGCATAACCATTTCCGTGCCTTCCGGCAGCGACACGATGCCGGTCACGTCGGTCGTGCGGAAGTAGAACTGCGGACGGTAGTTGGTGAAGAACGGCGTGTGACGGCCACCTTCGTCCTTGGTCAGGATGTAGGCTTCGGCCACGAACTTCTTGTGCGGCTTCACCGTACCGGGCTTGGCCAGAACCTGGCCGCGCTCGACGCCTTCACGATCAACGCCGCGCAGCAGCGCGCCGATGTTGTCGCCGGCCTGGCCCTGATCGAGCAGCTTGCGGAACATCTCGACGCCCGTGCAGGTCGTCTTGGTCGTCGGACGGATGCCGATGATTTCCAGTTCCTCGCCGACCTTGACGATGCCGCGCTCGACGCGGCCGGTCACGACCGTGCCACGGCCCGAGATCGAGAACACGTCTTCGATCGGCATCAGGAACGGCTTGTCCAGCGGACGAACCGGCGTCGGGATGTAAGCATCGACCGCAGCCATCAGCTCGCGGATCGCGTCTTCGCCGATGGTCTTGTTGGAATCTTCAAGAGCAGCCAGCGCCGAACCCTTGACGATCGGAATGTCGTCGCCGGGGAACTCGTTCTTCGACAGAAGCTCGCGAACCTCGAGCTCGACCAGTTCGAGCAGCTCGGCATCGTCGACCTGGTCGACCTTGTTCAGGAACACCACGATCGACGGCACGCCGACCTGACGGGCAAGCAGGATGTGCTCGCGGGTCTGCGGCATCGGGCCGTCGGCGGCCGACACGACCAGGATCGCGCCGTCCATCTGCGCAGCACCCGTGATCATGTTCTTCACATAGTCGGCGTGGCCGGGGCAGTCGACATGGGCGTAGTGGCGCGCAGCCGTCTCGTATTCGACGTGCGCCGTCGAAATGGTGATGCCGCGGGCCTTCTCTTCGGGCGCCGCATCGATCTGGTCGTAGCGCTTGTACTCGCCAAAATACTTCGTGATCGCCGCCGTCAGCGACGTCTTGCCATGATCGACGTGGCCAATCGTGCCAATGTTCACATGAGGCTTGTTACGCTCGAATTTACCTTTTGCCATGTGATGTCTCCAATCTGCTCGCCCGTACGGGCCTTGAATTAAGTTACCGATGCAACCCGCTGGGGTTACGCGTATTTCTTCTGGACTTCCTGGGCGACCGCGGTCGGCACAGGCTCATAGTGATCGAACTGCATCGTGTAGGCAGCGCGGCCCTGGCTCATCGAGCGCAGGTTGTCGACGTACTTGAACATGTTGGCCAGCGGCACCATCGCGTTGATGACGACAGCCACGCCGCGAGCCTCCTGGCCCTGAATCTGGCCACGACGGCCGTTCAGGTCGCCGATGACGCTGCCGACATAGTCTTCCGGCGTCACGACTTCGACCTTCATGATCGGCTCGAGCAACTGCACGCCAAGCTTGGGTGCGGCTTCACGGAAGCAGGCGCGGCCGGCGATTTCGAAGGCCAGGACGCTGGAGTCAACATCGTGGTACGCGCCGTCGATGAGCGTCGCCTTGACGCCGATCATCGGGAAGCCCGCGAACGGACCCGACGACATGACGCTGTTGATGCCTTTTTCGACACCCGGGATGTATTCCTTGGGAACGGCGCCGCCGACGATCTTGGTCTCGAACTCGAACTCCGAGCTTTCCGGGTTCGGTTCGAACACGATCTTGACGCGAGCGAACTGACCGGTACCGCCGGTCTGCTTCTTGTGGGTGTAGTCCTGCTCGTGCCTGCGGGTGATGGTCTCGCGGTAAGCCACCTGCGGCGCGCCGACATTGGCCTCGACCTTGAACTCGCGGCGCATGCGGTCGACGATGATGTCGAGGTGAAGTTCGCCCATGCCCGAAATGATGGTCTGGCCGCTTTCCTCGTCGGTCTTGACGCGGAATGACGGATCCTCGGCGGCCAGGCGGTGAAGGGCGAGGCCCATCTTTTCCTGGTCGTTCTTGGTCTTCGGCTCGATGGCGATCTGGATGACCGGATCGGGGAATTCCATGCGCTCGAGGATGACCGGGTGCAGCGGATCGCTGAGCGTGTCGCCGGTGGTCGTGTCCTTGAGGCCGGCCAGAGCAACGATGTCGCCGGCAAAGGCTTCTTCGACGTCGGCGCGCGAATTCGCATGCATCTGCAGCATGCGGCCGATGCGCTCTTTCTTGCCCTTGACGGTGTTATCGACCGAGATGCCCTTGGTCAGCTTGCCCGAATAGATGCGGGCAAAGGTCAGCGAACCGACGAACGGGTCGTTCATGATCTTGAAGGCCAGCATCGACAGCGGCTCGTTGTCGTCGGCATGACGCTCGATCTCGACGTCGGTCTTGGCGTCGACGCCCTTGATGGCGGGAACATCGGCCGGCGACGGCAGGTATTCGACGACGGCATCGAGCAGCGGCTGCACGCCCTTGTTCTTGAAGGCCGAGCCACAGAACATCGGGTAGAACTTGACCGCGATGGTGCCCTTGCGGATCAGCGCGCGGATCTCGTCATTCGACGGCATCTTGCCTTCGAGGTAATTCTCGAGTGCCGTCTCGTCCATTTCGACAGCGGCTTCGATCATCTTCTCGCGGTATTCTTCGGCGCGAGCCTGCAGGTCGGCCGGGATCTCGACGACGTCCCAGGCAGCGCCCAGCGTCTCGTCGCGCCAGACCAGCGCGTTCATCTCGACGAGATCGACGACACCCTTGAACTCGGTCTCAGCGCCGATCGGCAGCTGCATGACGACGGCATGCGCACCAAGACGCGAGCCGATCATCTCGACCGAGCGGTAGAAGTCGGCGCCGATCTTGTCCATCTTGTTGCAGAAGATCATGCGCGGAACTTTGTACTTGTCGGCCTGGCGCCAGACGGTTTCCGTCTGCGGCTCAACACCGGCATTGGCATCGAGCAGCGCAATGGCGCCGTCGAGCACGCGCAGCGAACGCTCGACTTCGATGGTGAAGTCGACGTGTCCGGGAGTGTCGATGATGTTGAAGCGGTACATCTTGCCGCTGCGACCCTTCCAGAAGGTCGTGGTGGCGGCGGACGTGATGGTGATGCCGCGCTCCTGCTCCTGCTCCATCCAATCCATGGTGGCAGCGCCGTCGTGGACTTCGCCGATCTTGTGCGACTTGCCCGTGTAATAGAGGACGCGCTCGGTGGTCGTCGTCTTGCCGGCGTCAATATGCGCCATGATACCGAAATTGCGGTAGTCTTCGATTTTGTATTCGCGGGCCATCGTGGATGCCTTCTCAGTCTCGTTCGCGCTTTACCAGCGGTAGTGCGCGAAAGCGCGGTTGGCTTCTGCCATCTTGTGGGTGTCTTCACGCTTCTTCACGGCGGTGCCGCGGTTATTAGCCGCGTCCATCAGCTCGCCGGAGAGGCGGTCGACCATGGTGGTCTCGTTGCGGTTGCGGGCCGCGGCGATCAGCCAGCGGATCGCCAGGGCCTGGCGGCGCTCGGGGCGCACATCGACCGGAACCTGGTAGGTGGCGCCGCCGACGCGGCGCGACCGGACTTCCACATGCGGCGCGACATTGTCGAGCGCCTGATGGAAGACGGTGACCGGCTCCTGCTTGGTCTTCGACTGAACCTGGTCGAGCGCACCGTAGACGATGGTCTCGGCAACCGACTTCTTGCCGTCATACATGACGGCGTTCATGAACTTGGTGACGATCAGATCGCCGAACTTCGGGTCCGGATTGATCTCACGCTTTTCTGCACTGTGACGACGCGACATGGCTTTTGTCTCTCAATCTCGTAGCCCGACGCATTCAAGCAGCGCCAGGGCCGGAAAATCTTACTTCGGACGCTTGGCGCCGTACTTCGAACGGCGCTGCTTGCGGTTCTTCACGCCCTGCGTGTCGAGCACGCCGCGGATGATGTGGTAGCGCACGCCCGGAAGATCCTTGACGCGGCCGCCGCGGATCATGACCACGGAGTGTTCCTGAAGGTTGTGGCCTTCGCCGGGGATGTAGCCGATCACTTCAAAGCCGTTGGTCAGGCGGATCTTGGCCACCTTGCGCAGTGCCGAGTTCGGCTTCTTCGGCGTCGTTGTATAGACGCGCGTGCAGACGCCCCGCTTCTGCGGGTTCTGCTGCATGGCCGGGACCTTGTTGCGCTTCACTGGCGCAATGCGCGGCTTGCGGATCAGCTGGTTGACGGTAGGCATTAAACCCTCTTGTCTCTCAATTCCGTGTCTCGCCCGGTCAGGGCCGCTCAAAGCGCCAATTCCATACGCAAATTCGGGCCATAAACCGCGCCTCGCGGTCCTGCCCGAACAAAATGCAGAGGAAGCGGGAACCGCTTCATGCGCGCCGGAAATGTCTTTTCGCTCGTAAAACGAACCCTGTTTGAGGCAAACTCCAAGGCGTGTCGCTTCGGAAGGGAGAGCCTCACATCGGTTCTGACTGGGCGGCTTCTACTCGCAAGACCGTGAACCGTCAACCCCGGCACGCCAAATATTGCGCGCTGACGACGGCTTGGCAGCCATGTGAAAGACGCATGTAATTTTCTTTCTTCATTTTGCAAGGCAGAGGAAGAAAGTGACCCGCGCAGACAAGAAAAGTGACCGGCTTTTGGCTGTCATGCGCGGGTTCTTCATGGCAAAAGGCGCCATGGACAGCGCAAATCCCCTCGCCCGCACCCGTCTCAAAAGGAATCAGCCCGTGAACGACAATGAGGAGCGCCCGGTCACCATCGTCACCGGCCGGGTCTGGAAAAAAAAGGGCGGCAAGCCGGAAGGCGTCCATGTGATGCTGGTTGCGCCCGACGACGATTCGGCCGTGCGCCGGGCGCTCGAATCGCTCGCCGCCGAAGGCTATGCCGAAGCTGAGCTCGACCAGATCGGCGATATCGAGGGCGTACCCGACGAGGAGCCGCATCTGTCGGCCTTCCAGGGCGCGCTCGAAGGCGAAGTGTCGATCGTTACGTTCGAGGTTCCGCTCTGAGCGTCGCCGGCTGCTTGCGCCTGTCACCGCGCCGGCTTGCCCGGCACCGGTTCTCTGCTAAGAACCGGGCGACTTAACCAGCCAAATTCGAATCCGCGGAGTTCCCATGCCCTCGAACAATGGTCCCATCAAGCTCGGCATCGTCGGCGTCGGCAAGATCGTGCGCGACCAGCATCTGCCGGCAGTGGCCAAGGATGCGGACTACCGCCTCATCGCCGCCGCCAGCCGGCACGGCAAGGTGGACGGCATCCCGAATTTTCCGACCATCGAGGCGATGCTCGACGCGGTGCCGGAACTCGAGGCCGTGTCGCTGTGCATGCCGCCGCAGTTCCGCTACGACGCGGCACGCACCGCGCTGATGGCGAAGAAGCATGTTTTCCTGGAGAAGCCGCCGGGCGCCACGGTCAGTGAGGTCGAGGACCTGAAGCGGCTGGCGGCAGCCAATGGCGTTTCACTGTTCGCCAGCTGGCATTCGCGCTACGCGCCGGCAGTGGAGGCCGCGCGCGCCTTCCTGGCGTCGGCCAAGGTCAACTCGGCTGCCATCGTCTGGAAGGAAGATGTCCGCCGCTGGCATCCGAACCAGGATTGGATCTGGGCGCCGGGCGGTTTCGGCGTCTTCGATCCCGGCATAAACGCACTGTCGATCGCAACCCACATCCTGCCGGCGATGTTCATCACCTCGGCCGTCCTCGACTTCCCGGAAAACCGCGCCTCGCCTGTGGCGGCCCACGTGACCTTCCGTACCTCGGATGGGTTGCCGGTGACCATGGAGCTCGACTGGCTGCAGACGGGACCACAGAGCTGGGACATCCTGGCCGACACCGACAAGGGCAAGATGGTGCTGTCCGGCGGCGGCACCAGGCTCGCCATCGACGGCAAGGTGGTTCACGACGAGCCGGAGGCCGAATATCCCCAGCTTTACCGGCGCTTCGCTGAAATCGTACGCGACGGCGTCTCCGATGTCGATTTGGCACCCCTGCAGCACGTGGCCGACGCCTTCATGCTCGGCAAGCGCAATGTGGTGGAAGCGTTCTTCGATTGAACGATGAGTTCTGCCGCACCGCAGTCCGGACACTCACCATGCAGCCTTACTCGACGATCGCAATCGCAAAGCCGTCATAGCCTTTGGCGCCGACGGTCTGGATGGCGGTGCCGTCCAGGCGCTTGTCGCCGCCGATTAAGGAAAACGCACCGCGTGCGCCTTCGACATAGGCGTCACGGCCATCGTCGTTGAGCACGGTGCCGTCGCGGATGACGTTGTCGCAGATGATGACCGTCCCCGGCCGCGACAGGCGCATGGCCCATGACAGATAATTCGGATTGTTCGGCTTGTCGGCGTCGATGAAGATCAGATCGAACGGACCGGCATTTTCGACAGCCAGCGTCTCAAGCGACTGAAGCGCGGGGCCGATCCTGAGCTCGACCTTGTCCGACACCCCTGCCCGCTCGAGATTCGAGTGCGCGACTTTTGCATGATGCGGCTCGAGTTCGAGCGTCACGATCTTGCCGCCGACGGGCAATCCCCTTGCCATCCAGATGGTCGAGTAGCCGCCAAGCGTGCCGATCTCCAGCACCTTCCTGGCGCCGCTGATGCGGACCAGCAGCGACAGCAGCTTGCCCTGCGCCGGCGATACGTCGATGGCCGGCAGGCCCTGGTCGCGGTTGGCCGCAAGCACCGCGTCAAGGACGGGATCCGCCTCGAAGAGAGAGGAAACGATGTAGTCGTCGACGTCAGTCCAAACCTTCTTGCTCATGTTTTCCTCGATTCGATTAGGGGTCAAAACGCGAAAAGGGGCCACTGGGGCCCCCTTCCTTCTTCTCGTCCTACCGCGCTTACTGCGCGGCGTTGACCATGTCGGTCAGCATCGGCTCGGCGACCTCGACACCGGAGGCCTTGCGGCGCTCGTCGATGATCAGTTCGTCGCGCGAGGTGGCGATGCGCCGGATCTGGCTCATCGTGCCGCCGGTACCGGCCGGGATCAGCCGGCCGACGATGACGTTTTCCTTCAGGCCCTGCAGCATGTCGGTCTTGCCGGCAACCGCAGCTTCGGTCAGCACCCTGGTCGTCTCCTGGAAGGAGGCGGCCGAGATGAAGGACGGCGTCTGCAGCGAGGCCTTGGTTATGCCCAGCAGCACCGGCTGGCCTTCGGCCGGCTTCTTGCCGTCCTCGACCAGGCGCTCGTTGACCTCTTCCAGTTCGATCACGTCGACGTGGTCGCCCGGAATGTAGGTCGAGTCGCCCTGCACCGTGATCTCGACCTTCTGCAGCATCTGGCGAACGATCACCTCGATGTGCTTGTCGTTGATCGACACGCCCTGCAGACGGTAGACTTCCTGGATTTCGTTCACGAGGTAGGAAGCAAGTGCTTCCACGCCCTTGATCGCCAGGATGTCGTGTGGCGCCGGATTGCCGTCGAGGATGTAGTCGCCCTTCTCGATGACGTCGCCGTCCTGGAGATGGAACGGCTTGCCCTTCGGGATCAGGTATTCGACCGGCTCAAGCGTCGAGTCATGCGGCTCGATGATGATGCGGCGCTTGTTCTTGTAGTCGCGGCCGAAGCGGATCGTGCCATCGATCTCGGCGATGATGGCGTGATCCTTCGGACGACGTGCCTCGAACAGTTCGGCAACACGCGGCAGACCGCCGGTGATGTCCTTGGTCTTGGCGCTTTCCATTGGGATACGCGCCAAAACGTCGCCGGGACGAACCTGCGAACCCGGCTCGACCGAAAGAATGGCCTCTACCGAGAGCAGGAAGCGGGCGTCGCCGCCCTTCGACAGCTTGCCGACCTTGCCCTTGGGGTCAAGGATGGCGATCGCCGGCTTGAGGTCGTTGCCGCGTGGCGTCGAGCGCCAGTCGATGACCTCGCGCTTGGTGATGCCGGTCGATTCGTCGGCCGTTTCCTGAACGGAAATGCCGTCGACCAGATCCTCGTACGACACCTTGCCCTCGATTTCGGTGAGGACGGGGCGGGTATAGGGATCCCATTCGGCGATACGCTGGCCGCGCTTCACCTTGTCGCCATCGTCCACGAAGATGCGCGAACCATAGGTAAGGCGATGCGAGGCACGCTCCTTGCCGGCTTCGTCGAGGATCAGCACCGCCATGTTGCGGCCCATGACCATCTGCTGGCCGTCCGAGTTGCGCACCACGTTGCGGTTGCGGATCTCGACCTTGCCCTCATACGAGGCTTCAAGGAACGAGCTGTCCACCACCTGCGCCGTACCGCCCATGTGGAAGGTACGCATGGTGAGCTGGGTGCCCGGCTCGCCGATCGACTGCGCCGCGATGACGCCGACGGCTTCGCCCTGGTTGACCGGAGTGCCGCGGGCAAGATCGCGTCCGTAGCAGACCGCGCACACGCCGATCCTGACCTCGCAGGTCAGTGCCGAGCGAATGCGGACCGACTGCACGCCGGCCTTTTCGATCTTTTCCACGTCACGCTCGTCCATCAGCGTTCCGGCCTTGACCAGAACCTCGCCCGAAACCGGGTGCGTGATGTCGTCGAGCGAGGTGCGGCCCAGCACGCGCTGACCGACCGAAGCGACGACCTGACCGGCATCGACGATCGGCTGCATGGTGAGGCCCTTGTCGGTGCCGCAATCCACGGAGTTGACGATGCAGTCCTGCGCCACGTCGACCAGACGACGGGTGAGGTAACCCGAGTTCGCCGTCTTCAAGGCGGTGTCGGCCAGACCCTTGCGGGCGCCGTGGGTCGAGTTGAAGTACTCGAGCACGGTCAGGCCTTCCTTGAAGTTCGAGATGATCGGCGTCTCGATGATTTCACCCGAGGGCTTTGCCATCAGGCCGCGCATGCCGGCGAGCTGACGCATCTGGGTGGGCGAACCACGCGCACCCGAATGCGACATCATGTAGATCGAGTTCATCGGCTTTTGACGGCCACTGTCCTCGAACTCGACGGCCTTGATGCGGGCCATCATCTCGTCGGCGACCTTTTCCGAGCACTTGGCCCAGGCGTCGACGACCTTGTTGTACTTCTCGCCCTGAGTGATCAGGCCGTCATTGTACTGCTGCTCGTATTCCTTGGCCAAAGCTTCGGTGTCGGAAACCAGCTTGATCTTGGCGTCCGGGATCAGCATGTCGTCCTTGCCGAACGAAATGCCGGCGCGGCAGGCGTGGCTGAAGCCGAGGGCCATGATGCGGTCGCAGAAAATGACCGTCTCCTTCTGACCGCAGTGGCGGTAGACGGTGTCGATCATCTTGGAGATGTTCTTCTTGGTCATCTCCTGGTTGGCGGTCTCGTAAGGCACATTGACGTTCTTCGGCAGCAGCTCGCCGATGATCATGCGGCCAGGCGTGGTGTCGTAGATTTTCGACACGACCTTGCCTTCGGCATCGACCGTGCGGAAACGACCCTTGATCTTGGAGTGCAGCGTCACCGCCTTGGTCTCGAGCGCGTGCTGGAGTTCGCCCATGTCGGCAAACACCATGCCTTCGCCCGGCTCGTTCTGATTGACGATCGAGAGATAGTAGAGACCCAGGACCATGTCCTGCGAAGGCACGATGATCGGCGCGCCGGAAGCCGGGTGCAGGATGTTGTTGGTCGACATCATCAGCACGCGGGCTTCAAGCTGCGCTTCGAGCGACAGCGGCACGTGAACGGCCATCTGGTCGCCGTCGAAGTCGGCGTTGAAGGCCGTGCAGACCAGCGGATGCAGCTGGATCGCCTTGCCTTCGATCAGGATCGGCTCGAACGCCTGGATGCCGAGGCGGTGCAGCGTCGGTGCACGGTTCAAGAGCACCGGATGCTCGCGGATGACCTCGTCGAGGATATCCCAGACTTCCGGACGCTCCTTCTCGACCAACTTCTTGGCCTGCTTGACGGTCGAGGAGAACCCCTTGGCGTCGAGGCGGGCGTAGATGAACGGCTTGAACAGTTCGAGCGCCATCTTCTTCGGCAGGCCGCATTGGTGCAGCTTGAGCTCCGGACCGGTGACGATGACCGAACGGCCCGAATAGTCGACGCGCTTGCCGAGCAGGTTCTGGCGGAACCGGCCCTGCTTGCCCTTCAACATGTCGGACAGCGACTTCAGCGGACGCTTGTTGGCGCCGGTGATGACGCGGCCGCGACGGCCGTTGTCGAACAGCGCATCGACGGCTTCCTGCAGCATGCGCTTTTCATTGCGCACGATGATGCCGGGGGCGCGCAGCTCGATCAGCCGCTTCAGACGGTTGTTGCGGTTGATGACGCGGCGATAGAGATCGTTCAGGTCGGACGTCGCGAAACGTCCACCATCCAGAGGAACCAGCGGGCGCAGGTCCGGCGGGATCACCGGAACCACCTTCATGATCATCCATTCCGGACGGTTGCCGGACTCCATGAAATTCTCGACGACCTTGAGCCGCTTCAGATACTTCTTCTGCTTCAGCTCGGACGTGGTCGAAGCCAGTTCCGAACGCAGGTCGCCGGCGATCTTCTCCAGGTCCATGCCGGCCAGAAGGTCATGAATGGCCTCGGCGCCGATCATGGCGGTGAACGAATCCTCGCCATACTCGTCGACGGCGATCATGTACTCTTCCTCGCTGAGCAGCTGGTGCTCCTTCAGCGCAGTGAGGCCAGGCTCCGTGACGATGTAGTTCTCGAAGTAGAGGACGCGCTCGATGTCCTTCAGGGTCATGTCGAGCAGCGTGCCGATGCGCGACGGCAGCGACTTCAGAAACCAGATGTGAGCGACAGGTGCCGCCAGCTCGATGTGGCCCATGCGTTCGCGGCGAACGCGCGACAGCGTGACTTCGACGCCGCACTTTTCGCAGATGACGCCCTTGTACTTCATGCGCTTGTACTTGCCGCACAGGCATTCATAGTCCTTGATCGGGCCAAAAATGCGCGCACAGAACAGACCGTCACGCTCCGGCTTGAAGGTGCGGTAGTTGATGGTCTCCGGCTTCTTGATCTCGCCGAACGACCAGGACAGAATCTTCTCAGGGCTGGCGAGCGATATCCGAATGGAATCGAACACCTGCGCCGGCGCCTGCGGATTGAAGAGATTCATGACCTCTTGGTTCATGCCGTTCTCCTTTTCGGGGTCCTCGAAAACCCCTTGCATCTAACGCGGGCCAAATGCCCGCTGAGTGGTCGGCCCACTGGCCGTAGAATTTGTTGCATCCGGTCGCGGCGTTCCGCGACCGGATGTCTTGCTTACTCGGCCGCGCCCCTATTCGGCAGCATCTGGCAGCCGGACAGGGTTGTCGTCGAGCTTGGTATTCTCCAGCTCGACATTGAGGCCGAGAGACCGCATTTCCTTGACGAGCACGTTGAAGCTCTCGGGAATGCCGGCCTCGAACGTGTCGTCGCCGCGCACGATCGCCTCGTAGACCTTGGTGCGGCCGGCGACATCGTCCGACTTCACCGTCAGCATTTCCTGCAGCGTGTAGGCGGCGCCATAGGCTTCCAGCGCCCAGACCTCCATTTCGCCGAAGCGCTGGCCACCGAACTGCGCCTTGCCGCCCAGCGGCTGCTGGGTAACGAGCGAGTACGGACCGATCGAACGCGCGTGGATCTTGTCGTCCACCAGGTGGTGAAGCTTGAGCATATAGATATAGCCCATCGTCACCTTGCGATCGAACGGCTCGCCGGTGCGTCCGTCATAGAGCTGCGACTGACCGCTGGTGTGCAGGCCTGCCTGCTCCAGCATGATGTTGATGTCGACTTCATGCGCGCCGTCGAACACCGGTGTCGCGATGGAGACGCCGCGGCGCATCTGCTCGCTGAGGCGAACGATGCTCTCGTCGTCATATTCGCGGACCGGCTCGTTGCGGTCGTTGGCCGGGATGAAGCTCTCAAGCGTCTTGCGCAACGGCTTGATGTCTCCAGCCGTCTTGTACGCGTCGATCAGCTCGCCGATCTTCTTGCCCATGCCCGCGCATGCCCAGCCCAGATGGGTTTCCAGGATCTGGCCGACATTCATGCGGCTCGGCACACCCAGCGGGTTGAGCACGATATCGGCATGCGTGCCGTCCTCGAGGAAAGGCATGTCCTCGACCGGAACGATCCGCGACACGACACCCTTGTTGCCGTGACGTCCCGCCATCTTGTCGCCCGGCTGCATCTTACGCTTCACGGCCACGAAGACCTTGACCATCTTCATGACGCCCGGAGGCATTTCGTCGCCGCGCTGCACCTTCTCGACCTTGTCCATGAAGCGCTGCTCGAGCGCCTTCTTGGAATCGTCGTACTGGCCACGCAGGGCTTCCAGTTCGCTCTGGAGCTTTTCGTTCTCCACCGCAAACTGCCACCACTGCGAACGTGGATACTCGTCAAGCGTGTCCTTCGACAGCTTCGAGCCCTTCTTGAAGCCCTTCGGCCCGGCAATCGCTTCCTTGCCGACGAGAACGTCGGAAAGGCGCGAATAGACGTTGCGGTCGAGGATCGCCTGCTCGTCGTCGCGGTCCTTGGCGAGGCGTTCGATCTCCTCGCGTTCGATCGCCATGGCGCGCTCGTCCTTCTCGACGCCGTGGCGGTTGAAGACGCGCACTTCGACGACTGTGCCGAAGGTGCCCGGAGGCATGCGCATCGAGGTGTCGCGAACGTCGGACGCCTTTTCACCGAAGATGGCGCGCAGGAGCTTTTCTTCCGGCGTCATCGGGCTTTCGCCCTTCGGCGTGATCTTGCCGACCAGGATGTCGCCCGGCTGCACTTCCGCGCCGATATAGACGATGCCGGCTTCGTCGAGGTTCTTCAGCGCTTCTTCCGAAACGTTCGGAATGTCGCGCGTGATTTCCTCCGGTCCAAGCTTGGTGTCGCGGGCCATGACCTCGAATTCCTCGATGTGGATCGAGGTGAAGACGTCGTCGGCCACGATGCGCTCGGAGAGCAGGATCGAGTCCTCGTAGTTGTAGCCGTTCCACGGCATGAACGCGACCAGCACGTTGCGGCCGAGCGCCAGATCGCCGAGCTCGGTCGACGGACCGTCGGCGATGATGTCGCCCTTGTTGACGCGGTCGCCCATGCGCACCAGCGGACGCTGGTTGATGCAGGTGTTCTGGTTCGAACGCTGGAACTTCATCAGCCGGTAGATGTCGACGCCCGACTTGCCGGGATCGAGATCTTCCGTGGCGCGGATGACGATACGCGTCGCGTCCACCTGGTCGACGATGCCGCCGCGGCGGGCGCCGATGGCGGCACCCGAGTCACGGGCAACGATCGGCTCCATGCCGGTGCCGACGAACGGCGCTTCGGCGCGCACCAGCGGCACGGCCTGACGCTGCATGTTGGAGCCCATCAGCGCGCGGTTGGCGTCGTCGTTCTCGAGGAACGGGATCAGCGCCGCGGCCACGGACACCATCTGCTTGGGCGACACGTCCATGAGATCGACGTTTTCGCGCGGCGCCATCATCACTTCGCCGGCGCTGCGGCAAATGACGAATTCGTCGACGAAACCACCATTCTTGTCGAGCTCGGCATTGGCCTGCGCGACGTGGTGCTTGGACTCTTCCATAGCGGAGAGATAGACGACCTCATTGGTCAGCTTGCCGTTGACGATCTTGCGGTACGGGCTTTCGATGAAGCCGTACTTGTTGACGCGCGCGAAGGTCGCCAGCGAGTTGATCAGACCGATGTTCGGGCCTTCCGGCGTCTCGATCGGGCAGATGCGGCCGTAATGCGTCGGGTGCACGTCCCGCACTTCGAAGCCGGCGCGCTCGCGGGTCAGACCGCCCGGTCCAAGTGCCGACAGGCGGCGCTTGTGGGTGATCTCCGACAGCGGGTTGGTCTGATCCATGAACTGCGACAGCTGCGAGGAACCGAAGAACTCGCGTACGGCGGCAGCCGCCGGCTTGGCGTTGATCAGGTCCTGCGGCATCACCGTGTCGATCTCGATCGAGGACATACGTTCCTTGATCGCGCGCTCCATGCGCAGCAGGCCGACGCGGTACTGGTTCTCCATCAGCTCGCCGACGGAACGCACGCGGCGGTTGCCGAGATTGTCGATGTCGTCGATCTCGCCCTTGCCGTCGCGCAGTTCGACCAGCGTCTTGACCACCGCCAGGATGTCGTCCTTGCGCAGCACGCGCACGGTGTCCTCAGCCTTGAGCTCGAGGCGCATGTTCATCTTGACGCGGCCGACGGCCGACAGGTCGTAGCGCTCCGAGTCGAAGAACAGCGAGTTGAACATGGCTTCGGCGGTTTCAAGCGTCGGCGGCTCGCCCGGGCGCATGACACGGTAGATGTCGAACAGTGCGTCCTGGCGGCTCTCGTTCTTGTCGACGTTGAGCGTATTTCGGATGTAGGCGCCGACATTGACATGGTCGATGTCGAGAACCTTGATCTCGCTTTCGCCCGTGCCGAGCAGCACCTTCAGCGTCTTTTCGTCGATCTCGTCGCCGGCTTCGAGGAAAATCTCGCCGGTGCCGTAGTTGACGATGTCCTCGGCCAGGTAATTGCCGAGCAGATCCTCGTCGGTCGCCTTGATCGCCTTCAGACCCTTTTCGCCAAGCGCTCTTGCCTGGCGGGCGGTGATCTTCTTGCCGGCCTCGACGACAACTTCGCCGGTGTCGGCATCGACGAGGTCGCCAACGGCCTTCAGGCCGCGGAAGCGCTCGACGTTGAACGGGATGCGCCAGTGGTCGCCGGCGCGCTTGTAGGTGATCTTGTTGTAGAAGGTCGACAGGATTTCTTCGCCGTCCATGCCGAGCGCCATCAAGAGCGACGTCACCGGAATCTTGCGGCGGCGGTCGATACGGGCGTGCACGACGTCCTTGGAATCGAACTCGATGTCGAGCCACGAACCGCGATAGGGAATGACGCGCGCCGCAAACAAAAGCTTGCCCGAGGAGTGCGACTTGCCCTTGTCATGGTCGAAGAAGACGCCCGGCGAACGGTGCATCTGCGAGACGATGACGCGCTCCGTGCCATTGACGATGAAGGTGCCGTTGAGCGTCATGAGCGGCATGTCGCCCATATAGACGTCCTGCTCCTTGATGTCCTTGATCGACTTTGCGCCGGTATCCTCGTCGATATCGAACACGATGAGGCGCAGCGTCACCTTGAGTGGCGCGGCATAGGTCAGGTCGCGCTGACGGCATTCGTCAACGTCGAATTTCGGTCCTTCAAACTCGTACTTCACGAACTCCAGCATCGAGGAGCCGGAGAAATCGGAGATCGGGAAAACCGACTTGAAAACGGCCTGCAGTCCCTCGTCCGGACGTCCACCCTTGGGCTCCGCCACCATCAGGAACTGGTCATAGGATGCTTTTTGAACCTCGATCAGGTTCGGCATCTCCGCAACTTCCGGAATCTTTCCGAAGAACTTGCGTACGCGTCTGCGGCCATTGAAAGTCTGGGTCTGGGCCATCGTCGCTCCTTAGCTATAAACTCGGGGCGAGCCTCGCCGCGGCTCACCTTGCATGCGCGGCCACCTCGGCGGCGGCCCCTGATCTGTTTCCCGCCGCCTGGCGGCGACGGCTAAAACGGGAGAAAACCCGTTTCCTGAAGGCCGGTTTCGGCCCTCAGGAAAGAGGTTCTCGTACATCTCGCGCTACGCATCCTCCCCTCTGATGAAGGGAGTGGCGGACGGCGCGAGGCCGCCCGCCGCTTTTACGCTTACTTCAGGTCGACCTTGGCGCCGGCTGCTTCCAGCTGGGCCTTGAACTTCTCAGCGTCAGCCTTGGAAACGGCTTCCTTGACCGGCTTCGGAGCTGCTTCGACCAGATCCTTGGCTTCCTTGAGGCCCAGGCCGGTGATGGCGCGGACTTCCTTGATGACGTTGATCTTCTGAGCGCCTGCCTCGGTGAGGACGACGTCGAATTCCGTCTTTTCCTCAGCCGGAGCAGCAGCAGCGGCAGCGCCGCCGGCAGCGGCAACCGCCACCGGAGCAGCAGCCGAAACGCCCCACTTTTCTTCCAGAAGCTTCGACAGCTCGGCCGCCTCGAGGACGGTCAGCTTCGAAAGGTCGTCTACGATCTTTGCCAGATCAGCCATTGTTGTATTCCTTCATCAGGTTCGAACGTGTGTTTGTGATAGCGAGGAACGGCCTCATGCCGCCTCGTCCTTCCGGGCGTAAGCGCCGATGACGCGCGCGACCGAAGCCGCTGGCGCATTGACGATCTGGGCGATCCGGGTTGCCGGCGTGGCGATCATGCCAACCAGCCTGGCGCGCAACTCATCGAGCGACGGAAGTGTGGCGAGTGCCTTCACACCGTCGGCGTTGAGCGAGGTGGTGCCCATTGCGCCGCCGAGAATGACCAACTTGTCATTTCCCTTGGCGAAATCGGACGCGACCTTCGGCGCCGCAATCGGATCCTCCGAATAAGCGATCAGCGTCTGTCCCTTGAACAGGTCGATGATCGATGCGGAGTCCGTGCCCTGAAGAGCGATTTTGGCGAGACGGTTCTTCGCGACTTTGACGGTGCCACCGGCAGCGCGCATTTTCGACCGAAGGTCGTTCATTTGCGCGACGGTGATACCGGCGTAGTGGGCCACGACGACTGAACCAGCGCCTGCAAAAGCACCATTCAGGCCCGTGACGAGTTCGCGTTTTTCCGCTCTGTCCACTGCCTATCTCCAGTTGACCCCTGCCCCGCTAGTGGGACAGGCGTCGGGTTGCCTTTTTGCCGGCCGGGCCATCCATTACAGATCTCCCGAACGACGCTCGAGGATCCTGCCCCCTTTCGCCACACCGACGGCAAGCCGGAGATGCGCAGACAAAAGGCAAACACGGTTCGAACCTTTCATTGGAGCTTGTCGCTCCGTTGTCCGGTTTTCACCCGTCTCATGCAGGCCCAATTCAATTAAGGCTTCTGGGCCGCCTGCAATCTCGGACAGGATGTCCGGAAGCCTCTCGACTTCCGGTACCGGGCCGCCGACAAGTCGGAGGCCCGGAATTCACTTGCGGATCAGCGCCTTGGCAGCCGATCCAGATTTCGTATCAAGACGCTGCGAGCGTCGAGACGTCGAGCTTGAGGCCCGGGCCCATCGTCGAGGTGACCGACACCTTCTTGACGTAGTTGCCCTTGGCGCCAGCCGGCTTTGCCTTGGTCACGGCATCGGCGAAGGCGCGGACGTTTTCTTCCAGCGCCTTGACGTCGAACGAGACCTTGCCGACGCCGGCATGAACGATGCCGGCCTTCTCGACGCGGAACTCGACAGCGCCGCCCTTCGATGCCTTGACGGCGGCGGCGACGTCGGTGGTGACGGTGCCGACCTTCGGGTTCGGCATCATGCCGCGCGGGCCCAGCACCTTGCCCAGACGGCCGACCAGCGGCATCATGTCCGGCGTGGCGATGCAGCGATCGAAGTCGATCGTGCCCTTCTGGACGATGTCGACCAGATCCTCGGCACCGACGATGTCGGCGCCGGCGGCGCGAGCCTCATCGGCCTTGCCGCCACGTGCGAACACGGCGACGCGGACAGAGCGGCCGGTGCCGTTCGGCAGGTTGACCACGCCGCGGACCATCTGGTCGGCATGGCGCGGGTCGACGCCGAGGTTCATCGCAACTTCGATGGTCTCGTCGAACTTCACCGTCGAACGGTCCTTGAGCAGCTTCAGCGCCTCACCAAGGGCATAAGCCTTGTTGGGGTCGATGCCGTCACGGGACTTCGATACACGCTTTGCAATCTTTGCCATGATCTCAGCCCACCACTTCCAGACCCATCGAGCGGGCGGAGCCCTCGACCATGCGCATGGCCGCCTCGACGTCGTTTGCGTTCAGATCCTTCATCTTCTGTTCGGCGATGGCGCGCACCTTGTCGCGACCGATCGTGCCGGCCTTGATCTTGCCCGGCTCTTTCGAACCTGACGTCAAGTTCGCCGCCTTTTTCAGGAAGTAGCTCACCGGCGGCGTCTTCATGACGAAGGTGAAGGACTTGTCCTGGTAATAGGTGATGACGACCGGGATCGGCGATCCCTTTTCCATTTCCTGGGTCTGCGCGTTGAACGCCTTGCAGAATTCCATGATGTTGATGCCGCGCTGACCAAGTGCCGGGCCGATCGGCGGAGACGGCGTAGCCGATCCCGCTTTGACCTGGAGCTTGAGCTGGCCTGCAATTTTCTTAGCCATCTCTTTCCTGCCTTTATCTCATGCCGGCCCCAGTATCGGGAACACCGGCGGTTGCAGTCTGGTGGTGCGGTCCGCGCAGCCGGCTAAAGCCGCATTCGCCTCCCACCCGTTCATGGCCGCGCGCTTTCCGCGCCGCCTCCCCTTGCCGGCGAACCGGCGCAGGGTTTTCGGATCAGCCCTTTTCGACCTGTCCGAATTCCAGATCGACCGGCACGGCGCGCCCGAAGATCGAAACTTCCACCTTGAGCCGCGCCCGCTCCTCGTCCACTTCCTGGACGAAACCGTTGAACGAGGCGAACGGACCATCCGAAACGCGGATCGCCTCGCCGATCTCGAAAGTGACCGAGGGCTTCGGCCGCTCGACGCCTTCCTGAACCTGGTTTAGGATGCGTTGCGCCTCGGCTTCGGTGATCGGCACCGGCTTGGAGTCACCGAGGAAGCCGGTGACCTTCGGCGTGTTCTTGACCAGCGAGAACACCGCATCGGTCAGATTGGCCTTGAGCAACACATAGCCCGGAAAGAACTTGCGCTCGGCATCGACCTTGCGGCCGCGGCGGATCTCGACGACCTTCTCGGTCGGCACCACGATCTGCTCGATATCGGCGGACAGGCCCTTCTGCTTGGCCTTGTTCTCAATGTCCTCGGCGACCTTCTTTTCGAAGTTCGAATAGGCGTGGACAATGTACCAGCGCGCGGTCATTTCAAGACTTCTCCGTAATCGCCGGACTTAATGGCCGAGGCTCAGTAACCGCTCGATCGCGTAGCCCATGGCCACGTCGGCGGTGAAGAAAAAGATCATCGCGATGACCGCGAATACGAGCACCATCACCGTCGAGATCATCGTCTCCCGGCGCGACGGCCAAGTCACCTTGGCAGTTTCCGCGCGAACCTGCTGGAGAAAGACGAAAGGATTTGTGGTTTTCGAAGCCATATGCCGCTCTGTCTTCAAGACCCGTTGGCCGGGTCTCCTGGATGATCCCGCTGGCCGGGACGTGCCGCCTGGGTTCAAGTCGGCGCCGAATCAGCGCTATTTCGCCCATGCAAATCGGACGCGTAAAGCCGGCTTCCCAGCTCCACGCGTCGCGTGTCTGTTGTGTCTACATAAAACCGATTCTTGATCCACGCAAGTGGCAAGTGTCCGCTTTATGATCAAACGCCGCCTCGGAACCATCCAGTCGTCCCGTCCCGGCTATCGGGGCCTTATGCCTCAGTTCGCCCAATATGGCAAGCCACCTGCCGTTTTTCAATGCCAGACCCCAATTCCGGAGGATGCATCCGGAAGATCAGGCACGTGATTACAAGTTCGAGGAAATGGCGTTGAGGTCGAAACTGCGACCTGCTGTGTTGGAAAGCAAATGAAGCACCCAAGGTTGGAATCCAGCTGCCCCTGGCGAGGCAGCTGGATCAACCCAGGGTTAGTTCAGGCACAGGCGAGTTCGACCTCGGCCACTGCGCCGATTCCGCGTGGTGGGCGTGGGCGCGGCGCGATCACTGCCGGGCACGGGGGCGGGTCGTCGTCATCGTCGGGGCCGAAAGAACGGCCACGACGCCGCCAAGCCTTGAGAGCGCTGCGGCGCGAGGAGGGTCGCCAAGGCAGCACTCGGCCTGAAGTCTCTTTCCCCAGCGTGGGTTTCTCATCGAGAGCCTTCAACGCCCTCAGAATCTGGTCGACAGGGATTACCGTGCCGTTGTCCAGGCGGCGCAAGGCAGGCTGGTTTTCCACCGCGCAGGCATCGGACGCCCACGAGGAAAGCAGTGCCCGCTTTTCTCCACGGCTGAGGCGTGGATGGTTGATGACGTCGTCTGGATTGTCGAGCAGGCACAAAGAAGTTTCAATTTTGCCCGAGCGTGCCGCAGAAAGTGTCGGTGTCTCGTAGAAGTTGTCCATCTCCATTCTCCGCAATCTGGGCCTCCCGGCCGAAGCCGGGAGGCGGACCGCAGGGATAACTGAATCGATACGATCAGGCCGCTTTGCGGGTGCGTTCCGTATCCTGGGCGATCTGCTTGCCGCCCACCTGGGCGTCGCCCACGCCGATGCTGATGCGGCGCGGCTTCAGCTCTTCGGGAATCTCGCGGACAATGTCGATCGAGAGGAGGCCATTCTCCAGTTTGGCTGCCTTGATCTTCATGTGGTCGGCAAGCTTGAACGTCTGCCTGAAACTGCGGTAGGCAATGCCCTGGTGCAGCAGCTGGCGTCCGCTCTGATCATCAGCTTTCTGGCCTACCACGACCAGTTCGGGTCCATGCTGGGTCAGCTCAACCTCATCCTGGCTGAAGCCCGCGATGGCCATCGAGATACGGTAGTCGTTCTCGTCGACCTTCTCGATGTTATAGGGCGGCCAGTCCGGACGCGTACCGCTGTCGGGCATGTCGAAAAGCCGGTCGAAACCGACGGTGGTCCGATAGAGACTATCAAAGGTTCTCATAGCCACATCCTCCTTGAAGCAACATGGGTACAAGGGCGCCGCCCAGCAGCGCCGCCTTTTGCCAAGCCAATCGGCCTCGGCGGGAAACGAATTAGGAAGGGCCGAAAACCGGTTCAAGAGCCCTGTTCAGAAAATTTCAGAAGCCAGGCCAGCATCCCGCTTCCAATAATTCGCAGCCGCTGAAAAGCAGCCGGCGGCAGCAAAATAGGCCTATTCTGAATTGTGAACGCAAATGGCAATTGGCTCGCCAATGGCAGTTGAATCAAGGAAATCGTTCGTGGAAATACGCCGACTTCGGCATTGCGCATCAGCGCTCTCGCTCTGCGCATGCCTTCGGAACGTCGCTCGTCGAGTACGCGGCTTCAGCCCAACCAAACGAGGAGCCAAAACAAGGCGTTTCTAAAATGCCGGATTCCAACGAGGAAAATGGCACGGGCAGCAGGGCTCGAACCTACGACCTGCGGTTTTGGAGACCGCCGCTCTACCAACTGAGCTATGCCCGTACGCGCGTTTCAGCGCAGGCGCTTCCTAAAAGCTTCCGGGCGCGCTGTAAAGAGTGTCTGACGCGCTTTCAGATCCTTTGCCAAAATCCGAATAGGTGATGACCAGCCCGTCCCTGCCGATCTCGATTTTTCGCCTGCCTGAAGCCGCATGCCGGCGCTCAATCCCCGGCCGGCGGCTTGTACGGCCCGCCCGGTACGCCCCAGCCCCAGGCCGGCATCGGTTCGGTCTGCGGGTCGCAGGTCTCGCCGAGGGTGGAATTCATCTTGGCAAGCCGTGACCCCCATTCGACATAGCCCATGAAGGCGGAACGGAATTCGGGATCGTCCGGCAGCCCGACCGCATCGGCGGCATCGGCAAGCAGGCTGATCCAGCGGCGGCGCTGTTCCTCCGTCAGATGCTTGCCCAAGTGATGCATGACCATCTCGCGATGGCCGCCATGCTGTTCGCTGTAGGTCTTCGGTCCGCCAAAAACCTCGCCGATGAAGGCCGCGACATGCGTGGGATGATCCGGCGACATGTGTTTGAACACCGGGCCGACCACCGGGTCGCGCGACACCTTGTCGTAAAAGGTTTCCGTCAGCTGGTTGAGGGCTTCGATGCCGCCGGCCCATTCGTAGAGTGTCGGGACATCCTGGCTCATTCTTGATCCTCCGCCAAGCCCGGCGCCTGCACGACGATAGCGGAAATCGCGCCCTGCTCAACCTGCCTCGATGGCGAGTGTGAACCCGCCGCGCTACAATTTGGCCGGCGCTTCGGCGTGATGTCGCTTGCCGGCGTCGCCTTCCTCGGCTCCAGCACGCCCATCCGACCCCTTTCGCTTCCATGACGATAGGGCACGATCAGCCATTGGACGACGGCACCACGCGGCAATTCTCAGGTTTCGGCGCCGATCTGCAGATGCTGGACCCCGTCAGCGCATCCACCGACTGGCGCCCGGTCGTCAGGCCGACCTTCAGCATCATGTCGGGTTCGAGCTGACGCTCGACCGAACTGCCCTGGAGCGCCCTGAACAAAGCGGGGCTGATCGCCATCTCGTCGAGGTAAGACCTGACCGCCTGCTTCTGCCCCATCAGATAGAGGCTGAGCCGCGCCTGGGAACCGACAAGCCGTCTGGCGCCACCGGCCAGCATGAGCGCGCAGGCCGAATCGCAGTCGCCGTCGCCATGGACGCTCAGTCCGGCATAGGCGCCTTCCTTGGCCAGGCAATTCCACTCTGCCGGGTCGCAGTCGACGAAATCTGTGCGGGCAACGGCAACGTCGAGCTTCTTTTCATGGATGATCCGGCCCGCCGCCAGGGCGCCGGAGAGGTCTCCGCCTCGCGAGCTGATCACCACCGGCAGCCGCCGGTTGCCAAGCGTGGCGAGCAATTGGCTGAGTTTCTGCGGCGTCTGAGGCGTAATCGCGCCTTGCGCTGCAATCCATTCCGGGCAGTCGGGATTGCAGAGCGGGTTGCTGCCGCGAACCACGACAAAGCGCATGCCGTCATCGTGCGGCGCGCTCTCCGGCTTCAGCGGCAGCGGCGCAGCCTTTGCCACGTCCGGCAGGCCGCCGGCTGGCTTGTTCTCCGGTATTTCCCGGCAATTCGGAGCCGGAAGGTCCAGCCTGCACAGGCTTGCGCTGGTCAGCAGATCTGCAGCGTCTTCGCTGGTGACCAGCTTCATTGTCAGCATGTCGCTGAGGTCGATCTGCTGGATGTCGCTGGCCGGCGTGCTCTTCATCGTCTCGATGATGCTGAGGTCGACACCCATCTCCTTGAAATAGGCGGACAGCTTGCGCTCCACCCCCTTGCTCATCTCGTAGGTCTTGTAGCTGCCGGTGTTCTTGCGGCTGACGACCTTCTTGCTGATGACCCGCTTCTTGCCTTTCACGATCCGGTAGCGGACCTGATATTGCACGTTCATCTGCACGATCGTGGTGGTGATCTGGTGGACGCCGAGATAGGCCAGCGGCCCGACCAGGCGCCTGGTGCCGCCGGCCAGCATCATTGGACAAGCGGACGCGCAATAGCTGCCGAGCACATAGGGGCTGCCGATATAGTGCGCGCCTCTGGCGTCGTTCTCCTTGCAGTTTTTCATCCCCGGCTCGCAGCCGACGAACCACGTCCTGCCGACCGCGATGTCGAGCTTGTTCTTGCGTATCATCCGGCCCATGGCGATGGCCGCATCGACATCGCCGCCCGGAGAGTTGATGACGATCGGCAATTTGCGGCCGCCGAGCGTTTTCAGGGCAGCCTTGAGCAGCGCCGGCGACTTGGCCGATATCGCACCCTCGGCCGATATCCATTCCGGACAGGTCGGCTCACAGCCCGCCGCGTCGCTGCGCACGACGACGAACCGCATCGGCGGATCCGGATCCGGCTCTGAATTTTTTGTCTCGGCCGCGAAGGCGGCGCTGCCCATGGCAAACATCGACGCCAGGCAGATCAGCCCCAGTGCCCACCATGACCGACTATGCAAACGGTGCTGTGGAACCATCCGACCAAGCCCTCAATGCAATCTATACTGTAGAGGCTCACAGACTTGCAACAGAGATTGGGACCCCAAAACAGGCACATCTGGCCAACGAAAAAGGGCGGCCCGAGGGCCGCCCCTATCCCGTTTCGATCCGGCGATGCCGGGCTCGATTACTCTTTGATGGTGACGACGATGCCGGCACCGACGGTGCGGCCGCCTTCACGGATGGCGAAGCGCAGCTTCTCTTCCATGGCGATCGGCACGATCAGCTCGACATCGACCGTGATGTTGTCGCCGGGCATAACCATCTCCGTGCCTTCCGGCAGCGACACGATGCCGGTCACGTCGGTCGTGCGGAAGTAGAACTGCGGACGGTAGTTGGTGAAGAACGGCGTGTGACGGCCACCTTCGTCCTTGGTCAGGATGTAGGCTTCGGCCACGAACTTCTTGTGCGGCTTCACCGTACCGGGCTTGGCCAGAACCTGGCCGCGCTCGACGCCTTCACGATCAACGCCACGCAGCAGCGCGCCGATGTTGTCGCCGGCCTGGCCCTGATCGAGCAGCTTGCGGAACATCTCGACGCCCGTGCAGGTCGTCTTGGTCGTCGGACGGATGCCGATGATTTCCAGTTCCTCGCCGACCTTGACGATGCCGCGCTCGACGCGGCCGGTCACGACCGTGCCACGGCCCGAGATCGAGAACACGTCTTCGATCGGCATCAGGAACGGCTTGTCCAGCGGACGAACCGGCGTCGGGATGTAAGCATCGACCGCAGCCATCAGCTCGCGGATCGCATCTTCGCCGATGGTCTTGTTGGAATCTTCGAGTGCTGCCAGCGCCGAACCCTTGACGATCGGAATGTCGTCGCCGGGGAACTCGTTCTTCGACAGAAGCTCGCGAACCTCGAGCTCGACCAGTTCGAGCAGCTCGGCATCGTCGACCTGGTCGACCTTGTTCAGGAACACCACGATCGACGGCACGCCGACCTGACGGGCAAGCAGGATGTGCTCGCGGGTCTGCGGCATCGGGCCGTCGGCGGCCGACACGACCAGGATCGCGCCGTCCATCTGCGCGGCGCCGGTGATCATGTTCTTCACATAGTCGGCGTGGCCGGGGCAGTCGACATGGGCGTAGTGGCGCGCAGTCGTCTCGTATTCGACGTGCGCCGTCGAAATCGTGATGCCGCGGGCCTTCTCTTCGGGCGCCGCATCGATCTGGTCGTAGCGCTTGTACTCGCCAAAATACTTCGTGATCGCCGCCGTCAGCGACGTCTTGCCATGATCGACGTGGCCAATCGTGCCAATGTTCACATGAGGCTTGTTACGCTCGAATTTACCTTTTGCCATAGTCTCTTTCCTTGGACGGCCTTGACCTTCAGTTCAGTCGAATGCGGGGCGATTAGCGACTACGGCCGAAAAACACAAGTGCCTTGTGGCCGGGTGCGCTGTCCACTCGGTCTCAACCGATGATCCGATTGCGGGGATGTGGCGCTGATATAGGAACGCGCGAGCGGAAATGAAATGGGGGCTGCGGGCTCCAGCACCTGTTTGCTATTCCCGCCCATGTCCTGTCCCGCCCATGTCCTGGCCTTTGCCTGCCGGATGTGCAGCCGGCGCCTGGCCCATTGCCGCTACGGCGGCGGTCTGATTTGGTTGCCCCATGCAATTCATACCGACCTCCATACGCGGCCCGCTGTTCATGATCGTTTCGACGGGGTCGTACCTCGTCAACGACACGATGATGAAACTCGCGACCGCGGGCTTGCCGTCCTATGAAGTGCTGTTCCTGCGCGGGGTCGCGGCCACGCTATGGGGCATGCCGCTGCTGTTCCTGCTGGGCTATGGCAGGCAGATCCCTTTGATCTTCGACAAACGCGTGCTGCGCCGCAACCTGCTCGAGCTCGCGGCCATCCTCTGTTACGTCGTGGCGCTGGCCAACATGCAGATCGCCGATTCGACCGCGCTCGGGCAGATCACCCCGCTTTTGATGCTGGTCGGCTCCTCCATCCTGTTCGGCGAACGGATCGGCGGCGTGCGCATGGCGCTGATCGGGCTCGGCTTCATCGGTGCGCTCATGGTGGCCCAGCCGACCATGCAGGGCATCTCGGTCTATGCGTTGCTGGCGCTCGGCAACGCGGTATTGGCGGCGGCGCGCGATCTTGCCGGCAGGCGGATCGCGGCCGAGGTGCCGGGCATGATCGTCGCCATTTCCGCCGTCGTAGTGGTGCTGATCGGCGCCGGCGCCGCGCATCTCGTTTCCGAGCGCTGGGTAATGCCGGAAGCCCGGCACCTGCTGCTCATGGCCGGCGCCGGATTCTTCCTGATCTTCGGCCATTTCTTCATCTTCATGGCCTATCGCGTCGGTCCGACCGGCGTCGTAGCACCGTTCTACTACTGCTTCACCGTCTGGGCGGTCATCTCAGGCGTGCTGGTATTCGGGCAGTTCCCGAATGCCTTGGCGGTCTGCGGCATCCTGCTGGTGGTCGCGAGCGGGCTGACCATCGTCTCGCTTGATGAACGCAAACGCAGGCTGACCGTCGTCGCCTGACCCAAGTCAACGCGTCGAAGCAGGTTTGGCCGTCCTGCGGTCAACCAATCGGCAGACTGGCGCCTAAAGCGTTCGCTTGCCGGAGAACTGGTGATAGGCCCACAGCACGACCACCGCGCCGATGACGGCGACGATCAGGCTCCAGATGTTGAGGCCGGTCACGCCCGTGGCGCCAAAGGCGCTGAAGATCAGCCCGCCGACGATGGCGCCGACAATGCCGAGCACGATATCCATGATCAGGCCCTGGCCGGTCTTGTTGACGATCTTGCTGCCGATAAAGCCGGCGATGACGCCGAGGATAATCCAGCTGATAATGCCCATTTTTCCTCTCCATTCCCCCGCCGGCCGATCATGGTCACATGATTGTCAAAAGCTCAAGCCAACTTGAATTTCCGCCCGCATGCTCCATTGTAGCCGGCGGGACGGGCTTGGCCGTTATGGAGGATTGACCTATGGGACTCTTTGACAACGCCGTACCCGGCGGCAACATCACCAAACCGCTGATGATCGCGCTCGGCGCGCTGCTGGTGGGAAAGATGCTGAGCGGCAGAAGCGCCGAACAGACGAGTGCCGGAGAGACGGGCGAACCCCCTCAGCCTCAAACGCCAGCCCCCACCGGAACCGCGGCCTCCAGCGACGGCGGCCTGCTCGGCGGACTGGGCGGACTGCTCGACAAGCTCAAGAATGCCGGCCAAGGCAATGTCGCTGACTCCTGGGTCGGCACCGGGCAGAACCAGCCGATCAACGCCAATGATCTGGGCAAGGCGATCGGCCCGCAGGTCATTCGAGAGATCGCGCAAAGGACCGGACTGGACGAGCAGGAGTTGCTCAAGCAATTGTCCACAGCCCTGCCAGGCATTGTCGACAGACTGACGCCGAACGGACAGATGCCGCAACAGCATCAGGTTGCTTCGGCGTTTAACAACTAGGGTACACCGCCTGCTTCTGCATCGGACCGAAACGCGCCCGACGCCGCTCTGCGGTTGTCGGGCGTCGCCTTCACCACAGCCATGAACCGGTCGGCGGTCGCTGCATCGACCGGCGTGTAGACGGAAACCGGAAAATCACCCACGGCAACGTCTTGGACGTATTCGCTCAGATTTGATGGGGGAAGTTGGAGCGGGTAGCGGGAATCGAACCCGCATATTCAGCTTGGAAGGCTGCTGCTCTACCACTGAGCTATACCCGCATCGTCCTCAAGGTTCGCGGGCTGGCAGTGGTGGAGAGGGTTGGATTCGAACCAACGTAAGCTAAGCTAACGGATTTACAGTCCGTCCCCTTTAACCACTCGGGCACCTCTCCAGCCTGCCGTCGAAGCCTTGCAACGAGGCATTCTCGCCGATCAGGTCGAAACCAGGGTTTTGTCCGAAATCAGCGAAGCGCCTTATGGCGGCAAGGCCAGTGGGTGTCAACCGCACCCCAAGGCAAAATGCGCTGAATTTGACAGCCTGCCCGGCAAGCCGGCTTTCTGCCCGTATCCACAGCCCGACGACGCGGCTATAGAAGCCGGCCATGAGCAATGACAACACGCCCAAGACCGCCAAAGACACCCATTACGCCAAGCTGCGCCGCGCCCACCGCGACGAGAAGGCCGGCGGCGCGCCCGCCTTCCGGCCGCGCCAGCCGGTGCCGCCGGGCGAAAACGCCGCCGACGGGCTTGTCAGGCTCTATGGCCTGCACACGGTGCGAGCGGCGCTCGACAATCCGCGCCGGCGGATCAAAAAGATGCTGGTGACGCGCAACGCCGCCGAGCGGCTGGCGATCGCCGATCTCGCCGCTCTGCCGTTCAAGGCCGAACTCGTCGAGCCCAAGGAGATCGACAAGATCACCGGCTCGGATGCCGTCCACCAGGGCGTGCTGATCGAGGCAGAGCCGTTGAAGCCAAAACGCCTCGACGCGCTCGGCGATACCAAACTGGTGCTGGTGCTCGACCAGGTGACCGACCCGCACAATGTGGGCGCCATCCTGCGCTCGGCGGTCGCCTTCGGCGCCGGCGCGCTGATCACCACCGCGCGCCACAGCCCGCAGGAATCCGGCGTGCTGGCCAAATCCGCCTCCGGCGCGCTGGAACACATCGATCAGATTGAGGTGAAGAACCTGGCAGATGCGCTGGAACAGCTGCACGAAGCCGGCTTCCAGACCATTGGCCTCGATTCCGATGGGCCAGCGGAGCTCGAAACGAGTTTTTCAGGCGAAAAGATTGCGCTGGTGCTCGGCGCCGAGGGCAAGGGCCTGCGCCAGAAGACGCGCGAGACGGTGACGACACTCGCCCGCCTTGACATGCCCGGCGCCATCCGCTCGCTCAACGTGTCGAATGCGGCGGCGGTGAGCCTTTATGCGGCACGGAAATTCCTTGGAGGGTGAATGGTGAAATAGTGAATGGAAAAGCGTTCTTACCGTCACCATTCACTATTCACTATTCACCATTCGCTATTCACCCACTTCATGCCCCGCCATCCGCTCCAGCGCACGAACCAGCGCTGAGTGATCCTCTTTTGCCCCGCCATTCGCCGAGCATGAGTTGAACAGCTGCTGCGTCGTCGACGTATTGGGCAGCGAGACACCGAGTGCCTTGGCGCCTTCCAGCGCCAGATTGAGATCCTTCTGGTGCAGTTCGATGCGGAAGCCCGGCGCGAAGGCGCGCTTTATCATGCGCTCGCCATGCACCTCGAGGATGCGCGATGCCGCCAGCCCGCCCATCAGCGCCTGCCGGACCTTGGCGGGGTCGGCGCCGGCTTTTGAGGCAAAGACCAGCGCCTCGGCGATCGCCTCGATGGTCAGGGCCACGACGATCTGGTTGGCAACCTTGGTGGTCTGGCCGACGCCGTTCGGGCCGACAAGCGTGATGTTCTTGCCCATCTTTTCGAACACGGGCTTGGCGCGCTCGAACGCCTTGTCCTCGCCGCCGACCATGATGGTCAGCGACGCCGCCTTTGCGCCGACCTCGCCGCCCGACACCGGCGCGTCAAGATAGTCGCAGCCGAGATCGTTGATTTTCTTGGCGAAAACCTTGGTCTCGATCGGCGAGATCGAGCTCATGTCGATGACCAGCTTGCCCTTGCTCAGGGCGGAAGCGACACCGTTCTCGCCGAACAGCACCTCGGCTACCTGCGGGGTGTCGGGAACCATGGTGATGATGATATCCGCGGCCTTCGCCACTGCCGCGTGGCCGGTGATGCTTGTCAAGCCCTTGGCGACGAGATCGGCCGGCTGCTTCGAGCGGTGGTCGCTGGCGACGACGGTGTAGCCGGCATCGAGCAGATGCCCCGCCATCGGCGCGCCCATGATGCCAAGGCCGATGAAGCCGATGGTTTCCATTGTTGTTCTCCAAATGACTGTGTGAAACGCCCCCTCATCCGGCCGCTACGCGGCCACCTTCTCCCCGTTGGGGAGAAGAGGCTGGCGCTAACCTCGGCGATCTCTTCTCCCCTCGGGGAGAAGGTGGCCCGAAGGGCCGGATGAGGGGGCTGCGACGCCTAAGCCGCAGCACTCCCCTGCCCGTTAAGCTCTCTGAACCACCCCAACCCGGCCTCCGTCCCCGCCTTCGGCTTGTATTCCGCCCCGACCCAGCCGGAATAACCAATCCGGTCGATATGCTCGTAGAGGAAGGGATAATTGATCTCGCCCGTCCCCGGCTCGTGACGGCCGGGATTGTCCGCAAGCTGGATATGCGCGATGCGGCCGAGGTTGGCCTCGATGGTACGGGCGAGATCCCCCTCCATGATCTGCATGTGATAGATGTCGTATTGCAGGAACAGGTTCTTCGAGCCGACGCGCTCGATCAGCGCCAGCGCCTGGTTCGAATAGTTCAGGAAGAAGCCCGGGATGTCGCGCGTATTGATCGGCTCGATCAAAAGCCGGATGCCGGCCTGCTCCAGTTTCTCGGCCGCAAACGCCAGGTTTTCGGCAAAGGTATTTTCCAGCACCGAACGATCCACGCCCTGCGGCGCGATGCCGGCGAGGCAATTGACCTGCTCGCAGCCCAGCGCATGGGCATAGCTGATCGCCTTGGCGATGCCTTGCCGGAATTCCGGCACGCGGTCGGGTAGCACCGCGATGCCGCGCTCGCCCTTGCCCCAGTCGCCGGCCGGCAGGTTGAAAAGCACCTGGTTCAGGCCGTTCTTCTTCAGCCGCGCCGCAACGATCTCGGGCGCATGATCATAGGGGCCGATATATTCGACGCCCTTGAAGCCGGCGCGGGCGGCGGCATCGAAACGGTCGAGGAAATCGTGCTCGCCAAAGAGCATCGACAGATTGGCTGAAAAACGCGGCATTCTTTTTCTCCATCTTCTGCTTGGCCCTAGGCGTGTTGAGATTCAGGTCAGGCAGAGTCGAAAACGGTGACTTTCGAGAACCGGAGCGGAACGTACTTTCTGTACGTGAGCACCGGAAGCGCAGGAAGGCGCCGTTTGCAGGCCTGTCTCACCTGAATATCGGCGCGCCTAATCGAGCAACACAATCGCCGTCGGCGCATCCTCATGGCTTTCGGCAAGGTCCTCGAATTCGGTGATCTTGTCGATTTCCGTGCCCATGGAAATGTTGGTGACGCGTTCGAGGATGAATTCGAGCACCACCGGCACCTGGTATTCCTTCATCAGCCGCTGCGCTTCCTTGAACGCGCCGGCGAACTCTTCCGGCTTGCGCACCCGCACCGCCTTGCAGCCCATGGCTTCGGCGACCGCGACATGGTCGACGCCGTAGCCGGCCTCCGGATCGTTGGAGCGGTTGACGTTCTCGAAGGCGAGGCTGACCTCGAAATCCATCGCAAAACCGCGCTGCGCCTGGCGGATCAGGCCGAGATAGGCGTTGTTCACGACGACGTGCATATACGGCAGTTTGTGCTGTGCGCCGGCCGCCAGTTCCTCGATCATGAACTGAAAATCATAGTCGCCCGACAGCGCTACGATGGTTCGGTCGGGATCGGCGGCGCGCACGCCAAGCGCCGCCGGCAGCGTCCAGCCGAGCGGGCCGGCCTGGCCGCAATTGATCCAGTTGCGCGGCTTGTAGACATGCAGGAACTGCGCCCCGGCGATCTGCGACAGGCCGATCGTGGTGACATAGGTGGTGTCGCGGCCGAACGCCTTGTTCATCTCCTCATAGACGCGCTGCGGCTTCAGCGGCACCTGCTCGAAATGCGTCTTGCGCTTCATCGTCATCTTTCGGGCCTGGCATTCCTTCGCCCAGCCCGACCAGTCGCGCAGCTTTCCAGCCGTCTTCCACTCTGTGGCGACGTCGAGCAGCATCTTCAGTGCCGCACCGGCGTCCGAGACGACGCCGAGATCCGGCGCGAACACCCGGCCGATCTGGGTCGGTTCGATGTCGACATGGATGAATTTCTTGCCCTTGGTGTAGACATCGACCGAACCGGTGTGGCGGTTGGCCCAGCGATTGCCGATGCCAAAGACGAAATCGGCTTCCAACATCGTCGCATTGCCGTAGCGATGCGAGGTCTGCAGCCCGCACATGCCGGCCATCAGCCGGTGGTCGTCGGGGATCGCGCCCCAGCCCATTAGCGTCGGGATGACCGGCACGCCCGTTATCTCGGCGAATTCGATCAACAGATCCGACGCATCGGCGTTGATGATGCCGCCGCCGGCGACGATCAGCGGCTTTTCCGCGGCATTGAGCATCGCCAAGGCCTTTTCGGCCTGGGCGCGCGACATTGCCGGCTTGAACGGGACCAGCGGTTCATAGGCATCGATATCGAATTCGATCTCGGCCAATTGCACGTCGACCGGCAGGTCGATGAGCACCGGGCCCGGTCGCGACGAGCGCATCAGGTGAAATGCCTTCTGCAGCGCCATCGGCACGAGATAGGGCTCCATGACCGTGACCGCCCATTTGGCGACGGGTGCGGCTATGGCGGCGATATCGACCGCCTGGAAATCCTCCTTGTTGAGCCGTGCCCGCGGCGCCTGACCAGTGATGCACAGGATCGGGATGGAGTCCGCCGCCGCCGAATAGAGCCCGGTGACCATGTCGGTGCCGGCCGGGCCCGACGTGCCGATGCACAGCCCGATATTGCCTGATTTGGCTCTCGTGTAGCCTTCGGCCATATGCGAGGCCGCCTCGACATGGCGCGCCAGGATGTGGCGGATCGAGCCCCTCGCCTTCAGCGCCGAATAGAACGGATTGATCGCCGCGCCCGGCACGCCGAAGCCGCAGGAAACGCCTTCCTTTTCGAGAACGAGAACCGCTGCATCGACAGCGCGCATCCTGGCCATGTCCAGCCTCCTCAAGATTGTTGGTTGGTAGACAATGCCAGTGTCGTTTTCATTTTTCAATTTTTTCAGAATAATTTTTCATTTCGAGAAAACCGCTTCTATCCACTGATTCCCCTGGGTTTTTCGTTTTCCAATGAATCCGGCCATCAAAACGATGAAAAAGTTTTTCATTGCGATTTCGGCGAAACCGGCGACAATGCCGCCATGGAAACCAGCGAAAAACGCCAGCGCGGCCGGCCGCGCGCTTTCAACGGTCCGTCCGAGGCCGGTTCTGTACAGTCGCTGGACCGGGCCTTGCGCATCCTGGCCATCGTCGCTGAAGGCAGTGGCCTGTCGCTGAGCGAGATTTCGGCGCGTAGCGAGCTCGCGGCGTCCACCGCCTACCGCATGCTGACGACGCTGCAGAACCACGGCATGGTCGAGTTCGATACATCGGACCAGCTGTGGTCGATCGGCGTCGAGACCTACCGCATGGGTGCCGCCTTCCTGCGCCGCCGCAAGCTTGTCGACAGGGCCCGCGTGGTCATGCAGGAATTGATGGAGAAGACCGGTGAAACCGCCAATCTCGGCGTCGCCGAGGACGATTGCGTCGTTTTCGTCAGCCAGGTCGAGACCCATCAGGCGATCCGCGCCTTCTTCCGCCCGGGCACGCGCAGCTCCTTCCATGCCTCGGGCATCGGCAAGGCGGTGCTGGCGCAGCTCGAGCCGGAACGCGTCGCCGCCATCCTGCGCAAGTCGGGCCTGCAGCGCTTCACCGACAAGACGCTGTCCGACATTTCGGCGCTGGCCCATGACCTGGCTGTCATCAAGCACCGCGGCTGGTCGGTCGACGACGAGGAGCGGCATCCCGGCATGCGCTGCGTGGCCGCCGCCATTTTCAACGAGTTCGGCGAGCCGATCGGCGGTGTCTCGGTCTCCGGACCGACGGTGCGGGTGACGATGGAGCGGCTGGACGAGATCGGGCCGCTGGTGCGCGACGCCGCCGCTGAGGTGACGAGGATGATCGGCGGGTTCCGATTATAATGCGGAGAACGCTTCAGCTTTTGCTCGCCGCTTCACTGTGCGGATGCGTGGCGACGGCGCCCGAGCCCGCCCCTGTCTCCCAGCAAGTCAGCGAGATTCCGATCTCGCTCGCTTTGGAGGAGACAATCACGATCGGCATTCGCCAGCATTTACATGATCCTGTATCCGCCAAATTCGGGACGATGCTTGCCGGCGAGCGAACGCTCGACGGCCGCCGCGAAATCCTGGTCTGCGGCCATGTCGCTGCAAAGACGTCGTCCGGTGGTCATACAACAGACCAACCGTTCGCCGCCAAGATCTATCCGGATGAAGGAAGCAGCTTCGAACTCATCGCCATGGGGGATCAATCGCAGAATGCGAGTGTTGCCCGCATCTGCCGTGCAGCGGGATTGCCGATCTCCAAACCGTAGCCCGCACCGCGGCGCGCTCAAATCAGGAAGGAGGGGCTGCGTACAGCCCCTCCTTTCCGTGTGGGGGTGCCTCCTCTTAAAGGCGGCAATAGTGGCGGTAGCCGTCATAGCCGACATAGGTGTCGGAGTACGGATCGTAACTGGCGTAGCGGTTGGCGCAGCGGCGGACGTGCCAGGAGCCACCCTCGTCGTCGACATAGACGGTGCGGGGCTGATTGAGCAGGCTGCCGAGGACGAAGCCGCCGACGCCGGCGGCGATGCCGATGCCGATTTCGCGGTTGTGGTGATGGCTGTGGGCGGCCGACGGCTGGACGGTGCCGACCAGCGAGGTGGCGGCGACGGTGCTGGCGATGAGGGCAGAAGCGATTTTGCGCGTGAACATGACGATCTCCTTGTTTCGTTGCGAGAGGCGATCCATCCGCCTCTTGATCATCAGTCGCGGCGAGCAGGAAAAAGGTTCGAGGTTTTTGAAGATTTTTCTCTCGGACCAGAGAACTTTCTGCGGTCGACGTTTCGTCACTCGCGAAATCTTCGCGCGACAGCGCTGAAATCTTATGTTGCCGGTAACCGGGTGGCCCACATCAGTGGCGCCGTCGCTCGCAAAAAAAGGGCGGCCGAAGCCGCCCTTCCGCGAGGCAGGTCGTCTCGCTCAAAGGAAGATGATCACTTTCCCGTGGTGATGATGATGCTTGTGGTGATGGTGCTTGTGGTGATGGTTCCACCACCACCAGGGCTTGTCGTGATGCTTATGGTGATGGTGGTGATGATGGCCGTGAGCGGAGGACGACTGCAAGGTACCGGCGACCGCGCCAGTGGCGAGGAAGATGGCGACCAGGCCCGAAGTAAGAGTGCGCTTCAACATGATGATCTCCTGAATCCCTGGTCGAGGCGACCATTTGCCTCTGGAGATCAGTCGTCGCGGTGCGGCGAAAGGTTCGAAGGTTTCAGCGAGTAGCGAGTAGCGAGTAGCGAAATGGCTTTCGGGAGTTAAGACTTCCCTATTCGCTACTCCCTATTCGCTATTCGCTCCCGTCACCCCATGCCCGTAACGTGCCGCAGCCAGAAGGCCAGCACGATGAAGCCGATGATGGTGGCGACGCCGGTCCAGTCGATCTTGGCGCTCTTCACATCCTTGATGAGCTTCACCACGAGAAACCAGGCGATGACGACAAGCGGCAGGATGATGACAAGTCTGATCATGCGACACCCCGTTCGATGCGTTTGCACCTGAGAGATATGTAGGGATCGCATTGGCGGTTTTCAGGATGGCGGCCCGCCCACCTCGGCGGGGTCCATTAGCGATCGGAAACGGAGTTTTGTCTTTACTGGCGCACGAAATATGCTAACCGGAGCGCCGTGCCCTTGTAGCTCAGCTGGTAGAGCAGCGGTTTTGTAAACCGAAGGTCGGCGGTTCGATTCCGTCCGGGGGCACCACCCTTCGCTCTTCGAGCTTCGGGTGGCAGGCCACTCGAAGCTCGTTAGACGAAGGAGGACTGCCGACGGTTCTGTTCGGCGGAGCTGGCAGCACGACATCAGGCCAACTCGCAGCCGTCGGACCTTCTAGGAAAATGTGGCAGCCTGTATGGCTGCCGTATCGCCGAACGTGTTCCTCACCCTGACCGACCTGTAGACGTAGGCGGCCCAGATCCCTGTGACTATGAAGGATGCCAAAGGTGTAACCAGAGCTCCTCCGGCAAGCAAACGGTTTACCGGGACACCAAGCACAGTCGATATCCAAACTGTGTCCAGTACGAATAAGAGAGGGATCGCAAACCACAGACATATGAACAGCTGCGGAAAGCGGTGGCTTCGCCGCAGCATCGAAACAAGCACGACCAGCTGAAGCACCAGAAATGCCAGATTGAGGGCTGCCTCGCCATAGATGGCCAAGGCCCCGTTGGGCACTGTAACAAGCTGTTGGTAGGTTTTGACCAGACTGGCCATATCGACAACTGTGCGCAACGGCGAAAGGGACAGGCTGATCGCCAGCAGGATCAGCCAGCCGCCGAACCCCACGAGGTCATCTGGGCTCTGTGAGGATTTGCGCGACGACCGGACGGCGAAGAAAACCGGCACGCCAATCAGCAACAGAAGTATCGCCCAATGCCACATTTACCCACCCTCGAATGCATCCCTGGGTTGTTTAGCTCGCACCTTTGGATTGTGCAAGCGTTTTTACAGAGATCAAGGCATCGTAGAGATTTTCGGGTTTAGGTTTGCAGAGGACGCTTTCCGTCGCTCGCGATTTGGCCGCCTCTCACCCCAACTCAAAATGCCGTGGAAACGCCTGGTGCAGCAGGAGCAGCATGGTCTTGCGCAGCACGTCGGTGTCGCGGCTGGACGGGTTGAGATGGTCCCAATACCAGGCGCCATGCACCAGATAGTTCAGGCTCTCCGACAGCGTGTCTATGTCGACGCCGGTGTAACCGCCGCTGCGGGAAATCTCGATCAGCAGTTCGCGCGCTTCGGCCGTGTAGGCGAGATCGCTCGGCAGGCCGATTTCATTGTAGATCTGCATGCTCTTGCGGTCGCTGGAAAACACGACGAAGACCGAAACCCATTTCGGATGCTGCCGGGCAAAGCGCTGCGCGCAGTCGACCGCGCCCAACACCCGCTCCACCGGCGACAGGCCGGGCGCCCGCACCAGCGTCAGCCACAGCGCGTCATATTGGTCGCTGAGATATTGCAGGACGGCCCGGAACAGGTTCTCCTTGCTGCGAAAATGAAAGACCACCAGTGCGTTGGACGAGCCGACATGCCCGGCAATGCGCTGCATGGTGACGCTGGCCAGCCCCTCCTCCGCGATGAGCTCGATTGTGGCGTCGATGATGCGCTGGACCCTCGCTTCGCCGCGCTCGCGCCGGCGGTCCTTGGGCGCGGCGTCGTTCGCCGCACCCTTGGCCGCCTTGCTTTTTCCCGCATCCGGAGTGGCTATGCGTTGCGCCATTGTCGTCAGGCCTTTCCCCGGCGGCCGAAACATCCCGCCGCTGCCTTGGCATGCCGGCGCCCTGCGGACTCACAGCGTCGGGCGTGTCCCGGCATTCGTGTACCACTGACCACGAGCCGTCTCATAGGCCATACCCGCCCGGAACACGTCAGCGTCGCTATAGGTGCGGCCGACAATCTGGATGCCTGTCGGCACGCCGTTGGCGGCGCGGCCCGACGGGATCGACAGAACCGGGCAGCGGCTCAGCATGTTGAACGGCGTCGTCATCACCCAGCCCAGCGACGGGTTCACCTCTCGTCCATTGATCTCGACCTTGCCTTTGGTCTGATCGAATTCCGCCGGCACTGCGGGAAGCGCATTGGTCGGGCAGATCAGCACATCGTATTTTTCCAGCAACGGCCCCAGCGTCTGGTACATCCTGGCCGCCACGTCCAAAGTTGCGACAAAGTCCGTGGCCTTCGACTTCTGGCCGTCCTGCGCAAACTGCCTGGCATAGCTGGTCATGTCCTTGCCGTGCTTGGCGAGCAGCGGCGACAGCGAGGCGCCGAAGAGATGTTCGAGATAGGCCATGCCGGCCTTGAGCACCTCGTCGCCCCAGCCGAGGTCCACCTCCTCGACGGTGGCGCCGAGCGAGCGGAACACATCGCAGGCAGCGAGCGTGTTCTTGCGCACGTCCGCATCCACCTCGAAGGACCCGAGATCCATGGAGAATGCGATCTTCCAACCCTTGATCGGCTTGTAGTCGAGCGGCAGGCGCAGTTTCGGGCGCAGCGTGGCGATGTCGAGCGGGCTCGGCCCGGCCATGACGTTCTGCAGCAGGATCGCATCCCCGACGTTTCGGGCCAAGGGCCCGGTGTGGCAGTAGAAATCGAGATTGAACGGCGGCTCATCGGGATTGCGGCCGTAAGGCGGCTTGAAGCCGACCAGGCCGCAGGCCGAGGCAGGGATGCGGATTGAGCCCGCTATGTCCGAGCCGGTTGCGATCGACGACGTGCCGGAGGCCAGCGTTGCCGCCGAACCTCCCGACGAACCGCCCGGCGTGAAATCCGGGTTCCAGGGGTTGCGCGTGACGCCCCAGCGCTTCGACCAGGTATAACCGGCGCAGCTGAATTCGGGCGTCGCCGTGCGGGCGTGGACGATGCCGCCGGCCTTCATGACACGCTCGTTCATCGTCGAGGTATGGCCGCCAAGCGCGTCCCCGGACAGCAGCGAGCCATGCGAGGTCGGCTTGCCCTTGATGTAGTTCTCATCCTTGATGCCGATCGGCAGGCCCTCGAGTGCGCCGGTCCTGGCGCCCCTGGCGTATTTCGCTTCGGCTTTTCTGGCGAGAGCCATCGCCTCGTCGAAATGCGTGAAGGTAAGGCAATTGATCGTCGCCTTGGTCGCCTCGGCGCGGCGGATGGTGGCCTGCATCAGTTCCACAGGCGACAGTTTCTTCGCCTTGAACAGCCGCAACACCTCGCTGGCCGGCATGTAGCAAAGGTCGAGATCGGACATCGAAAATCTCCCGCGGCGGCTTTACGGCATCTGGCATTGGCGATGGCAGGGCCGCGATCCGCGGCCCGATGTTTGGTGGTCAGCTTCGGCTGGCGGGCCCGCTATTTCTGCAGATCGGTCCAGATCCTGGTGTAGAGCGCCTGGACGTCTGCGGGACAGGCCGGCATGAATTGGCCCTTGTCGGCAAATTCGGCCGGAACATCCACTTCGGGCGCGCCCTTCATATCGGCCGGCAGGAAGGGCTCGGAGCCCTTGATGCCATTGGCGTAGTGCGCGAAGGCCGAGATCATCGCTGCATTCCTGGGGTCCATGATGAAATTCTGGAAGAGCTTGGCGTTCTCGACGTTCTTGGCATCCTTGAGCACCGCGACATTGTCCATCCAGATTGGAAAGCCCTCCTTGGGATAGCCGTAGACGATCTTGTCGTTCTCCAGCCGCTCGCGCAGCGATATGCCGTTCCAGTTGACGCCGGCGGCAATGTCGCCCCTGCCGAGACCGTCGACGGCCGCATAGTCGAGCGACAGCCATTTCGCTTTCGCCTCGATGAGCTTGTCATGCACCTTCTTCAAGAGCACCTTGTCGTCGGTGCAGTACTTACCGCCCTCATAGGCAATGGCGAGGAACATGATGTCCCCCATTTCGGGCACGACATTGATCTTGCCGACGAGTTTCGGCGGCGGATCGAGGAAAATCGCCGAGGTGTTCGGATCGCCCGCATAGATCGATTTGTTGACCGAAATTCCGGTCGTGCCCCATTGCCACGGCACGGAGTATTTGCGGCCGGGATCGAACGGCACGTCGACCCATCTCGGATCGACGTTTCTAAAGTTCTCCATCTTGTTGGGATCGGTTTCCAAGAGCAGGCCTTCGCTGATCCAGATCGGCATCACGCTGGCCGATGGAACGACGATGTCATAGCCGGAAGCGCCCTGGCGGACCTTGGCCAGAGCCGTATCGTTGGAGTCGTAGTCGGTGACGGTAACCTTGACCTTGTAGGTCTCCTCGAACTTCTTGATCAGGTCCGGGCTGGTATAGTTGCCCCAATTGTAGATCTGGAGTTCGCCTTCGGCGTGGGCAATGCCGGTCATCGCCAGCAGCGACAGGCCGAGCGCCGTGGCGGTCGATTTCAACTGCATGCTTGTGTCTCCCATTGTTGGGACCGGCGGGATTGCGCCTCGAGTCCCTAAGTTCCCTTCGTCCTGGTGATCATTCACCGGCGAATGCCGGCTGACCAACTCGGTATCTCGGGCAACGGTATTAATTACTAAACATACAGTCAATATCTTTTAGGGACACAACTGCATCATCGGCACCGGCAGTGCGCCGGCGAAGCCGACATGATATGGTCAAGGTTGGGCCATTGATGAATTGGGGCAAGCCGTGGCGTGAGCGCCGCAGCCTGCAGGGCTTGGATCACGGTCATGCGCCTTTTTCTGGCGGTCGTGCTGCTGATGACCATGGCGCTCTTCTCCGCTGCGCGCGGCGAAGAGCGGATAGCGCTGGTTGTTGCCAATCCGGCCTCTGAGGGCTCACCGGCAATCGCCAACGCCGACCTCAGTGCCGAACTCGTTGCAGCGACACTACGATCGCTTGGCTTCACCGTCCGGCAGGTGTCGGATGGCGACCGCGCCGATGTCGCGCGCGCCATGCATGATTTCGCCCAATCCCTGGCCAATCCGGACTCCGTCGGCATCTTCTACTATGTCGGCCACACCGCGCAGGCCAACGGCAGGAACTATTTACTGACGCGCGGCACCCGGATCGATTCAAAGGAAACGGTCGACCAGATGGCATTGCCCCTCGATCTGTTCATGCAGGCGCTCGAGGCAACCCCGACATTGAAGGTGGTTCTGCTCGACATTCCCGGCGATGGCCACAACCCTACTTCCGGCGTGATGCAGGGTCTGGCGGCGGTCGATCCCCTCACCCACGCCATCGTCGCCCTGTCGGCCAAACCCGGAACCGTTGCACTGGACGAAGCCCGCCCCGTCACCGTATTTGCCGATGCGCTCACCGCTGCGCTGGTCAAGCGCGGCGCGGACATAGCCATCATCCTCGCCTCGGTCAGGCAAACCACTATCGACAAAACGTCAGGCGCCCAGTGGCCATGGATGGCATATGGCCGCTCGGCAGACGCTGCCTTTGTGCTGACGCCGGACCAGGTGGCCGGCGCGGCACCGGCGCTGCCGCTTGTGCCGGAACCGGCACCGCCGGCGATGGCGAGCGGCGGCTACATCTCCGGGAGTGGGGGTTGGGAGCCTGACGGCAGCGACCACGCCGATGACAGCGGTCAGGAGCCCTACCCCATGGACGTTGCACCGGGCTCCGGCAGTCCCGATGCCGCGATGGGCGACAGCGCCAAGGAGGCGGCGCTCTACGAGGAATACAAACGCCAGGAACAGCAGCGCCAATTGCAGGAAGAGCAGGCTCGGCAACGATACGAAGAGGAAAAGCAACGTCTTGAAGACGCAGCTGCGGCCGCTGCCCAGAACAATCTCGGCGGGACCTATCCGCAGGATGGCGGAGCCACCGGCGCCGAACCGCCCCCCGATAAGGCAGGGATCCCCCCTGAGGACGGCATGACATCGGCCCCGCCACCCGCGACCGGCGCCGAAAGTCCGCCGGAGGCGCAGGCGCCACCGAAACCAGCGCCGCCGCCCATCGACCAGGCGCAAAGCCCTCCTTCCGGCGGCGCCCTTCCACAACCCGAGACGGGCGCTGTCGAGGTGGTGCGCCATCCAACCATCGATGCGCCGGATGAGATTGTCGCCGGCGAGACGGTGACCGTTTCGATCGCCCTTACCGAAGAGCAATTCACGCCCGAAGTGAAGGTGAAGGCAGCGCCGGGCTCGTCGGTGACGGAAGATGGCGCCCTGGCCATGGCGATGCCGGCAGGAGCCGAGCAATGGCCGATCGACATCGATCTGTTCGCCTCCGGCTTCGATCTCACCGACGGCGGCAAATGGAGCCGGCGGACGACGCTCTACCGCCAGGGCGACAGCGACTTCGTCCGCTTCGGCGTCAAGGCGCGGCCGATCGCCAAGGAAAGCAAGCCGTCCCAGTTCATCGCACGCATCTACAGCGCCGGGAGGTTCCTCGGATCGGCGTCGCGGTCCGTTGTCATCCGTCGCACAGCGCCTGTCGATGCAGCCGCTCCGAGCGCCACAGCCGAACGCTCCGCAGCACCTGCCATGCTGATGCTGGCCGCTACACCGCCGCAACCGGCGGTGACAGGCGATGTCACGCTTGGTGGCGCGGGCGGCGATGACGTTCCCGATCTCGACGTGACCATCCTCTATGACGATCCGAGCGGGCTGGGTTCGGGGCAGATCATCATCCATTCGCCGCATCTGGCCGGTCCGGTGACCGATACGTTCTCGACGCCACCTGAGATGGCGGCGTGGCTGGACTCCGAATACCGCCGCCTGCTGCAGCTCGGCCTGAGCTTGCGCGGCGCGGTTTCGCTGCAGCAGCCTGCCGCAAGCAGCGATCCGGGCGCGCAAAAGCGCTTTGTCACGCTGGCCGCCGAAGGTTTTGGCGATGCGCTCTACCGCGACTATGTGCCGAAAGCGTTCAAGGACGTGTTCTGGTCGCTGCGCGGCAAAGGCGAGCTGCATTCGATCCAGATCACCTCGAACAGCCCGACACTGCCCTGGGAATTGATCCGTCCGCGCAGCGTCGACGGCGCTATAGCCGACGGTTTTCTCGGCATGGGCTACCGGCTGGCACGCTGGGCTCCGCGCAGCAGTGCCTCACAGGTCGACAACCCGCTCGACCGCATGACCTTCACCGGCGTCGCGGCTGTCGCGCCCTCCTATGTCGACAAGCAGTCGCTGCGCTTCCAACAGGACGAGATCGCGGCGCTGAGCAAGCTCGCCGGCTACCGCCGCTTCGATGGCGATTTCATCTCCTTCGAAAAACTGGTCGGCGAAGTCTCGACCGGTTTCATTCATTTCTCCGGTCATGGCGAGGTCAACCAGCCGAACAGCGGCCGGCCGGTCTTTGCCATCGATCTCGTCGACCAGTCGCTCGACCCCGATACATGGGCCGCGCTGGTCGCGGCCGCGCATGGCAAGGGCAATCCGTTCTACTTTTTCAACGCCTGCGACACCGGCCGTTCGCAGATGCTCGGCGGCTTCGTGCAGGGCTGGGGTCCGGCGGTGCTGGCGGGCGGCGCTTCCGGCTTCATCGGCGGCATGTGGCCACTGACCGACCGTGCGGCAGCGGCCTTCTCGACCGATTCTATGGCGGCATCAGCACGCGGATCAAGGACGGGCCGGTCTATCTGGCCGAGATCCTGCAGGATGTCCGCAGAGAATTCTACCAGACCGGCGATCCGACCTATCTCGCCTACACATTCTAAGGCAGCGCCAACCTGAGGATTGTCGCGCAGTAGGCGACGGATCGTCGTTGGCAGATTGGCTTCAGCCTACAACGCGTTTTGGGGGCATGGCACGCCGGCGCCGCCGCAGCGTGAGGCCATCGGCCTGGAGCTCATGTCTTCGGACTGCCGCACAAGCTCCGCAAAGAGAAGGGCGAAACTTCCCATCACAAGGAAGACGATAATCAGGCGTGTCACCGGCAATAGACAGGTCTCGACTGGCTAGCCCCCCAGCCACCCATCCTCTGTCGGCTAACATGATCGATCAGGCTTTACGAGTGTTTAAGCTCGCTCTTAACCATCACATTCGCCGTTCCGGCGACATGAAGCGCGAGCCGCCGATTTCGTTTCGCCGCGGTCGCAACTGCGCCGGACGATGCCTCCCTTTGCAGATGCGCTTGCCCATGCTACCCCACGCAACCGCCGCCGACCGCCATCGGCCGACCGCCATCGGAATGTCATGAGCAAAGCCAATCTCGCCTTCGTCTCCTCCGACACTGCCGATGCCAGGGCGGCGATGGAGAGCCTGTCGGCCCGCTATGGCCAGGCATCCTTCGACGACGCCCAGGTGGTGGTGGCGCTGGGTGGCGACGGCTTCCTGCTGCAGACCTTGCGCGACACCATGAGCACGGGAAAGAAGGTCTACGGCATGAACCGTGGCACCATCGGCTTCCTGATGAACGAGTACCGCGTCGGGGGCCTCACCGAGCGCATCGCGGCCGCGGTCGCCGAAACGATCCGCCCGCTGGAAATGCTGGCGTTGACGCATGAGGGCGAGACGGTTTCGGCACTCGCCATCAACGAGGTGGCGCTGTGGCGTCAGTCCTACCAGACGGCAAAGATCCGCATCACCGTCGATGAGCAGGTACGAATCGAGGAACTGAACTGCGACGGCGTGATGATCGCGACGCCGGCCGGCTCCACCGCGTACAATCTTTCGGCGCACGGGCCGATCCTGCCGCTGGATGCGCCGTTGCTCGCGCTGACCCCGGTCAGCCCGTTCCGGCCGCGCCGTTGGCGGGGTGCCTTGTTGTCAAACAAGGCGACCGTACGCTTCGATATTCTGGAGTCGGAAAAGCGCCCGGTGAACACCGCCGCCGACCACACCGAGGTCAAGGCGGTGGCTTCCGTAACGGTCCGCGAATCGCCGACTGCGACGGCAACGCTGCTGTTTGATCCCAACCATTCGTGGAACGAACGCATTCTCGCCGAGCAGTTTCGCTATTGAGCCGGCGCAAAGAGTGACTACCTAATTAAGCATCGCGATTAAGCTTACGTTTTCACAATCGTGCCAATCCCGCCCCGTTTCTGTTGACAAATCGCGGGCTTGCGCCTAATCGCAATACCAATCTTGCAGGCACGCTGTGCTTGCCGCGACGGATGCCGTTGCGCTTCCCCGAACCAGCCAAAGACAGCAACTCTTGTCCTCAGACACCACGACCGCTCTAGAAGCGTTGACCTTTTCAGACCTCGGCCTGTCGCCCAAGGTCCTTTCCGCAGTCACCGATGCGGGCTACACCGTGCCGACGCCGATCCAGGCTGGCGCCATCCCGCATGCCTTGCTCGGCAAGGATATTCTGGGCATAGCACAGACCGGCACCGGCAAGACGGCTTCCTTCGTGCTGCCGATGCTGACCCGCCTCGAAAAAGGCAGGGCCCGTGCCCGCATGCCGCGCACGCTGATCCTCGAGCCGACGCGCGAGCTCGCCGCGCAGGTCGAAGAGAATTTCATCAGATACGGCAAGAACCACAAGCTCAACATCGCGCTGCTGATCGGCGGCGTCTCCTTCGACGAGCAGGACAAGAAGCTGGAGCGCGGCGCCGACGTGCTGATCGCCACGCCCGGCCGTCTGCTCGATCACCGCGAGCGCGGCAAGCTGTTGCTCAACGGCGTCGAGATCCTCGTCATCGACGAGGCCGACCGCATGCTGGACATGGGCTTCATCCCCGACATCGAGCGCATCTGCGAGATGATCCCGTTCACCAGGCAGACGCTGTTCTTCTCAGCGACCATGCCGCCGGAGATCACCAAGCTCACCGAGAAATTCCTGCATGCGCCGGTGCGCGTCGAGGTGTCCAAGGCGGCATCCGCTGCCACCAACATCATCCAGCGCCTGGTCAAGTCCGGCTCCAAGCCGTGGGACAAGCGCGAGACGCTACGCAATCTGATAAAGGCCGAAGACGCCGAGCTGAAGAACGCTATCATTTTCTGCAACCGCAAGGTCGAGGTAGCGGAGCTGTTCCGCTCGCTGTTGAAGTATGACTTCGACGCTGGCGCCCTGCATGGCGACATGGACCAGCGCGCCCGCATGCAGATGCTGGCCAATTTCCGCGATGGCAAATTGCGCTATCTCGTGGCGTCCGACGTCGCCGCGCGCGGCCTCGACATTCCCGACGTCAGCCACGTCTTCAACTACGACGTGCCGATCCACGCCGAAGACTATGTCCACCGCATCGGCCGCACCGGCCGCGCCGGACGCTCGGGCAAATCCTTCACCATCGCCACCAAGTCCGACACCAAATACATCGACGCCATCGAGCGGCTGATCGGCAACAAGATCGAGTGGCATGACGGCGACCTGTCGACCGTGGTCGCCAGCGAAGGCGGCGAGGACGAAGCGCCCCGCCGTGGCCGTGGCGCTCCGCGCCGCGCCGGCCGCAAGGACGAGGACCGCAAGCCCCATGATCGCAAGGACGGTGGCGAGCGCAAGCCGCGCGAACGCCATGCCAAGCGCAGTGACGACGCGCCGGCGGCAGATGCCGCGCGCGAGGAACAGCCGGTGGTAGCCGAGGCCGCGGTCGCCGACATCGGCGAACGGCATCAGCGCAAGGAAGCGATCCGCTCCGAAAACAGCGACCGCAAGGTCTCCGATCGCAACAACGAGAACCGCGCCCCGGAACGCGGCGACACAAGGCCGCAGCGCGCCAGCAACAGCCGCCCTGCCCGCGGCAACAACCGCGGTGAAGACAATGACGGCACCGTCGGCTTCGGCGACGACATGCCGGCCTTCATGAAGATCGTCGCCAAGGTCTGATCGTCGCAGTCCTAAAATAGCTGCCAAGTGATCGGCAATTGCTCACGGCCCCCATTGGCACGTGTTTCGAACATCGTCGCGAAGGTCGGCGAGGTTATTGCCAAAAAAGGCAGGCAGGATGTGGGGGAACCTCCCTGCGTAGGGCACGAGAAACTGCAGATCGATGCCCGCCTGCTGGAAGTTCTCGGTGGCATAAAGGTGGCGCCCACCGGCAGCGTTGATGTAGCGCTGTCCGCCGAGCGCTCGAACGATGCCGATAATGCGCGCTTGCCCTCGCAAGGCGGGATCAACGCCGAGGCTGGAACTGCGCAAGATGTTTGCTTTGAGTTCGAGCGCGTCGGCGACGAGCCGAAGACCGTTCTCGAGAAAGCTTGTCACGTCGCCAAGCGACCCGGTCAGATGGCGGCTGATCCGCTCCGCGGCCGGCGTTGTCGCCTGGCCCGGCAGGCCGAAAGCGGCCAGGCGCTTGTCCAGAGCGGTTCGGGCGCCGTCCGCCCAGCGCAGATGCTTTATCTGTGTATTGAACGGCATAGGCGCGAGCGGCAATGTCAGCCAGCGGCCCGGTGTCATTTCGCAACGATGCACCCGTCCCCGGCGCGGGAACTGGACATCGTCGAAAACAACGAAGACGTCGCTCGCAGCCATCAGGCGAAAATAGCCCGCATGCGGGAAGAAATATGGCTGCATGACAGCAATGGTGAGCTTGCCCGTCACTGCGTCTTGCCTTCGCCATAGAAGCAATGAGGCAAGCTTCGAACGTGCTGCTGGAACGCTTGAAGGACCGGCGATGCGAACGACTTGCCACAGAAGGCGTCGAATTCGTCGCGGTTGCACAGGAAGCTGTGGCGATCGAACTGCTCGCGGCGAAGATAATGCAGCACCCGGATATCCGCCGGGTCGCGCAGCCCGTGCGCCAGCATCTCGTCGGAGTTTGGACAATTGTATTCCGGCCCGAGAGGCAACGCATCGGCCCCGACCGTCAGGATGGCCAGCGACAGCGCGATCTGGCCGGAAAAGAAGATCGAGGGCTGATCCTTCAAATAATCCAGTACGCGCGCGGTAAGCGGGCGGATCAGTGGCTGAATGGCGCTGAAAGCGCTTTTGTTGAAGACGACGAAGCCATAGTTGATGTAGGCGGGGCACCCGCCGAAGGCGCCATCCGACGACTCGGAATATCGCCAGTTGAGAGGCGTATCTGCAAAGCCGAGCGTCTCAAGAAGCCGACGCCATGCAGCGTTGTTTTCCGAGCCATCTCTCGAAAATGGCGAGAAATGCGCCGGTAGGCCGGCAACACTCGGCCGATCAGCGTCGCGCATGCGTTGCAAAAGCTCGTCGATCGGCCGCATCAGGCAGGCGTCGGCATCGGCGAGGATGATGACATCGCCGCGCGGCGCCTCGGCATAGCGGTCAAAGCCCGAGGAGAAACCCCGGTCGCTGATAGCACGCGGCACGGGGCGCCACGTTACCGGTAAGGCCGAGGACCAGGTGTTGGCGGCATGGAGTTCGTCGATGTCGGCATGCCCGCCAACAGAGACCACAATGGGGGCGGCCGCATAGACGCCGCCGAGCTTGGCCAACGACAAAGCTGCCAGCTTGACGTTTGAGAAAAATTCCGGCTCCGGCAGGATCGGGATGCGAAATTCGAAAGTCATGCCGGTCCCCGTCATGTCAAATCGCGAGTCGCCCAGCCGATGCCGGCCTCGCCGAACCCGTTGCCGTTGTAGAACATCACTTCACCGGAAGCGCGTCGCATGACGCAACAATAGGCCTGCATCCAACTGTCGAAGTCGCCGGCCGCCGGCGGATTGCTGAAGATCACAGGTTCCGCCTCGCCAGCCATGCCATCCCGGACATCTATCAGGCGGGAAAAAAGGCGGTAGGCTTCATTGCCACCATCGCGAAAGTCCCGCCCGCGGCGGCTGTACCACAGCCGTATACCGCCAGCCTCATGCGTGACCCAGGGACGCGTCTGGCTGTTCCCGTCCCCGAGGTCGTCACCTAGGACCGGGACCGAGCCTGTTTCCCACAGAATTCCGTCTGGCGAAACACAGCTGCGGAGCACATAGTCAGGCTCCCGGACACCTCTGGTCTCCACCCAACCGGTGCCGCTCGCATACCACATGCGATAGCCGCCCTTGATCGCACCAACGAAGGGCGTTGACACGAAATAGGGATCTGCCGGACCGATACTGCGGACCGGCCCCGCAAATGCTCTCTCGAAATTCAGCCCATCATCGCTGGTGGCGAGCCCGATGGCGATCTGAAAGCTGACATCGCTACGTGGGTAGATGCCCGAATAATACAGATGCACGCGCCCACCGATCATCACCGCGCAGGAGGGCCCCAGCCCCGAGCAATCGAAAGTGCCTGGCAGGCCCGGCTCCATGATCGGGTCGAAATACTCACCCAACACACGCATGCCGTCTTGCGGGTCGACATCAACGGCCAGGATAGATGACCGGTTGGCGCTATTGCGCCCGGCGAAATAGATGCGCCAAAGCCGAGGCGAAAGGGCGAGGACCGTCGGAACCTGCGCGTAGCTGCCCCACCACCCGTGCCCGGCCTTTATGGGCACCAGCAACCCCTGCCGGGTCCATTTCCTCTGACGGCCAGGCATCAGCGGAACTTCATCGACTTGATACGGGCGCTGGAATAGGGCTTCGGAAAGTCCGAGGGATGACGCACTACACTGTTGGCGGGCACATCGCGCCGGATCATGCAACGGGACTCGATATAGCTTCCGGCACCGATGGTGATGCCGTTGTCGATGCCGACCTGGCCGCCGATCAGGCTGCACGTGCCGATATGGACACCGCTCGCCAGCCCCACCTGCGACGAGACGAAGCAGAAATCCTCGACGATGGAGTGATGACCGACATGGCTACCGCTCCACATCATGATGCCTTCGCCGAGGCGGACAAACGGCTGCAGCGTGCAATTCTCGAGAATGAAGCAGTTTTCACCAACCGTGTCCGCCATATTGTGCGTAGAGGGGTGGATGAAGCGCGTGAAGCTGTACCCGCGCGCCCGGCCCTGCTTATGCCGATCACGGCGGAACTCGTTGAGGTTCTGGTAGCTGAGCGGACCAAGCAGCTTGACGGTTTCAGGCGGGAATCGGTCCTCAAGCTTTTCCCAGGCGACCACGGGAAGACCTTTGAACTCGGTTTGTGTGAGGAAGTCTTCGTCGACAGTAAAACCGACGACGCGATCCTCTCCGAACCTGTCGAGGTAGGCCCACGCGACCTCGGCGATCTGGCCCATCCCAAAAATAACCACGTCCGCCATGCCGCCCCCGCGCCTATGCCCATATATTCTTGACCCGCAAGCCGGAAATCCGCGGATCGTCGGCTACGCGGCAGCCTTGTAGACGTAAACCGTGTACTCGTAGAGCCCGTAGTCGGCGCGAATGAGGTGATGACGCGACAATTGACCGACGACGAAGTGGCTTATCCGATCATAAGGCACGTGAAAAAGGTCCTCGCGTTCCCAGTCGACGTGCTTCGACATCAGGTTGAAGGCCATTCCCTTGCGGGCATGCGGGAACACCCTTGCGATCAACCGGGTCATGGTGTCGAACATCGTCTCGTAGGGGACGCCACAACGCTCCGTGAAGACCCCGTTCATGATGATGTAGTCGGCCTCGGGCACAACCACCTCATTCTGCATCACGTCCATACAGTCAAAGGTCACGCCGGGATATTTGCGCCGGCACAGGTCAATGAACCGTGCGGACAGATCGAGCCCCCGATATCGCAGTTTGCGATCGTCGGATTGGCGCAAATAGTCGAGGAAATGGCCGGCGCCGCAGCCGAAGTCCAGCACATCGACCCGGTCGCGCTCACGCATCGCCTCGGCCATTATGCGGTAACGTGTCGCTGCCCCCCCGGCATCCGGCCAGTCGACTCCCTGGGGCGTATCGCCATGACGTGCAAGACACGCCTCGTAGTGGGCGACCAGCGCGTCGTATGGACCACTGTCGGGCAATTGGAATACCTCGTCTAATTGGCAATAGAAGGCGTCGGCTGGCTTGTATATCACTCTATAATCTGCGCGAAACATCATGTCACTGAATCGCTCACTCACAGGCTTATACTCGATGCACACTTCGAATATGCCTTTGCCGCGCAAGCTTCGGGTTTGCCTCATCAATCCGCGGTTCCGCCCTTCCGTCTGGAGCCGGGACGAGGTGCTTCCCGTTCTGCCTGGCAAAAAAGGCAGCTGGATAGCGACAGGTTCCCTGCCCGCCCTTGCGGCGCTTGCTCCGGATCATTGTGATGTCGTCCTGCTCGATGAGAATGTCGAGGACCTGGATTTCGAGCGGCTCGGGGCCTTCGACATCGTCGGCGTGACCGGCATGATCGTGCAGCGCGACCGCATGTTTGAAATCCTCGAGAGACTGCGCGATCTACCGATTACCGTCGCCGCGGGCGGTCCCTATGTCTCGGTGTCGGAGGCGGAGTTTGTCGACCGCTGCGACGTGCGCTTCATCGGCGAAGCCGAGGAAACGTGGCCTCGCTTCCTGACGGCTTTCGCTCGCGGAGAGCCTGTCCAGAAGCGCTACGAGCAGGACGCGAAAACCGATATGGAGACCGTCCCCACGCCTCGATATGACCTGCTGAAATCTGGAAGCTACGTGGTAGCGTCTCTACAGTTCTCGCGAGGATGCCCGTTCCTTTGTGAATTCTGCGACATCATTACCATCTTCGGTCGCCGGCCACGCCTGAAGTCGCCGGCGCAAATGATTCGCGAGTTCGATGCGATCGTGAAGGCGGGCTTCCGTACCTGTTTTCTGGTCGACGACAATTTCATCGGTAACAAGGTCAAGGCCAAGGAACTCCTGAGAGGCCTGATCGATTGGCAAAAGGTAAACGGCTATCCATTGGCCTTTTCGACAGAAGCCAGCATCAATCTGGGTGACGACGCGGAAATGCTCGATCTGATGCGTCTGGCCAATTTCCGCCAAGTCTTTGTCGGCATCGAGTCGCCCCGCGCCAAGTCGCTGATGGAAACGAGGAAGATCCAGAACGTTCGTGGCGACAGCATGATCGACAAATTGCAGCGCATCCGCGACAGCGGGCTGGTGATTCAGGCGGGTTTCATCGTCGGTTTCGATAGCGACGATGAGGCGATCTTCGATGAGCAGTTCGAGTTCATTCAGCAAATCGGTATCGCGCAAGCATCTGTGGCAATCTTGTGCCCGATCCCCACGACGCCGCTCTATGGGCGGCTGAAGATGGAGGGTCGGCTGGAACTCAGCGACCCCTATGTCAGCTTCCGCCCGAAGAAGATGACGCGCGAAGCGCTGAGGGCCGGCTATGACAGGTTGGTGCAGCGCCTTTACGAGCCGGACGCCTACTTCAGCCGCCTTGTGGATGGCTATTTCGGATCGCCAGGCTTTCGCAAGAGCCGGGCGACGCTTGCAACCCTGATCGGCCGGAAGCGTTCCGGCGTGACCCGGATTGCGGAATTGGCCGGTGCCATCCTGATGGCTGCCCGACTCTTCAGAGCTTTGCTTGCCAAGCGCAGCGCGATGTCGCTGGGCGGCGCCTATGTCAGGCATTGGCGCCGCAACCGGCGTCTCTGCGGCCGCGAGGCGATACCATTCGCCAGTTTCGTGCTGCTTTGCGCCGATCACTGGCATTTTTACACCATCTCGCGGACCAGCAGTAAGATCGAGATCGGGACCAGCCGGCCCGAAACCTTGCGGCCCATACCCGCAAATGAAGGCCTCTATCTGGACAAGACCGCAGGCGGTAGAGCTTGAACGCCGGCGGATTGTGGGATGCCGATCCCGGCCCAGCGCCCGATGTTCCCGTGTCGCGCCCGCGACTGCCGACAGGCGACAGCATCCTTCCCTATCTGCACGAGATCGATGCAACTCGCTGGTACAGCAACAACGGTCCGTTGAACCGGCGTTTCCAGGAAGCTCTCAAGACTCGGACCGCTGCAGGCCATGTCGTATGTGGCGCAAACGCAACGCTGGGGTTGGCGCTCGCATTGATGGCCCAGAAACCGGCGAAGGGAAGTCTCTGCATGATGCCGTCCTGGACCTTCGCGGCCAGCGCGCACGCGGCGGTCCTCGCAGGGCTCGTTCCATGGCTGGTCGACGTAGACCTGGACAGCCAGCAACTGTTGCCCGAGAGCGCGGCAGAACTCCTCCGCCAGGCTCCCGGCGGCGTCGGAGCGGTCATGCCGGTCATGCCGTTCGGCCGCCCGATTGGTGTCGCGAACTGGGATCGGTTTAAGAGCGATACCGGTCTTGCCGTGGTAATTGACGCAGCCGCAGCCTTCGACACCTTGACGCCATCGCGGGTTCCGGCAGTCGTCAGCCTGCATGCCACCAAGGCACTCGGCATCGGCGAAGGTTGTTTTATCGCGTCAGACGACGGCTCTCTGATCGAGGAAATCGCGGAGGGTGCCAACTTTGGTTTTTCAAATTCGCGCGAGGCGGTCAGACCGGCCCTGAACGGCAAGCTCAGCGAGTATGGTGCGGCCGTCGGCCTGGCCGCACTTGAGCTGTGGCCACATACGCGTGCCGCCTACAAGCGCGTTGCCACAAGCTATAGCCGCTCGCTGGGGTCGATTTCCGGGCTGAGCTTGCCGGAGGGGTTCGGTGAAAAATGGATATCGTCCACCGTCACCATTGGCCTGCGGCCTGGTTCGATGGACCGGGCGCTCACGGCGCTGGCGAAAGGAGGGGTTGGTGTGCGCCGGTGGTGGGGTGGCGGTCTGCATCGGCACGCAGCCTTCGAACATTTTCCCAGGCTGCCGCTACAGACCACTGACATACTGGTAGCGACTCAACTGGGGCTACCCTGTTGGACCGATCTTGCGGATGAAACAATCTCCCGCATCTGCTCGATCCTCAGCGAAGTGGCTGCTGCGGGCTGAGCCGAATGTCTGGTCGACTCTTAAGGCAAAACGGCCCCTTAGCGCCCAGCGCGATGCTGGCGCGTGCGCAATTTTGCCGCCATTGTCGGCTTCCGCGACGACATCATGCGGGCAGCCTTCATGCGCGCCGGCCCTCATGCCGATCGTCGTCCGAGCCTGATCCCGAGCGCTCTCAAATGCAGCCGGCCAGCTTGCACTCTTGGCACCCTCCTATCCTGGCCCGTCCGTCACATCGGGCCGGGCATCATCTTGGTCGGTTTTTCCAGCATCGGAAACTCTGCCTTGCTGCATTTCACGTTCGGGTTGGTCGGACTGAACATGCCGTTCGGATTGTCTCTGAACAGCCAGGCATGAAGGTCGTAGTGGACGAACTCCCTCGGAATGAGCGGATAGTGCCCTTCCATCGGTCCCATGAAGGTCTGGCCAAATAGTTTTGGAGGTTCCTTGGTGTCTGGCGTCAGGGGCACCAGCCATTCCACGCCAACCAATCTCAAGCCTTTCTTGGTCGGCTCGTAGATCAGCACATTGGGGCGCATCGGATCGAGTTTCTGACCGACACTCGGGACGTTGACGAAATGGATGCCCATAGCGCCCTTCGGATAGTCCATTGCGCCCTCGATCCTGTCCCCGCTGTAATAGACACACCCGACAGTCGACAGATAAAGGTCGCGGACGGCGACCGTGTAGTCCTCATATTTGGCGAGCGATTTCTTCAAAGCTTCGATGTCGGCTTTGTTGGCGTCCTCGGCTCGAGCCGTGGCCGCAGCGCACCAAGCTGAGGCCAGACCTGTCAAAATGAGGACGCCGCAACGCCCAAGACGAGCTGTTCTTGTCATGCATTCCTCCCAGATTTCCTTATCAGGCCGTGCAGGACCGGGGCCGACTAAGTGACTGCGCGGCCGTTTGTATCGCCCCATCCCCTCTGGAACCGCACCAATGCTAATCCCTTCCAAGGCCTCCGGAAAGGAATTATTAGAAATCTCTAATGCGTTAGACCTTTTGGCGGACCACAGGAGCCCAAAAAGAAAGCGGCCCCTTGCGGGGGCCGCCTTCGCATTTCGATGCCGAACAATTCAGGTCAGCGGCGAAAGCTGGATCTCGACGCGCCGGTTCTGCGCACGGCCGGCCGCCGTTCCATTGGACGCGATCGGACGGGTCTTGCCGAATCCGGTGACGGCGAAGCGGCGCGAATCGACACCTTGGCCTGAGAGATAGTTGGCGACCGCCAATGCGCGGCGCTGCGACAGATCGAAATTGTGTTCGTCGCCACCGGTCGAATCGGTATGGCCGAACACGTCGACCGTGGTCTGCTTGAACTTCTTCAGCACCAGCGCAACCGAGTTCAGCACCTGGTAGAAGCCGGGCTTCACCGCATCCTGGTCGACGTTGAAAGTAATGTCGGACGGCATGTTGAGGATGATCTGGTCGCCGGTGCGGGTGACGCTGACGCCGGTGCCTTCGAGCTGGCGGCGCAGTTCAGCCTCGTTCTGGTCCATGGTCGCGCCGATGGCGCCGCCGGCCAGCGCGCCGATACCGGCGCCGATCAGCGCGTTGCGGCGGTCATTGCCGCCGGCAAGCAGGCCGAGGCCCGCACCCGCCAGGGCGCCAAGGCCGGCGCCGGCTGCGGTGTTCGAAACCTTCTGCTCGCCGGTGTACGGATCGGTCGTGGTGCAGGCACTCACCAGCACAGCCGTCGCAACGGCGACGAGCACAGTCTTTTTCATAGAATCGTCCCTCTCCAAAGCGCGGCCTTTGCGGCTCGCGCACATAAGCCCTTCTCCGGTCTTGTAACATGAAATGCGGCGAAAAACCGAGCGGCGAAAGCGGCTTTTCCCCGCTCGCGCCACTCTTCCGCTTCGGTGGCTGGTGCTGGCCTACCAGAGGTTCTTGCCGTCAATGACGACCACCTCGACCTTATCGAGGTCGAAATCGTCGAACAGCCGCGAATTGACTGATATCTTGGGATTGTCGAAGTCCGGTTTGCCGGTTGACCAGTCCGGCGTTTCGGTGAAGGTGCCGCAGCCGCAAATGGCGCAAAACCCGTGTTTGACGGTCTTCGATCCCCATTGATAGAAGGAAACGTTTTCCGGCGAGCTGGTGAGCTTGAATTGCGACGGAACGTAGTAAGCCCACAGCGAACCGCGCTTGGAGCAGAACGAGCAGGTGCATTGTGTTACCGTCTCGGGCGCCTGCGAAACCTCGAACGTCGTCGCCTTGCAATGACAGCTGGCCTTGATGGTCATGAAAAGCTTTCCTCTCGGTTGCCCGCCACCCATGCGGCAAGGCACCATAAAGGAAGGCTCCTGACAACTGTCTGTCAGCAGGCTCCGGTCGATCGAGCCGAGCGGCGCTCTGGCTGAAGCGGACCCGTCGTCACCTCCCAATCGTCGTCACCTGCCGATATAGGCGGCCAGTTCGTCCGGCCTCCCGTTTGGGAAAGCCTGTTTTAGAAAATCCAGGAATGCCGACACGCGCGCGCTGAGCAGCCGCCGCGACGGGTAGAGCGTCCATAGAGAAATTTCGGGGCCGTCAATATCCCCCCAATTCACCAGTGTGCCGTCAGCCAGGTCGTGGGCCACCAACGAAATGGGAAGCCGTCCTGCGCCGACGCCGGCTCGCACCGCATCGCGGACCATGATCAGCGTCGACAAGGCGAGGACCGGCTCGATACTAAGTGTTGCCCGGCCACCTGGTGTCTTCACCTGCCATGTTTGCCGCTCGCCTGTCCCGCGCGCAATGCCAGGAGCGGCGAGCCCATCGGCCGGGCGAGGAAGGTCCGGGCTCGCGACAACGACCAGGCGGTCGCGGAGAAACGCCCGTCCGACCAGGCTTTCATCGGGATCCGGATTGACCCGGATTACCAGATCGTAGCCTTCCTCGATCATGTCGACATGCCGGTCTTCGGTGGTCACTTCAAGCCTCACCTCAGGATACCTCAGGGCAAATCCCGCAGCGATCCTCCCCATTGCAGTCTGCGAAAAATGCAAAGGCGCGCTGATCCGCAATCTGCCCTTGGGTCTCTGACCGCCCGAGGCAATCGCCGATGCCGTCTCGTCCAGCTCGGCAAGCAACGCCCCCGTCCGCTCGAAGAGCGCCCGTCCTTCTTCGGTCAGCTTCAGGTTACGCGCACCCCGTTCGAACAGACGCAGATCGAGACTGCTTTCCAATTCGCCAACGCGCCGGGACAACGTTGCCTTGGGCCGGCCGGTGGACCTTGCCGCTTTGCCGAAGCCGCCATGGCGGGCCACGAGGTTAAAATCGGCAAGGGCTAAAAGATCCATGACTGTCCCACCAGTGAGACGACGTGTCTAAAATTACCGTCTACTGGGCTCTTTGTGAGCCACACATATTGGGGCTGTCAAGCAACCCAACAGGAGAAATTCCATGACCATTCTCGTTACCGGCGCCACCGGCAATATCGGCCGCCAAGTCGTCGAACAGCTCGCCAAGCGCGGCGCCGATGTGCGTGCTCTCGTGCGCGATCCGTCGAAAGCCAGTTTTCCGGCGGGCGTATCCGTCGTGCAAGGCGACTTTCTCGATGTCGATTCGCTGCGCAAAGCCATGTCTGGCGTTTCCACGCTGTTTCTCTTGAACGCCGTGGTGCCGGACGAATTCACCCAGGCTTTGATCGCCTTGAACGTCGCCCGATCGGCCGGCATCGAGCGGATCGTCTATCTCTCGGTGATCCACGCTGACGTCTATGTGAACGTGCCGCATTTCGCGGGCAAGTTCGGCGTGGAGCGAATGATCGAGCAGATGGACTTCAAAGCTACGATCTTGCGCCCGGCCTACTTCATCCAGAACGATCTGACGGTCGAAGACGTCATCACCGGCTACGGCACCTACCCAATGCCGATCGGCCCCAAGGGTCTCGCCATGATCGATGCCCGCGATATCGCCGAGATCGCCGCCCTTGAGCTGCTGCGTCGCGAACAGTCCAAGGAGCCGCTTGCGTTCGAGAGGATCAACCTCGTCGGTCCGCAGACACTGACCGGGACGGACATTGCCGCAATCTGGTCAGACGTACTCGCCCGTCCGATCAGCTACAGCGGCGACAATACGGAGGGTTTTGAGCAAAATCTCAAGCAGTTCCTGCCCGCCTGGATGGCCTACGACATGCGCCTGATGGGCGAGCGTTTCTTTACCGACGGGATGCTGCCCGAGACCGGCGACGTCGAGCGCCTGACGGCACTTCTGGGTCGCCCACTGCGGCCGTATCGCGACTTCGCCTCAGCACTCGCTGCTGCCGTCTGACGCAAGCGCCTTCAGCACCAAGGCCGGCCTTCCGATGAGAACTGCCAACAGAACTCAGTAGGAACGCGGTGGCACGAACAGGCAGATCGTCTTGCCTGCGTCGAGGCCGGCCTGGTGCGCGCACCAGTGGAAATCGCCGTCGGGTGAGTCCTTGACCCGCTTGTCGCTCATCGGAACGACCTCCCCCGTTCCGGCGATGACATAGCCCTCCGGCTTTTCCAGCACCTCGCCGGTATGGGTGGTGCGGCAGTCGTAGTTTGCGCAGCAGGCGAAGGGATAACTCCAGCCTTGCGGCTTCGCCGCCGTAGGCTTGGCGTCATGGGCGAAGGCGGGTGCGGTCAGCACCGCAGCAAGCATCGCGATTGCAAAGATCGGGGTCACGAACAAGGAAAACAGGAGTCGGCCAGCCGGTTGAACGGCTCTGGCCGATCGGAGAGTGGCAGCAGACATGGAAGCGTTCCTTTCAAACGAGCATCAAGCGTTTCGCTTGCCCGTTCCCGGAACGTGTCTTCCCAGTGGCCGGATCGTCAGGTCGCAGATATGCCGCGTCCGGCCATAAATGCTTTTTCTCTTCCAGCCCTCGGATGCTGGGCTGATTCCTAGGCTGGCGCAAGAAGTTGCTGCGCGAGGCCGCACATCTACGCCGCTATCTGCCACCGCTGACGAGATCCAAGGCCAGGCTCAACTCCCGGCAGACGGGCATCGAAACAACGGGATTGGCCGAATGTGGTTCCAGCCTATACTTCGCCTGGACCGGCGATCACATGCCCTTCATATTGCGGCAAGTCGTCGGCGATGGTGAACCATGGCGCTTTGGAGCCGACGAAGATGTGCGCGGTCGGCCGGATCGTCGGATCGTCGACCAGCGTGCCCATGGCGACATGGACATAGGCGCCGTCGCGGACCAGCGAATACAGCAACGAGCCGCAGCGGCTGCAATGCGCATCGTGGCCGCTGTCATCGCCGAAATGGATGAGCCCGTGATGCCCTTCGGCAAGGGCAAGTTTCTCGCGCTCGATGCCGGCGAAGGGCTTGAAGGCGGAACCTGTGGTGCGCCGGCAGTTCGAACAATGGCAGATCGCGGCATAGACGAACTCGTCCGCCACTTCATACTGAACCGTGCCGCAAAAGCATTTGCCGGTGAGCCTGCGACTCATGGTTCCTCCTTCGCTCCCCCGCCAAGGGATGTTCTTATTCAAGTCAGCCGAGTCGAAAGTGGCGGAAGCGCAGGTATCATCCATTCGCAGGCCGGCCTCAGCTGAATATGAACATATCCTAGTCGAGGTCGGCCACGGCTTCACCGGCACCGCCCTCGATGCGCTGCGACAACGAGGCTTCCATGAAGTCGTCGAGGTCGCCGTCGAGCACGCTCGACGGGCTGGTGCTCTCGACGCCGGTGCGCAGGTCCTTCACCAACTGGTAGGGCTGCAGCACATAGGAACGAATCTGGTGACCCCAGCCGATGTCGCTCTTCGACGCTTCTGTGGCATTGGCCACCGCTTCGCGCTTCTTCAGCTCTTCCTCGTAAAGGCGCGAGCGCAGCATTTCCCAGGCCTTCGCCTTGTTCTTGTGCTGCGAGCGTTCGGCTTGGCAGGCAACCGCGATGCCGGTGGCGATATGGGTGATGCGAACCGCCGAGTCCGTGGTGTTGACGTGCTGGCCGCCCGAACCGGATGAGCGGTAGGTGTCGATGCGTACATCGGATTCCGAGACGTCGATCTCGATCCTGTCATCGACGACCGGGTAGACCCAGACGCTGGAGAAGGACGTGTGGCGGCGCGCATTGCTGTCATAGGGTGAAATGCGGACCAGGCGATGAACGCCCGACTCGGTCTTCAGCCAGCCATAGGCATTGTGGCCCTTGATCAGGAGCGTGGCGGACTTGATGCCGGCCTCTTCGCCGTCATGGACTTCCAGCACTTCGACCTTGAAACGGCGACGCTCGGCCCAGCGCGTGTACATGCGCAGAAGCATCGAGGCCCAGTCCTGGCTCTCGGTGCCGCCGGCGCCGGCATGGACTTCGAGATAGGTGTCGTTGGCGTCGGCCTCGCCCGACAGCAGCGTCTCGACCTGGCGGGCCTTGGCCTCGCCCTGCATCGAGCGGAGGGCTGCTTCCGCCTCGGCGATCACGCTCTGGTCGCCCTCTTCCTCACCCAGTTCGATCAGGCCGATATTGTCTTCCAGCGCCTGAGTCAGGCTTTTGACGCCGGCGATCCCGTCTTCGAGGCCCTGGCGCTCGCGCATCAGCTTTTGCGCTTCCAGCGGATCATTCCAGAGGCTGGAATCCTCGGCGCGCACGTTCAGGTATTCAAGCCGCTTTATAGCCTGATCCCAGTCAAAGATGCCTCCTCAGCAGGGTGATCGCCTGCCTGATCTCGTCGACAATATTCTGCGTTTCCGCGCGCATGGCTGGTTGTTCTGTCCTGTTTTCGAAGTGGCGCTTGGGTCGGCGCGATACATAGGCACGGCATTGCTGCCTGTAAAGCGAAATGGGCCGGCTCAACAAGCCAGCCCATTCGACGTAAAAAATCAGGTCGTCAGTAGAGTCCGCCGCCAGGTGCCTGGATGGCTTCCGTAGCCTGCGGCGATAGCGGTCCGCCGGCGCCGTTGGACCCGTCGGCGCCCATGCCGATCACCCAATAGCTGTCGGCTGGGCCGGTGCCGGGCTTGAAGGCTTCGATGATGGTGCCGGGATCGCCCGACGCGGCACGCATGCCGGTCTTGCGGTTGATCGCGACCAGGTTCATGCCTTCCGGCACCTTGAAGTCGACATTCGGCGTGCCGTCCAGCGCAACGCGCATGAAGTCCTTGAAGATAGGTGCCGCCAGACCGCCGCCAGTGGCGCCATGGCCGAGACCGCGCGGCGTGTCGTAACCCATGTAAAGGCCGACGACGAGGTTCGGCGTATAGCCGATGAACCAGGCGTCCTTCTCGTCATTGGTCGTTCCGGTCTTGCCGGCGATGTGGCGGCCAAGCTCGGCGATGGTGGCGCCGGTACCGCGCTGGACGACGCCTTCCATCATCGAGGTGATCTGGTAGGCGGTCATCGGATCGAGCACCTGCTCGGAATTGTCGACCAGTTCCGGTTCGGGCTGGTTGTTCCATTCGGGCGCATTGCAACCTTCGCAGCCGCGCTCGTCCTGCTTGAACACGGTCTTGCCGTAGCGGTCCTGGATGCGGTCGATGAGCGAGGGTTTGATCGACTTGCCGCCATTGGCCATGATCGAATAGGCCGACACCATGCGCATCACCGTCGTCTCGCCGGAACCCAGCGCCATCGGCAGATACGGCGCCAGATGGTCGTAGACGCCGAAACGCTCGGCATATTCCACCACCAGCTTCATTCCCATGTCGTTGGCGAGCCGCACCGTCATCAAATTGCGCGACTTTTCGATACCGGAGCGCAAGGTCGCGGGACCGGCCACCGTGCCGTCATAGTTCTTCGGCGTCCAGGTCGTGGTGCCGCTCTGGATGGTGATCGGTCCGTCCATGATCACCGAGGCCGGCGTATAGCCATTGTCGAGCGCGGCCGAATAGACGATCGGCTTGAAGGACGATCCCGGCTGGCGCATCGCCTGCGTGGCGCGGTTGAACTCCGACTGCGCATAGGAGAAGCCGCCGACCATGGCCAGCACGCGGCCGGTATGTGGATCCATGGCGATCAGGCCGCCCTCCACTTCCGGCACCTGGCGCAACGTGTAGGCGCCTTCCGACCCTTCGTTCTTCTGCACGAAGATGACGTCGCCGGGCTGCAGTACATCGGCCGGAGACTTGGCCTTGACCGTCTTGCCATCGACCACATGGCGCATGGCAAAGCTCATGTCTTCCTTGCTGACGGCGCCTTCGATGCGTTCCTTGACGATATCGCCCGAAATCTGCCGCGTCGGCTGCAGGCCGATGGAAAGGCCGGTCGCCGAGCTGTCGAGCACGACGGCAAGCGACCATTCCGGCACGTCTTCCAGCCCCTTGACGTTGCCCAGCGCCACGCCCCAGTCGCCGGAAGCATCGATATGCGTCACCGGTCCGCGATAGCCGCGCAGCGTGTCGTATTTGAGCAAGCCGTTCTGCATCGACTTGCGGGCGATGAGCTGGATCTTCGGATCGAGCGTCGTGCGCACCGAAAGGCCGCCCTCATAGAGCGCGTTCTCGCCATAGCGCGAGATGATCTGGCGGCGCACTTCCTCGGTGAAATATTCACCCGCAAACAAATAAGAGCCGTTGCGGCGCGGCGTCACGCCAAGCGGCTCGGCCTTGGCCTTGTCGCCTTCCTCGCGCGTCACGTAGCCGTTCTCGACCATCTGGTCGATGACCCAGTTGCGGCGCTCGATGGCGCGGTCGGCATGCTTGAAGGGATGGTAGTTGTTAGGCCCCTTCGGCAGCGACGCCAGATAGGCGGCTTCCGCGACCGTGAGTTCGTTGACCGACTTGTCGAAATAGGTCAGTGCCGCGCCCGCAACGCCATAGGCGCCGAAGCCGAAGAAGATTTCGTTGAGGTAGAGCTCAAGGATGCGGTCCTTCGAATAGGCCTGCTCGATGCGGAAGGCCAGGATCATCTCCTTGATCTTGCGCTCGTAGGTCTGGTCCGAGGACAAGAGGAAGTTCTTCGCCACCTGCTGGGTGATGGTCGAGGCGCCGACCTGGCGCCTGCCCGAACCAAGATTCTGCAGGTTGACGTAGATGGCGCGGCCAAGCCCGGTGATGTCGATGCCGGGATGGTTGTAGAAATTCTTGTCCTCGGCCGACAGGAACGCCGCCTTGACCCGGTCCGGAACCGCCTGGATCGGCAGATAGAGCCGCCGTTCGCGCGCATATTCGGCCATCAGCGAGCCGTCGGAAGCATGGATGCGGGTCGTGACCGGCGGCTCGTACTTGGCCAGCACCTCGTAGTCGGGCAGGTCTTTCGACAGATGGCTGATGTATATCGCCACGCCCGCGGCGACGATAAGCGCCAGCGTCGTGCCGATACCAAAGAAATAGCCGATAAGACGAATCATGCCCGCTCCAGTCCGAGGTCCGGGAATTTCCTAGACGAAGCCGCCTTCGCGCAAGCCTTCGCAACTGTCCCGATCCGTGATGGAAAACCCATGTCGCCACCATGTGGGCAAAATACGGCAGTGCCCGGTTTAGGCATCCCCCACCTGAAATAAAAGCGCCTGGTGTTGTCGTCGTGCAACGCTGCCTCCGGTCGTGGGCGGCGGCGACCATCTCAGCCTCCGGTTCCCGTTCCCATCTTGGCGGAGGCAAACAGGGCGACGGCGTTGGTGATGCTCTGCGCCGCCTTGCCGCGCCAGTCGGCGTCGAGCAGTTGCGCTTCATCCTTGGCGTTGGAGAGATAGCCAAGTTCCACCAGCACCGACGGCACATCGGGCGCTTTCAGCACTTTGAAGCCGGCCGAACGCTGCGGATTATTGATCAGGCCGACGCTGGTGGACAACTGGCCGACCAGAGTGTGGGCAAAGCTCATCGAGAAATTATGCGTCTCGCGGCGGATCAGGTCGATCAGTATGTCGGTGACTTCCTTGTTGTCGTCCTTGATCACCATGCCGGCGAACTGGTCGGAGAGGTTTTCGCGGTCGGCAAGCGCCTGCGCTTGCGGATCGGACGCCTTGTCGGAGACGGTATAGACGGTGGCGCCTCTGATACCCTTGACGCTGATCGTGTCGGCATGGATCGAGATCAAAAGGTCGGCCTCGTGCTGCCGGGCGATGCGCACGCGGTCATCGAGCCGCAGGAACTCGTCGGTATCGCGCGTCATGAACACGTCGTAGTTGGCGACGGCGGCGAGCTTGTCGCGCAATTCGGTGGCGAAGGCCAGCGTCACGTTCTTCTCGATGGTGCCGTTGAGGCCTTCGGCGCCACCGTCGATGCCGCCATGGCCGGGATCGATGACGATGGTGAAGCGATGCCCGGGATTGGAGATCGGCCCTGTGCCGACCCTGGAGCCCTTGTCGGTGGAGACGGTCGAGCCAGTGGTCAGCGCCTGGTTGGCAAGGGCTTCGTCGAACTCGCGGTCGGAGGCTGCCGACATGTCGATGGCGATGCGATAGCCTGCGCCGTCCTCGTTCTTGAGCACCTCGAGCTTGTCGACCGAGAACGGCCCCTTGCCGGTCAGGATCAGCCGCGATCCCTCGCCCTGATCGCCATAACGCACCGCTTTGACCAGGCCGCGGGCCTTGGCGTCCTTCGCGCCAATGGCGAATCGGGTGCGCGGCAGGTCCACGACCAGCCGGTTGGGGCCGCGCAGCAGGAACCATTTGATGTCGGGCTCGCGGTCGAAATCGATGACGATGCGCATCTTGGTTGCGTCGCCGGCCATCTTGTAGGCGGTGGCGCCGAGTGGCGCATCGGCGGCGCGTGAAACCGGCGCAAAAGCAAGGCAAAGCGCCAGCAGCAACAGCACACCGGCAGCGCGCAGGAAACGGCCTGCACGGCCATGGCCCTTGTCTGTGATGCCCGCCAGTCCCATTTCTTTGCAGTCGCTCCCGATTTGGCGCTTGCGCCCGCGTGGTTGGTCGAAATGCCGGTCAGGCCGCAGACTCGATTAACGATTGGTATCCAGAGAAGGTTAACCAAGCCTTTTCATTGAGGATTAAGGCCTGTGCTTCCGTTACGGCACTGCTTTTTGCCGGCATCCGAAATCGGGGTTGCCTTCCACCCCGTCAAATCATAAAAGCGATGGTGGATCACTGCAATCCTGGAACCGCTTCTCCCGCAGCTTCCTGCTACAGGTCAGATGAAAGGCGGCTCCTTTCGCTCCAGCGAAAAGGCTTCAGGTGATCGCGACGAATTTCGCAGGTGTGCGCCCGTGGCGGGGGAATCGCCTGCGTGAGGAAAACGGCCGGGTTTGTTCCCGTGCCGGCTCTGTATGAGCAAACAAGCTGGTCCGGTTCGTCCGGGCTTTGGTTCAAAAGGTTCTGCTGGTGACGATGGCTTCAAGCGCAATCATGGAAAGGTCCGCATCAAACCGCGCCATTGTGGCTGCGGGCGGCACCGCCATGGCGCTCAAGCGGCGTCCGGCGGACATTCAGACATCCGGCACCCACATCCCAGACACGCAGCAGCGGGCTTTGCCTCGCAAGCTGCGGCTGACGGCTGCCGGGAGGAAACGAAATAATGCCCAACAAAATGCTGATAGACGCCTCCCACCCGGAGGAAACACGCGTTGTCGTTATCCGCGGTAACCGTATTGAAGAATTCGACTTTGAATCTCAGGACAAGAAGCAGCTCAAAGGAAACATCTATCTCGCCCGCGTAACGCGTGTCGAACCTTCCCTCCAGGCAGCCTTTGTCGAATATGGCGGCAACCGTCACGGTTTCCTCGCCTTCAGTGAAATTCACCCCGACTATTACCAGATCCCGGTCGCCGATCGTCAGGCTTTGCTGCGCGCTGAAGCGCAGGAAGCCGAGGACGAGGAGAACGAGGACAATGACGGCGACGACCGCCAGAGTCGCGATCGCGGCCGGCGCGGCCGCCGGCGCGGCGGCAAGGGTCGTGAGCGCGGCGAACACAAGCGCGACGCCGGCGCCGATGATGAAAACGGCGAACATGGCGATGCCGGCAGCGATGCCGTCTCCGAAGCGCCTGCTTCCGAGCATGCCGCGGCCAATACCGCCGGGCATGACGATCATGCCGGACATGGCGACAGCGAAGCCTCCGACGCCGAGACATCCGGGACCGAACCGTCGGAAGGCGGCCCGACATCGATCGCGGCAAGCGTCGAAGCGGATGTGATCTCCGAAGCTGTCCCTGCGGCGGAGCCGGGTGACGAAAGGTCGTCCAGCGAGGCAAGTGGCGAAGCCACCTCCGAGGACAATGATCGCGGCATGCTGGAAGAGGTGCAGTCCTCGCATCCGGACGACCACGAGATCGAATCCGTAGGCGCCGAGGATGCGCTGGAAGAGGTGCGCAGCCGCCGCAAGCCGGTGCGCCGCCAGTACAAGATTCAGGAAGTCATCAAGCGCCGGCAGATCCTGCTGGTGCAGGTGGTCAAGGAAGAGCGCGGCAACAAGGGCGCTGCACTCACCACCTATCTGTCGCTTGCCGGCCGCTATTCCGTGCTGATGCCCAACACCGCACGCGGCGGCGGCATTTCGCGCAAGATCACCAGTGCGGTCGACCGCAAGCGCCTCAAGGAGGTCGTTGCCGATCTCGAAGTGCCGCAGGGCATGGGCGTCATCCTGCGCACCGCCGGCGAAAGCCGCACCAAGGCGGAAATCAAGCGCGACTACGAATATCTGATGCGGCTTTGGGAAAACGTCCGCAACCTGACGCTGCAATCCACCGCCCCTGCCCTCGTCTATGAGGAAGGCAGCCTGATCAAGCGCTCGGTGCGCGACCTCTACAACAAGGATATCGACGAGATTCTTGTCTCCGGCGAGGAAGGCTATCGCGAGGCCAAGGATTTCATGCGCATGCTGATGCCGAGCCACGCCAAGGTGGTTCAGCCGTTCCGCGACACGACGCCGATCTTCGTGCGCAACGGCATCGAGGCGCAGCTCGACCGCATGCTGCAGCCGCAGGTGACGCTGAAGAGCGGCGGCTACATCATCATCAACCAGACCGAGGCCCTGGTCGCCATCGACGTCAATTCGGGCCGCTCCACCAAGGAGCACTCGATCGAGGACACCGCTCTCCACACCAACCTTGAAGCGGCGGAAGAGGTCGCCAGGCAATTGAGGCTGCGCGATCTCGCCGGCCTGATCGTCATCGACTTCATCGACATGGAGGAGAACCGCAACAACCGCTCCGTCGAGAAGCGGCTGAAGGATCACCTCAAGAACGACCGAGCCCGCATCCAGGTCGGCCGCATCTCACATTTCGGTCTGATGGAGATGTCGCGCCAGCGCATCCGCGCCAGCGTGCTGGAATCGACCATGAAGCCCTGCCCGCATTGCGGCGGCACCGGCCATGTGCGCTCCGATTCGTCGGTGGCGCTGATGGTGGTACGGGCGATCGAGGAATTCCTGCTCAAGGATTCGCGCAGCCACATCACGGTGCGGACCCCGGCGGCGACCGCTCTCTATGTGCTCAACCACAAGCGCGGCACGCTGGTGGAACTCGAAAGCCGCTTTGGCCTGACCATCACCGTCGAGGCCGATGATACGGTCGGTGTGCAGCACTACGCGATCTTCCGCGGCGCCATTGCCGAAAAGCCGGAAGGCTTTGTCGAAGCGCGAACCTTCCCGGCCTATGTCGAGCCGGAAGAGCCCGAGGACGAGATCGTCATCGAGGAGGAAGACGACGAGGTTGTGGTACAGGCCGAGCAGCCGCGCCAGGCGCAGCCGCAATCGCAGCAGCAGCCGAGATCGGCTGAGGACGGCGAAGGCCGCGACCGCAAGCGTCGCAAGCGCCGCAGGCGGCGCGGCGGCAAGGATCGCGAACGCGAACATGGCGATCGCGAGCATGGCGCCGAAGGTGCTTCGGTTTCGGCGGCAAGCGACGACTTTGCCGCTGAACCAGGCGATGACGATGCAACACAGCAAGACGAAGCCCAGGTTGGCGCCGTCGAAACGGTGGAAGCATCAGATGACGCCCAGGGCAAGAAGCGCCGTCGCGGCAAGCGCGGCGGCAAGCGCAATCGTCGCGAAGACGGCACGGAGACCGAAGCCGGCGAAACCGCCTCGGTGGCCGAGGCCGCTGAAGTCGGAACGGCCGCAAGCGAGCCCGTAGCAGCCGTAGCGGTTGAAGAAGCGGCGGCTCCCGCCGCGGCGAACGACGACGCTCCAGCCGAAAAGCCGAAGAAGAAGCGCGCTTCAAGGGCAAAGAAGGCTGTGGTGGAAGTCGCCGATGAGACGGCGGCCGAGGCTGCACCGGAAGCTGCCGTCGAAGCTGCCGCCCCCGCTGCGGCCGATGCCGCCACGGAAACGACCGTCGACGACGAGCCCGCCAAGGCTCGCCCGTCACGGCGCAAAGCCGTGGCCGCGGATACCTCCGCGGTGCCGGTGGTTTCCTCCAGCGTTGCCGACGAGGCAAAGGCCGAGGAAAAGCCGAAGCGCGCCGGCTGGTGGCAGCGGAAGGGCTTTTTCTAAGCTATTCAGCCGATTAAGATAGGTTCCTGACAAAAATCCCGCGCCATTCAAACCACGGCGCGGGATTTTTTCATGCGCGAATGATGGAAGGCGTCAGGGGGCGAAAATCGACCAGTTCATCATCCTGGCCAGTTTTTCCAAGGCGATCGACCCCAACTTGGAATTGCCGTTGGCGTTCAAGCCCGGCGACCATACGGCGAGTGAAGCCACACCCGGCACGATCCCCAATATGCCCCCGCCGACGCCGCTTTTTCCCGGAATGCCGACACGGAAGGCGAAATCGCCGGAGCCGTCATAGTGGCCACAGGTCAGCATCATGGCGCCGATGCGCCGCGCCCGCTCGGCAGACACCACGGAGTGCCCGGTTGCCGGGTTTCTGCCGCCATTGGCGAGGAAGCGGCCGGCCAGCGCCAATTGCCGGCAGCTCATGGCGATGGCGCAATGGTGGAAGTACACGCCCAGCGCCAGCTCCGGTGCATGGTGGACATTGCCGAAGGATTTCATGTAGTTGGCAAGCGCGAAGTTGCGATAGCCGGTGGCGCGTTCGGAAGCCGCGACCTCGCGGTCGATGATGATCGCTTCGTCATCGGCAAGGAACTGGATGAAGCGCAGGATTTCGCCGATCGCCTCGCGCGGCTGGTGGCCGGCAAGCAGTATGTCGGAGACGACGATGGCGCCGGCATTGATGAACGGATTGCGCGGAATGCCGTTCTCATGCTCGAGCTGCACGATCGAGTTGAACGGATTGCCCGACGGCTCGCGTCCGACACGCTGCCACAGCGCGTCGCCGACATTGCCGAGCGCCAACGTGAGCGTAAACACCTTGGAGATGGACTGGATCGAAAACGCCTGGTCGGCGTCGCCGGCGACCAGCACGCGGCCGTCATTGGTCACGGCGGCAATGCCGAATTTCTTCGGATCGACCTTGCCGAGCTGCGGAATGTAGGTGGCGACCTCGCCGCGATCGGAGCGCTCGGCCATCTCGGCGGCGATGTCGGCCAGCGTTTGTTCAAGATCCGGCATGCTCGTCCCCGCTATTTCAGCCAGCGCTCGATGCGCGCCATCGCCTCGACCATGTCGTCATGGCTGCCGGCATAGGAAAAGCGCATCGTGCGGTGTCCTGCCAGCGGATCGAAATCGCGACCGGGCGTCGCCGCCACATGCGCTTCGGCCAGCATTTTGCGCGCAAAGGCCATGCTGTCATTGGTATGCCGGGTGACATCGCAGAAAGCGTAGAAGGCACCGTCCATCGGCGCCGCCAAGGGAAATCCGAGTTCCGGAAGGCGCCGCATCAACAGCTCGCGGTTCCAGGCATAGCGCGCCTTCACCGCTTCCAGCTCTTCCGCCGCCTTGAAGGCTTCGATTGCCGCGATCTGCGACAGTTCCGGCGGCGAGATGTAGAGGCTCTGGGCGATGCGCTCGATCGGCCTCACCAGAGCTTCCGGCAGCACCATCCAGCCGATGCGCCATCCGGTCATGCAATAATATTTCGAGAAGGAATTGATCACCGTCACGCCTGAGCCATGGGCCAGCGCCGTGGTGTCGGGCGCGGCATAGGCCAGCCGGTGATAGATTTCGTCCGATATCACCGCGATGCCGAGTTCTTCGGCTGTCCTCACCAGTGCCGACAACTCGTCGACGGGAATGACCGCACCTGTCGGATTGGCCGGGCTGGCGAACAACACGCCCTTCAGCGGTTTTTCGCGATGCGCCGCCTTCAAATGCTCGGCATGAAGATAGGCGTCGCTGCCGAGCTCGATCTCGACGATCTCGATGCCGAGCGCCGCCATGATGTTGCGGTAGGCGGGATAGCCGGGTGCTGCGATGGCGACGCGGTCGCCGGGATCGAACATCGCCAGGAAGGCCAGATTGAAGGCGGCCGAAGATCCCGTGGTCACGGCGATCCGGTTCGGCGCGACATCGATCCCGTAGTGATCGCCATAATGTCCGGCGATCGCCTTGCGCAGATCCGCCAGACCGAGCGTGTCGGTATAGCCGATGCGTCCGATCCTCAGCGCATTTGCGGCTGCTTCCCTCACGCCCACGGGCGCCGGATCGGATGGCTGGCCGACGGCCATGGAGACGACAGGCACGCCCGTCGCCTTCAGCCGGTTGGCTTCGGCCAGAATGTCCATGGCGTGAAACGGCTCGACTTCACCGCGGCGCGACAGCGAAACTACCATTTGACCTCAATCTTTCCGTCCGGCCCGCCGCTCAAAGCCATCAACCGGCGGCAGCGCCGCACAAATGCCCGATTGATGTGAGGATCACAAGTTCGCCTAGTTTCGGTGCCGTGACTTTTCATCGTTCGCGCGCTCGTTTACCAGTGGACCTCATGCAGAGCCGACCCAAATCAACGATGTCCAAATCTTCCATCGGGAAGACAGCGCGCGGCTTTGCGACGCTTTTGCTTGCCGCCGCCGTCGCTGTCACCGGCTCGGTGACGGCCTTCGCGCAGGCGGTGCCGGTCGTGCGCGATGCCGAGATCGAGGCGCTGGTGCGCGACTATGCGCGGCCGATCTTCAAGGCGGCCGGTCTTGCCAATGACGGTGTCGATATCGTTCTGGTCAACGATCAGAGCTTCAACGCCTTCGTCACCGGGCGCCGGCTGTTCATCAACACCGGCGCGCTGATGCAGGCAGAAACGCCCAACGAGATCATCGGCGTCATCGCCCATGAGGCCGGCCACATCGCAGGCGGCCATCAGCAGAAATTGCGCGACCAGCTCGAGCGCGCCAAGACCATGGCCATCATCGCCACGCTGCTTGGCGCCGGCGCCATCGTTGCCGGCGCCACCACCAACAGCCGCGGCCTTGCCGGCGCCGGCATGGGCGTGGCCGCGGGCGGCGGCGAGATGGCGCAGCGCAGCATTCTTGCCTACCAGCGCACCGAAGAGTCGACCGCCGACCGCTCTGCCATCACCTATCTCAATGCCACCGGCCAGTCCGGCTTGGGCATGCTGAAGACCTTCGCCCGCTTCCAGAGCGCGCTGTCGCTTTCCGGCACGCAGGTCGATCCCTACCGCATCAGCCACCCGATGCCGCAGGAGCGCATCGCCAATCTCGAAGTGCTGGTCAAGCAGAGCCCTAACGTCGACAAGGTCGATCCGCCGGCACTGCAGCAGCGGCACGACATGATGCGCATCAAGATCGCCGCCTATATGGGCGGCCAGGCCGCCGCCACGCGGCTGATCCGCAAGGCCCCGGGCAGCCTCGCCTCGCGCTATGGCGAAGCGCAGATGGCCTATCTCTACGGCAATCTGGGTGCAGCACTGACCAAGGCCAATGCATTGATCAAGGAACAGCCGAAGAACCCCTACTTCCAGGAAATGCGCGGCGACATCCTGATGAAGGCCAACAAGCCCAAGGACGCCGCGGACGCCTATGCCAAGGCGGTCAGCCTCGATCCGGTGAGGTCGGGCCTGTTGCCCGTTTCCCTCGGCCAGGCGCTGATGGCCATCGGCACGCCCGACTCGCTGAAGAAGGCGGTGGTGCAGATCAACAACGGTCTCGGGCGCGACAAGGAAAACACGGTCGGATACCGCTATCTCGCCCAGGCCTATGGCGAGCTTGGCAACATTCCGGCGGCGGAACTCGCCACCGCCGAGGGCCATTTCTATTCCGGCGATTACACGAATGCGAAAATTTTCGCCATGCGCGCGCAAAAGGACTTGAAGCGTGGCGAACCCGGCTGGATTCGGGCGCAGGACATCATAAACTACAACCCTTCAGGCAAACTCAAGAAATGAACCTTCCGGTCGCCCGCGGCGACTAGGATAGACCGGAACCGGTAAAGAGGATGAGACGATGAACAAGGCAATATTGCTCGGCACGACGGGAGTGGCGGCTGCTCTTGCCATGCTCGCTTTCGGGTTCGTCGCCGGCAGTCCGCAGGTCGCCAAGGCCGGCACGGCGCAGGCCGTGCAGACCGCCTCGGCCGACACCAAGATCGATCGCACCGAGGTCGAGGGCATTATCCGCGACTATCTCCTGAAGAACCCCGAAGTGCTGCTCGAAGTGCAGGAGGCGCTCGAGGCCAAGCAGAAGGAAGAGCAGCGCATAGCCAGCCTCGGAGTCATCGAGAAGGCCAAGTCCGAGATTTTCAACTCGACCTTCGACGGTGTCGTCGGCAACCCGAAGGGCAAGGTCACCATCGTCGAATTCTACGATTACAATTGCGGCTTCTGCAAACGCGCCATCGAGGACATGCAGGCTCTGACAAAGGCCGATCCGGAGCTGCGCTTCGTGCTCAAGGAATTCCCGATCCTCGGGCCGGATTCGCAAAAGGCCAGCGTCGTCTCGATGGCTTTCCACCTGATGCATCCGGAGAAATACGGCGAGTTCCACAACGCCCTGCTCGGCGGCCAGGGCCGCGCCACCGAGGCGGCGGCCATCAAGGTTGCGCTGTCGCTAGGCGCCGATGAGGCGAAATTGCGCGAGAAGATGAAGGATCCGACCATCACCGAGGCTTTCTCCAAGACCTTCGACCTCGCCAACAAGCTGGCCATCACCGGAACGCCTTCCTACGTGGTCGGCAATGAGGTGGTGTTCGGGGCGCTCGGCCAGGAAGTGCTGGCTGAAAAGATCGAGGCGGCGAAAGCCGCGCTCTGATCTTGCACGCGAGCCTATTTCTCACGGGCACATTTCCGCCTGTTGTGGACAGTGAAAGATCGCACTTGTGCTCTTTCCGCGGGCGGCTATGCCCATTATAGAAGGCCCTGCGCGCCGGCTTGAGGCCGGCGTCGGAAAAGGTCGGCATTTTTGAAAACGATTTTCGTCCTGAACGGCCCCAACCTGAACGCGCTCGGCAAGCGCGAGCCGGGCATCTATGGCGGCAAGACGCTTGCCGCGATCGCCGACGACTGCAAGCAGGCGGGCGCCGCGCTTGGCCTCGAGATTGATTTTCGCCAGTCGAACCATGAGGGCGACCTCGTCGACTGGATCCAGGAAGCCGGCGACAAGGCAGCCGGCATCGTCATCAATCCGGGTGCCTACAGCCACACCTCGATTGCCATTCACGACGCCATCCGCGCTGTCGCGCCGCTGCCCGTCGCCGAAGTTCACCTCTCCAACATCCACGCGCGGGAACCATTCCGCCACGTCTCCATGGTCGCGCCGGTCGCTGTCGGCATGATCTGCGGGTTCGGGCCGCTTGGCTACTCGCTGGCGCTGCAGGCGCTGGCGGCACGCCTATGACCGGCCCACAAACAGAAGGCTCGAAAATGTCGATAAAGAAGACCGGTGTTGACCAGCAACTGATCCGCGATCTGGCGGGCATACTGAACGACACCAATCTCACCGAGATCGAAGTCGAGCTCGGCGACCTGAAGGTGCGCGTATCGCGCCAGGCGCCGGCCGTCCACGCCATCGCCGCACCGCAGGCCGGTTATGCTCCGGCAGCGCAGCAGCCCGCGGCCGGCGCGGCTGCCGCACCAGCAGTGGCCGATCCGTCCAAGAACGCGGTCCCCTCGCCGATGGTCGGCACCGCCTATCTCGCGCCCTCGCCCGACGCCAAGGCCTTCATCGAAGTCGGCCAGAAGGTCAAGGAAGGCCAGACGCTGCTGATCATCGAAGCGATGAAGACGATGAACCAGATCCCTTCGCCGCGCGCCGGCACGGTGACGGCGATCCTGTTCGAGGACGGCCAGCCGGTCGAGTACGGCATGCCGCTCGTCGTGATCGAGTAGAGCGGGCCGGATGTTCCAGAAGATCCTCATCGCCAACCGCGGCGAAATCGCGCTTCGGGTGCTGCGCGCCTGCAAGGAACTCGGCATCCAGACCGTGGTCGTGCATTCGACCGCCGACGCTGACGCCATGCATGTCAGGCTCGCCGACGAAAGCGTGTGCATCGGTCCGCCGCCGTCGCGCGACAGCTATCTCAACATCCACCAGATCGTCGCAGCCTGCGAGATCACAGGCGCCGATGCCGTGCATCCGGGCTATGGCTTCCTGTCGGAAAACGCCAAGTTCGCCGACATTCTCGCCGCCCACAACATCACCTTCATCGGCCCGTCGGGCGACCACATCCGCATCATGGGCGACAAGATCGAGGCCAAGCGCACCGCAAAGCGGCTCGGCATTCCGGTTGTGCCGGGCTCCGACGGCGCCGTCACCGATCAAAAGGAAGCCAGGCGCATTGCCGCCGAGATCGGCTATCCCGTGATCATCAAGGCATCGGCAGGCGGTGGCGGGCGCGGTATGAAGGTCGCCCTTACCGAGGCTGACCTTGAGATCGCCTTGCAGACAGCGAGCACGGAAGCGGGAGCCGCCTTCGGCGACGATGCCGTCTACATCGAGAAATACCTGGAAAAGCCGCGCCACATCGAGGTGCAGGTATTCGGCGACGGCGCCGGCCGCGGCGTGCATTTCGGCGAGCGCGACTGTTCGCTGCAACGCCGCCACCAGAAAGTCTGGGAAGAGGCGCCCTCGCCGGCCCTCAACGCCGAGGAGCGCGCCCGCATCGGCAATATCTGTGCCAAGGCCATCGCCGACCTCGGCTACTCCGGCGCAGGCACCATCGAATTCCTGTACGAGAATGGCGAGTTCTACTTCATCGAGATGAACACGCGGCTGCAGGTCGAGCATCCGGTAACGGAGGCGATCACCGGCATCGATCTCGTCCACGAACAGATCCGCGTCGCCTCCGGCGGCGGGCTTTCGGTGCGCCAGGAGGACATCAAGTTCAACGGCCACGCCATAGAATGCCGCATCAATGCCGAGGACCCGCGCACCTTCACGCCTTCGCCCGGCACGATTACGCATTTCCATACGCCTGGCGGTCTCGGCATCCGCGTCGATTCCGGTGTCTATTCCGGCTACAAGATCCCGCCCTATTATGACAGCCTGATCGGCAAGCTGATCGTGCACGGCCGCAACCGCGTCGAATGCATGATGCGGCTGCGCCGGGCGCTCGACGAGTTCGTCGTCGACGGCATCAAGACGACGCTGCCGCTGTTTCGCGACCTGGTCGGCAATGCCGATATCGCCAATGGCGACTACGACATCCACTGGCTGGAAAAGTATCTGGCCAAAGAGGAATAGCGCCCGACTTGCCGCTATGATGCCGCGATGACCCGTCCTTACGCTCCCGGCTATCGCATTCCGACCGACCTGTTGCTCAAGGCCTATGCCTCGGGCGTCTTCCCGATGGCCGAGAGCGCTTCCGACCCGGAAGTGTTCTGGGTGCGGCCGGAGACGCGCGGCATCATACCGCTCGATGGCTTCCACACGCCGAAGAGCTTGCGGAAGACAATTCGCAAGCACCCGTTCGACATCCGCTTCGATTTCGATTTCGAGGCGACGATCGACGGCTGCGCCGAAAAGCGCGAGGAGCGCCGCTCGACCTGGATCAACGCGCCGATCCGCGAAGCCTATATCGAACTGCACCGTCTGGGGCACTGCCATTCGGTCGAGGCATGGCGCGAGGAACGGCTGGTCGGCGGCCTCTATGGCGTCTCGCTCGGTCGCGTGTTCTTCGGCGAAAGCATGTTCGCCCGGGAAACCGACGCGTCCAAGACCTGCCTGTATCATCTGGTCGAGCGGCTGAAGGCGCGCGGCTTTGCCCTGCTCGACACGCAATTCACCACTGAGCATCTCAAACGCTTCGGCGCGGTCGACGTGCCGCGCGTCAAATACGAGAAGATGTTGGCCGACGCGCTGAAGGGCGAAGCCGTTTTTTATCCCTGATCGGAGACCGAGCGGCCGAGCCGGCTCGACCGGTGAAAGGGGTCAGCCCTTCGCGGTTTCCATCGGCGTCTGCGAATGGAACATCATCTTCCAGCCGTTGACACGGTGGACATAGCCAGTGCTGACCAGCGCCGCGTAGGGCTCGCCGTTTTCCCGTGTCGCATGAGCCTCATAGGTCAGCATGATAATGTCGCTGCCGGGCTCGATGATACCCTTGAGGTCGATCTGAAGGTCGCGCCAGCGGTTGGGCTTGGTCGCTGTCTTGGCCAGATCGGCATTGTCCATTGCCTGTGCCATCTCAGGAAATGCCACCAGGCATTCTGTGTCGACATTGGCGGCGTAGTAAGCTTCGTCGCCCGTCCAGAACCCCTTTTCGAGTTCGAGCAGGTCGTCTTTGCTGGCCGTGATCCGTTTGCTGTCCGACATCAGAATATCCTCCAAGCGCATAAATGCGTCATCGTCCATGGCCCAACGCATAGTTGCCACCACGGTTCCGGAGGATCAGTTGGTGTTGGTCGCGTCAGGTTCCGTGGGGTCTGGCTGTTCGGCGGCCGGAGCAGCGGCGGGCTTTGGCTTGGACGCGTCGACCTTGGGCGTCTCGGCACTGGCCGCGTCGGGCGGCGGCACATCCGACTTCTGCTTGCAGCCCTTTAGCCAGACGTCATAGACGGCGTGCTCGACGGCGTTTAGGCCGGGGCTCTCGGCGAACATCCAGCCGGTGAAGATGCGGCGGATCTTGCGGTCGAGCGTGATCTCGTCGACTTCGACGAAGGAATCGGTCTTCGGCTCTTCATTCTCCGGCCGCGAATAGCAGATGCGCGGCGTCACCTGCAAAGCGCCGAACTGCACGGTTTCGTCGATGTAGACATCGAAGGTGATGATACGGCCGGTGATCTTGTCGATGCCGGCAAATTCGGCGACCGGATTGGTGATGCGATCGGAGATTGCCGGTGCTGCCGCAGGCGCCTGCGCCGCGGCAAACGCTGTCGGGAACATGGCGACAGCGCCAATTGCCGCCAGTCCGGCCATCGATGTCAGGCTGAAAATGTTCATGCGGAGATACCGGTGGTTTGGGCCCGGGTGATTCTGTCACGCCCAAGGCTATTCGCCGTTGTCATATCAGCAAGCAGCTAAACGCCAATTGTGGCGACAAAGGACCGGCCGGCGGTCAAGAACCAGGCGTCCACGCATCGTAGTCGCCCGTCACCTGCGGACGGTGCTGATTGGTGAGCACGGAACCCTTCGGGCGATAAGCCGCCGGTGTTCCCGTCAGGTTCGGCTCGTGCGCCTTTTCCCATTCGCGCGGGCGATAGTCGTCGCTTGGCGGCGCCACATCGACGCGGTGATGCATCCAGCCGTGCCAGCCCGGAGGGATCGCCGACGCCTCCGAATAATTGGCGTAGATGACCCAGCGGCGGGTGCGGCCTTCCGAATCGACGCCGCCTTCGTAGTAGACGTTGCCGGCCCCATCCTGGCCGACCTTGTTGCCGTGGCGCCATGTGTGAAAACGGGTTCCCAGCGTCTGGCGGTTCCACCAGGTGAAAAACTGCAGAAGGAAAGTTTTCATTCAGATCCTCGCGGGGCGCACGGCGGTGCCTGCTTCCTGCTTATGGCGTCAGGACTCCGCGAAGGCAAGGGTTTTGCGGCGCCTGCGGCACTGACGGCATGCCGAAACGCTCGGTCATTGGCCGATCCATTTCGCACCTGCGAACCGACGCTTGCCAAGCCGGCTGCGTCTTCCTAAAGCTCTCATCGCCCGGCGCTGCCGCATGACCCCGAAAATCGAAATCGATTTTCGGAAAGGATCATGCGCAAACCCAAGTGCTACAGCGTCCTTTGCGCGTCCACGGGACGCGCGGCGCTGTAGTCAACGCCGGCTGCGGGAGGTGAGGAATGGCCTTAGCTGCCGCCAGGATCAGTGCGGAGACAATACGCGCCCGCAAGGGCGGCGTGCCGATCGTATGCCTTACCGCTTACACCTATCCCGTCGCCCGCCTGCTCGACGATCATGTCGACCTTCTCCTGGTCGGCGACAGCGTTGCCATGGTGCTGCATGGGCACAAGACCACGCTCGGCGCCTCGCTGGAGATGATGATCGCCCATGGCCAGGCCGTAATGCGCGGCTCGGCAAAGGCCTGCGTGGTGGTCGATATGCCGGCCGGCAGCTACGAGACTTCGGCCGCGCAAGCCCTTGCCTCGGCGCGCCGCATCTCTGAGGAAACCGGGTGCCAGGCGGTGAAGCTGGAAGGCGGCGTCGACGTCGCCCTCCAGATCGCCGCAATCGTCGCGGCCGGCATTCCAGTGATGGGCCATATCGGCTTGCAGCCGCAATCGGTGGAAAAGGACGGTGGCTACAAGATCAAGGGCCGCACCCCGGAGAATGTGGCCGCGCTCATGCGCGACGCCGACGCGGTCGCAAAGGCCGGCGCGTTTTCGCTGGTCATCGAAGGCACGGTCGAGACCGTTGCCGCCGACCTCACCCGGCACATTACCATTCCTACCATCGGCATCGGCGCCAGCCGCGATTGCGACGGCCAGATCCTGGTCATCGACGACATGGTCGGCCTGACGGTCGACCGGGTGCCGAAATTCGTCAAGGAATACGCCGATTTGCGCAGCGTGGTCGCCGATGCCGCCGCGCGCTACGCGGCGGAGGTGCGCAGCCGCACCTTCCCCGGGCCGGGCCACGTCTTTTCAGCCGCGAGCGACAAGGACAAGGCATGAACCGGCCCCCCATCAGCCAGCCGCTCGTCGTCGACACCGTGCCCGGCCTTCGCGCGCAGATCCGCGAATGGCGGCGCGAAGGCCTGAGCGTCGCCATGGTGCCGACCATGGGCGCTTTGCATGACGGCCATATCTCGCTGGTCGGGGCCGCGCTCGCAACCGCCAATCGCTGCGTCGTCTCGATCTTCGTCAACCCGGCCCAGTTCGCCCCCACTGAAGATCTCGACAAGTATCCGCGGCAGCTGGCCCGCGACCTCGACCGGCTGACCGAGGCCGGCGCACAGCTTGCCTTCACGCCTACGGTTTCCGAAATGTATCCGGCAGGCTTTGCGACGAAGATTTCGGTCGGCGGCCCGTCTTCTGGCCTGGAATCGGATTTCAGGCCGACCTTCTTCGAGGGCGTCGCCACGGTGGTGGCCAAGCTCTTTCTGCAAGCCCTGCCCGACTACGCCGTCTTCGGAGAGAAGGACTACCAGCAGCTTTGCGTCGTCCGAAAGCTCTGCCGCGATCTCGACTTGCCGGTGGACATCGTCGGCGCGCCAACCGTGCGCGATGCGCATGGCCTGGCAATGTCGTCGCGCAACGCCTATCTCAACGCCGCCGAGCTCGACGTCGCGCGACAGCTCAATGTCATCTTGCGCCAGACGGCGGCAGCGCTCGCGGCCGGTGCCGATGAAAACGGCGTGACCGGTAAAGCCACTGCCGCGCTTCTCGAGGCAGGCTTCGACAGCGTCGACTATGTCGCCGCGCGCGAGAGCCTGACGCTCACCTCGTGGCGGCGTGACGGCAATGGCCGCCTGCTTGCCGCGGCGTGGCTTGGCAGAACCAGGTTGATCGACAATGTGGAAGTTTCCTCATTTATTCCCTGAAAAATTCCAATTCCGTTCACTTTGATTTGTATCGCAGAGCGGCCCGAGTGCTCTTAGACGACGGCTCATCAGGTACGTTCTGGCCAGCCCGTAAGCGCTCACGATACACCGAACGCCGCTGTGAGACGTTTCACAGACGTAACCAAGCCGGCTATGTTGTGTGCGACCCCAGGCAGAGACAGTGTGTGACCTGCCACTACGCTGCAATCCTTACGAGGCTCTACGTGTCTGTCCAGGCCAACATATTCGGTCGCGCCCTGCCGCAGATCGTCGAGGCAATCTACGATTCGATTGTCGATGTCGGCCGTTGGCCATCGACGCTTGAATCAATCTGCAAATTGGCGCTCGGCCGGCTTGCCATGCTGGCGGTCGTCGATACGGCGAGAAACTCGGCCCGGTTTTCGACTTCCTGCGGCGATCCGGTTCTGCTTGAGCCGCTGCAGCGCGACTACGCCTGCGAGGTGCCCTTCTTCAAGGCGGTGCCGAAGATGGAAATCGACATGCCGTTCACCGTCGATAGCGTCTACGCCCTGCAAGGCCCTGACGCTCGCCAGAACTGGCTCGAAAGCCGCATCGTGCGCGAGTGGGTGGAACCCAACCGTCTCGACGATTTTTTCTGGGTGGCGCTGATGAAGCAGCCGGCGCGCACCGGCACGCTGATGGTGGTTACCGACAAGGACAGGCCCCAGATTTCAGCCAGGGATATCGACCTGATGTCCAGGCTGGCCCCCCATGTCCGGCGTGCGGTGACCATCGGCGACCTGTTCGAGGCCGAGCGGCGCAAGGCCGACGTCTTTCGCTCGATCCTTGAGAGCCTCGACCATCCAGTGCTGATCGTCGCCGACGATATGCAGATCATTTTCGCCAATCCGGCAGCCGAAGCCCTGCTCACCGAAACCGCCTCAGTGTCCTCGGTGCGCGGCCAGCTGTCCTTCGCTTATGCCAACGCCAACACCGCCATCGGTCGCGCCGTCCAGCTCGGCACGCGCGACGAATTCGCGCTCGGACCGTCCGGCATCAACATTCCGCTGGTGAAGGCCATGTCTCCGGCGGTGGCGCATGTCATGCCTCTGGCGCGACGCGACATTTCGGCCCGCATATCGCCGCGCGCCGCCGCGGCCATCTTCATTGCCGCCGCCGGCGCCGCATCAGTGCCGGCGCTGGAAGCGATCGCTGCGCTGTTCGGACTGACCGCAGCGGAAAAGCGTGTCGCCGGCCATGTCGCCGCCGGGCTGACACGGCGTGAAATCGCGGCTGCCAGCGGCGTCTCGGACGGCACCGTCAAATCACAGCTGGCAACCATCTTCGACAAGACCGCCACCGGCGACCAGCGAGAGCTGGAACTCCTGATGCGCGAATTGACGCCGCCGCTGCGCTCGGCCTGAAGCCATACTCTGAGCCAATCGTCAAATCTTTCAACTATTTGCCGGTACGCAGGCGTAATCCACAATACCAAGCCGGCATCGTTGCAATTCGGCCAAAATCATGGTGCGGTTCTGCTCCGGTCCGGAGACGGTGCATCGTGCACGACCGGACGTGGAAACCATTTCCTGGGCGGTCCCCGAACTTGATACCGACACGAATTGAACGGCTGCTGCCTTACCTCTTCCTGCTGGCCCTGCTTTGCATCGCGCTCGCTTTTCGTCCGCTACTGCCGGTCGATGAGACGCGCTATCTCAGCGTCGCCTGGGAGATGTATCTCGGTGGACATGTCTTCGTACCGACGATGAACTTTGCGCCCTATCTGCAGAAGCCGCCGCTGTTGTTCTGGCTCATCGATCTCTCTTGGAACATCTTCGGTGTGAGCCGCGCGGCGGCGATGCTCGTCATCTTCGCCGCCTCGTCGCTGGTCATCTGGCTGACGACGCTTCTGGCCAAAACCCTGTTTCCCGAGCGCCAGGACATCGCCAGCCGCATCCCCTGGCTGGTGGCCGGCAGCACCGTCTTTGTCATCTATTCGACCCTGATCCTGTTCGACATGCTTTTGACGGCCTGCGTGGTCGCCGCACTGCTGGCGTTGCTGGGCTTCGCCAGGACCGGCAACCGCCGGCAGGCGGTGCTGGCGGGTCTCTTCATCGGGCTCGGCGTGCTGGCCAAAGGCCCGGTCGTGCTCATTCACATCGGCGCGCCCGTCCTGCTCTATCCCCTCTGGCGTGACCGGCGAGCCGGCCTTGTTGCCCCTTTGCAGTTCTTTGCCGGAGCCGGCCTGGCAATTCTCGCCGCCCTTGTCCCGGTCGCCATATGGCTGGCGCCCGCGACCATCCTGACCAAGGGCAGTTTCGTCTACGACCTCGTCTGGAACCAGTCGGCGGGTCGGGTTACCGGAAGCCTGCACAATTCGCATGGCCGGCCGTTTTACTTTTACCTGATGCTGTTGCCGCTCATGTTCGTGCCCTGGGCCTTTATCCCCCCGGTGTGGCGGCTGAGGCCGGTTGCCCGGATACGCAGCCTGATCGACACCAAATCCCCGGATCTGCGTGCCCTGCGCCTGCTGTCGTTCTCGTTCATTGCGGTGCTGCTGGTCTTCAGCGCCATATCCGGCAAGCAGCCGCACTATGTCGTGCCGGCACTACCATTCGCGACCATTCTGCTGGGCTACTTCATGGCCGAGATTTCAGTCGCCAGGCTGAGGGCGACGGCCTTTGTCATGCTTGCCCTTTTCGCCATCGGCCACGCCGCCGCCTCGGCGACCGTGTTCAAACGCTACGATCTCACGCCGCTGGCGAGCTTCATCGACGAACGAAAGGACGCGGACTGGGCCGTCGCTTACGACTATCAGGGCGAGGTCGGTTTCCTTGGGCGAATAGAGAAGCCATTCGAGAACGCCGACAAGCCCGAGGAATGGCTCAAGTCTCACCCCGGCGGCTACGTCATCGAAAAGCAATCGAAAGATCCGGGCACATCCGAACAGATCGCCTTCCGGCAGCCGGTGGAACGCGGCTATCTGGTCGTGCTGAAAGGACAGCACTGAGCGTTTCGTCGGACGCCTATCCCAGCGGCTTCTCGAAGATCAGCGCCGGCAACCCCGAACCGCCGCCGCAATCGGCGGTGCTGCCGACCGGCAAAAATCCCTTCGAACGGTAGAAGGCGATGGCCGGCACGTTGGCCTCTTCCACCTCGACGCGCAACCTGTTCGCCTCGGGAAAGCTGGCTTCGACCTCGTCCAGCAAGGCCTGGCCGATGCCTTGCCGCTGGCAGGCCGGCAGTACATAGAGCTGGTTCAGCAACACGATCTTCGCATCCGCCGTTGCGGCGGCAAAAGCCATGCCGCCGATACGCTTGCCGTCATCGGCGACCAGGAATTCCGAGTTCGGCCTTGTCAGCCGCGCCTTGAGCGAGGCGATCGAATGCCAGTCGTCGGTAATTTCGATCACCCGCTGGGCGCCATAGATCGCGTCGTAGGTTGCGTGCCAGGTTTCGACCAGCAGCGCGCGGACAGCGGCAAGGTCACGTTCGCTGGCGGTGCGGACGAACATTGTTCTATTCGATACCGAGCTTGGCCTTGACCAGATCGTTGACCGCCTGCGGGTTGGCCTTGCCGCCGGTGGCTTTCATCACCTGGCCGACGAACCAGCCGGCCATGGTCGGCTTGGCGCGAGCCTGCTCGACCTTGTCGGGGTTGGCGGCGATCACTTCGTCGACCGCCTTCTCGATGGCGCCGGTGTCCGTGACCTGCTTCATGCCGCGGCTTTCGACCAGCTGGCGCGGATCGCCGCCCTCGTTCCAAACGATCTCGAACAGATCCTTGGCGATCTTGCCGGAGATGGTGCCTTCCTTGATCAGGTCGATCACGGCACCGAGCTGCTCCGGTGTTACAGGAGCATTTTCAATGTCCTTGCCGGCCTTGTTAAGCTGGCCGAGCAGGTCATTGATGACCCAGTTGGCGGCAAGCTTGCCGTCGCGGCCCGAGGCCACCTGCTCGAAATAGTCGGCGATCGGCTTTTCCGACACCAGGATCGAGGCGTCGTAGGTCGACAGGCCAAGTGAAGAGATCAGCCGCGCCTTCTTGTCGTCGGGCAGTTCCGGCAACTCCTTGGCCAGCGCGTCGACATAGGCCTGATCGAATTCCAGCGGCAAAAGGTCGGGATCGGGGAAGTAGCGGTAGTCATGCGCCTCTTCCTTGCTGCGCATCGAGCGCGTCTCGCCTTTGACGGCGTCGAACAGCCTGGTTTCCTGGTCGATCTTGCCGCCATCCTCGAGGATGGCGATCTGGCGGCGCGCCTCGAACTCGATGGCCTGGCCGATGAAGCGGATCGAGTTGACGTTCTTGATCTCACAGCGCGTACCGAATTCGCCGCCGGGCTTGCGAACGGAGACGTTGACGTCGGCGCGCATCGAGCCTTCGTCCATGTTGCCGTCGCAAGTGCCGAGATAGCGCACGATGGTGCGCAGCTTGGTGACATACGCCTTGGCCTCGTCGGCGGAGCGCATGTCCGGCTTGGAGACAATCTCCATCAGCGCCACGCCGGAGCGGTTGAGATCGACATAGGACATGGTCGGATGCTGGTCGTGCATCGACTTGCCGGCGTCCTGCTCCAGGTGCAGGCGCTCGATGCCGATCTCGATGTCCTCGAACTCGCCCTGCCGGTCGGGACCGACCGAAATGACGATCGTGCCTTCGCCAACGATCGGCTGCTTGAACTGCGATATCTGGTAGCCCTGCGGCAGGTCGGGATAGAAATAGTTTTTCCGGTCGAACACCGACTTGTGGTTGATCTGCGCCTTCAATCCGAGGCCGGTGCGGATCGCCTGCTTGACGCATTCCTCATTGATGACCGGCAGCATGCCGGGCATGGCCGCGTCGACGAGGCTGACATTGGCGTTGGGCGCCGCGCCGAAAGTCGTCGACGCCCCGGAAAACAGCTTTGCTTCCGAGGTCACCTGCGCATGAACCTCGAGGCCGATGATGATCTCCCAATCGCCGGTAGCGCCGGGAATCAAACGTTTGGCATCGGGCGTGCGGGTATCGATAAGGGTCATGGTGGCCTGCGCTTTTGGCTCGCGAAAACTGCGATTTTCGCGAATTTGGGTATCGGTCTTCGCTAGTGCAAACCGCTTCGCGAGACAAGCGCCCAAAGCAGCGCAGAGCAGCGGGCTGGCCTTTTCAGCCCTTTTCGGCCGCTCGGCAACCGATGAATGAACGCCGCCGGCCGGTATTCGGTCGGCGGTCTCTTCGTCAGGTCAGGCCGTTGCGATATAGGCCCTGATCTCGTCGGCCTCGCGCTCGACATCCTCGATGCGGCGCTTGACCACGTCGCCGATCGACACGATACCGTCGAGCAGCCCGTCCTTTTCCACCGGCAGATGGCGGAAACGGCCTTTGGTCATGATCTCCATCACCTCGTTGACCGTGTGGTTCTCGTTGCAGATCTTCACTTTCGGAGTCATCGCCGAGCGTACCGCTATATCAAGTGCGGCAGCGCCTTCCCTGGCAACGACCCGCACGATGTCACGCTCGGAAAGGATGCCGACGATCTTGCGATCGCCATTGGTGATGACCAGTGCACCGATCTTGTGGTCGGCCAGGATTCGAATGGCTTCGCTGAGCTTTACATTCGGCCCGAGCGTGAACACGTCATGGCCTTTTCTCTCGAGAATTGCCTTAACCGTCATGGCGTCCTCCTCCTCCTGCTTGGCTAGCCAGCTCCCGCCCTGACCGGCTTCACATAAGAGTGAACATCGTGCGCCGTGATCGGTTGCTTTTCAAGTGTGCCAGTGGGGTGTGCCAGTGGGGTGCGCCAATAGAGTGCGCTAGTCGGGGGTGCGCTGGTCGTCGGGGATCTCCCATTCAGGCGCCCGCCAGCGCCGGTCGAACCAGCGCAACCCGAAGAAGCCTGCGACGAGGCCGCCAATGTGCGCTTCCCAGGCGATCTGGCCGGGCTCTCCGAGCCCGAGACCGTAAAGGCCGGTGGCGAGATTGATGACCATCCAGGCGCCGAGAAAATTGACGACGCCGCGCATGCGCAAAACGATTGCGATCGGCAGCACGGGACCGGCAAAGGCCGCCCTGCCGGAGGAGCGGTCGGTACGGAACCCGAAGCGAGCCGCCGCACCCATCATGCCCGATATCGCCCCGGAAGCGCCGACCAGCGGTGCTTCGCCGTATGGATGGACCGCCCAGAACAGCACCACCGCGGCCAGCCCGGTGGCGGCGAAAAACAAGGCGAACAAGAACCAGCCGAGACGGTTGGCCAGCGGCGACCCGAAGGCGGCCAGCGCAACCATGTTGATGGCAATGTGGGCAACGCCGCCATGCATGAAGGCATAGGTGAAAGGACGGGTGAAGAGGAACCAGTCGAAACCGTATTGGCCGGTGTAGAGGACCGGAATGAAGGCGCCATCGGTGAGCAATGTTATCTGCTGCTCTTCGGTCAGCACATATTGCTGCAGCAGGAAGACGGCGACGCAGATGCCGATCACCGCCAGCACCACCGGTGGCAGGTTGAACACCGGCTCGCGGCGCGGCGGCGGCGCCTCCGCGGTCTGTTCGGTCTCCAGGGGGCCGGCCGGTTCGCTCATATGCTCTGATCCAGGGATTTGCGTGTCGCGAGCATCTAGGCCATGCCCGGACAAATCACAAACTACGAATCACAAAGCGCGAATCACAAACCGCGAATCAAAAAGAAGCCGTCCAAGGTTTCCCTTGAACGGCTGGTCGAGCCCCCTGCTCCCCTAAAACTATTGACCGAAGTGCTGTTGGTCGTCGCGAAACGACCGCTTCTGGCGTGGTTTTGGTGTGCCATGGCGAGCCTGTGCGCGCAACGTAAACCATTTGTTAACCTTAACGTCCCCGACCCGTGAACAAGTCTTAACGACGCTGGCACGCATCCTGCTCCGGAACGCATGTAGGTCATCGGAGGGCGCCCTTTCTGTTCACCGATGGGACCATCAGACGGCAGAATGCGCGGAGTTTCATAGCATGAACCAGAACGGATCAATCGCGCTGTTCCATTATTGGAATCGCCTGCGTGGTGGACGTCCTGCCCCAAAGCGTTCGGAAGTCGAACCGGCCGATATCAAGGCGCTTTTGGCCGACACCTTCATCCTGGAAAGGGATACGCGCGGCGAAGCGGTGTTCCGGCTTGCCGGCACCAGGCTTTGCGCCGGCTACGGCCGCGAGCTCAAGGGGTTTTCGTTCCCCTCGCTATGGCGCGAGAAGGACCAGCGGCTGGTGTCGCGCCTCATTCACGGCGTTTTCGAGCAGAAATCCGTGGTGCTGATCACTTATGAGGGGTTCAGCCGCAGCGGCCGGTCCAACCACTTCGAGTTGCTTGCGCTGCCGCTCGACGGCGGCGTCGAGAACCCGCGCTGCCTCGGCGTCATCAGCGCCGTGGAAAAGCCGTTCTGGCTGGGCGCCGACCCGATCACCGACGCGCTGATCGACGCCATCCGCGTCATCGATCCCGACAAGGAACCGATGTTCCTGAAAAACCGGCCGGAAATATCCGTTCCGTCGTTGGCTCCCGAACTCGAAGCGCCGGAGACCATCTCGGCGCTCGGTCGGTCGCGCCGTATCCGCCACCTCGTCGTGTTCGACGGCGGGCGCGAGCAATAGTCTCCAAGCCGGCGCTAATCTTAACTATCGGGGGCCTACTTTTCCCCTTTGTTAACCTGCTTGGCTGTAGTTTTTGCCGAGATTCCACGCACGACGCGGGAATGCCAACGGGGTGTAGGCAGTCATGAGGTCAGCGGCGGTCGAATACGCACCGTCCCGCGCCGAAAGGCGTAATTTTCAGCGCGTCCGGGTCAAGATCTACGGGCGCTTCATGCTGGAGGACCGCACCGAGCACCCTTGCCAGGTCGTCGATATGTCGCCGGGCAATGTCGCGTTGCGCACCGAGCGCGTCGGCATGCCGGGCGAAAAAATCATTGCCTATATCGATCATATCGGCCGCATCGAGGGCGTGGTGACGCGCACCTCGCAGGACGGCTTCGCCATGACCGTCATTGCTTCGGATCGCAAGAAGGACAAGCTTGCCGCGCAGTTGACCTGGCTCGCCAACAAGCATGAACTCGACCTGCCGGAAGACCGCCGCCACGAACGCGTGGCGCCGCGCAATCCGACAAGCGTGCTGCAGCTCACCGACGGGCGCCAGTATCAGTGCCGCATCATCGACCTGTCGCTGTCGGGCGCGGCGGTCGAGATCGACGTCAAGCCGGCGCTCGGCATCCAGGTGATGCTGGGCACCATGCGTGGCCAGGTGGTGCGTCATTTCGAGGATGGCGTCGCCATCGAATTCGCCGTCATCCAGCGCCCGGAAACGCTCGATTCCGAGTTCAACGCCCCGCGCGCCTGAACGATCGGCAACAGGCAGCAAAAACGAACCGGCCCTGCGCGGCCGGTTTTTTGTTGCCGGCGTTCCGCCTGCCTCTCCAGCTTGTAGCGGCACGCAGCAAATCCACGGCTCCACCCGGAAATCCGCGCCCCGACACCGCGGTTTTACGCCGAGACCTGAACGATTTTATATTAAAATAGGTCAAATTTTACGCGTATTCTATTGAGGTTTTACTCAATGTCTACTTCGGGTTTTTGCGTCAAATAAATCCAACGCTGTCATTGTCTCCTCAAACGGGGAGACTGACGAATGGCAAAGACGTGGGGCAAGCTGTTGCTCTTGGCAATGGCGATGCAGCTTTCCGCTTGGGGAACGGCGCAAGCAGCAGGACCGGCCTACATGCACACTGGCGGCCGCACGACACAGCCGGTCGGTCACTACGAATTCTGCCAGAAGCTGCCGCAGGAGTGCGCTCAGCGCACGCCGAAGCAGGCACCGGTCGAACTGACCCGCAAGCTGTGGGCGGCGATCGTCGACGTCAACAATTCGGTCAACACCCGGATCGTGCCGCGCACCGACATGGAAATGTGGGGTAAGGAAGAGGTCTGGTCCTATCCCGACAGCGGCTTCGGCGACTGCGAGGACTATGCGCTGGAGAAGCGCCGCGAATTGATGGCGATCGGCGTTCCCGCCGGCAATCTCTTGATGACCGTGGCGCGCCAACAAAATGGCGACGGCCACGCGGTGCTGACCGTGCGCACCAGCCTCGGCGAGTTCATCCTCGACAATCTGGAGTCCAAGGTGCTGTCCTGGACCGACACCGACTATACATACCTGAAGCGCCAGTCCGACCAGAATTCCGGCGTGTGGGTGACGATCAATGACGGTCGCGCCGACGCGGTTGCCAGCGTCCGCTAGGACGCCATCACAGAGGTCAAGCACATCGAATAATGCGACGTGCCTAACGAGAAAGCCCGGTCGAGTCCCCACCCTCCCCGTCCCCAACGACCGGGTTTTAAGGAGCCGGCCCCGTCCCCGGGCCGGCTCCACCATTTCAGACCATGATCCCGAGCCGAAGGACCGCGGCAGCGAAAAGTGAGAACCGGTTTTTTGCTGCGCTGACCTGCCGTTCGGAAAAGATCATCGTCAAACAGGAATAGAGTTCAGGCCTTCTTCAGCCCCGCCTTGAAGCGCTTGCCGTTTGCGACATAGTGCGCGGCCGAGGCGCGCAGCCTGGCGACCGCGGCGTCGTCCAGCGTCCTGATCACCCGCGCGGGCGAGCCGACGATCAGGCAATTGTCGGGGAACTCCTTGCCTTCGGTGACCAGCGCGCCGGCGCCGACCAGGCAATTCTTGCCGATCCTGGCGCCGTTGAGGACTATGACGCCCATGCCGATCAGGCTGTTGTCGCCGATCGTGCAGCCATGCAGCAAGGCGCGGTGGCCGATCGTGCAGCCCTGCCCGATCGTCAGGGAAAAACCGGGATCGGTGTGCATCACCGTGTGTTCCTGGACATTGCTGTCGGCGCCGATGACGATCGCCTCGTTGTCGCCGCGGATGACCACGCCAAACCAGAAGCCGGCATTGCGGCCGACGCTGATGTCGCCGATCAACGTAGCGTCCGGCGCGATCCAGTTGCTGTCGGCATCCTCGAAACGGGGCGCTTTTCCGTCGATTGCGTAGGTCGGCATTTGCAGTCTCCGATTCGTCGCAGGCCGGGACAAACCCTAGAACAATCCGAGGAAAACCGCGTGCCGGTTTTCTCCCGCAATTGCCTCAAGGCAAATACCGCGCCAGCGATTCCACCAAAAGCTGAAGCGCACCAGGAGAGCTGATGCCCCAGGAGGCAATGGCGATCAGCACGATGCCCAGCACCAGCGCCCAGGCGATCACCGTGCAGCCGCAGGACATCAGCATGAGCGTGGAAATGCGGCCTTCGCGCCGCGCATCGAGCGCATCGTTGGCGAGCATGAACGGCCCGGCGCAAGCGGTCGTGGCCAGCGAGCGCAGGATGTACTCCGGCGACACATAAGGCTCGGCAAAGGCAAGCCGGCGGCCCGCCGCCAGTTCCATCACGGACCCGGTAAGCCCGCAGGCGGTGAGCCCGACGGCAAAAGCGAAGAGAACGGGCAGCAGCAGGCTCATCTTTACCTTCCGTTTACCATGAGATCGCACAGTCGCGTCCAGCGCAGCAAGAGCCGTGCCACGGCATGTGTGCCGCCCAGGGACAGACGGCGGCGACTATGGGGATTGCGATGAAGCAGGCAGCGACCGCCGAAGAGTTCAACGTCGTCGATTCCGTGCTGATGAAGCGGGTGTTCTATGCCTTTGCCGCACTGGCGCTGCTGTCGCTGGCGATCAGCCTTGGCGGAAAATGGTTCGGCCGCTCGATCGCCATGGCCGGCTACACCGACGACTCCACGGTCCACCGGGTGGTGATCGGCAACAATGTCATTGCCGTGCCGGCCAACGCCATCCGCTTCCTACAGGCGCGGCGCGACGGCATCGCTTCGCGCCTCGACCTCTATCTGCGCTATCCCCAGATGGACGGTTACAGCGAAGCCGCACGCGACGATTTCAACCACACGGGCACGGCCAAAAACATCATCTTCCTGTCGTTCGAACCGCAGATGATGTCGCGCGACATGAGCGGCCGTTTCGCGCCGATCTACAGCGCGCTCATCAGCCAGCCCGGCGCGCCCGGCCCCGGCGGCACGACGATTTACGGTTTTACGGAAAAATCAGGCTATCTCAACGAGGTGCTCGCGGTCGCCGGCCGGCCCGGCAAGGACCCGTTCGTCGCCCGCTGCCTGAGCGGACCGAGCGCCGAGGAATCGCTGGCGCCCTGCGAGCGGGACATCCAGGTCGGCGACAGCCTCAGCCTGACCTACCGCTTTCCCCGGGAGTTGCTGGGCAACTGGCCGGCGCTTGACGCCGCTATCGTTGCCGAGGCCACGCGCGTCTTAAAGACCGCACGGTAGCGGCCCTCTGCTTTTGTCATACACGGGCGCGAAGCCGCGCGGACCCGAGGATCCGTTCCATGCCCTTAAGGCAGCGAAGCGGTGCAGAATTACTGTTGGGAAGCAGCAGAGGCAGTTCTGGACCGCCACATTCCTGAGCCGAGGCCCGGAATGTATCCCAGGGTCTCAGCGACGCCGCTCTGCGGCTGCTTCTCCCCGGGATGACGATGGCGCAGCTGGCTGCCGCCAATCGCCGAAGTCCGTAGCCGTCTGGGCTCAGGCCAGATCGATGTCGAGGATCGCCATCGAGAAATTATAGTCGCCGTCGTCCTCGTCCTTGAAGACGATGCCGAGGAACTCGTCGCCGACATAGACCTCGGCCGAATCTTCCTTGCGCGGCCGCGCCTTCACCTCGAGTTTGGGATTCTGGAAGACGCGCTTGAAATAGGCGTCCAGCTTTCTGATTTCGTCCGGCTTCAAAAGTCTTCTCCGATCGTCGGGCTTGCTCGTTGGAACGCGCTTCTGGCACGTCGACAATGGCGATGTAAAGGCAAGCCGGCTGGATAGAACGCGAACCCTGGGGCCGGATGATTTCAGGTCGAATCCAAATCCGCCTCTAAATCAAGGAGGTAGAGCATGATGTCGTCCGAAAACCGCCTCACACGTTTCGGCATCATGCTCCAGCTGCAACGGCGCCGGCAACCGGACTCAGTCCGGCACGCCGGGTTGCAAATCAGATGTCGAAGCTGACGACCTGATCCATCGACTGCGACGGCAAAAGCTGGTCCATCTGCCGCGAAGGCTGGTCGCAACCGGTCTCGCCGACGACGCGGGCCGGTACGCCGGCAACCGTCTTGTTGTGCGGCACCGGCGACAGCACGACCGAGCCTGCCGCGATCTTCGAGCAATGGCCGATCTCGATATTGCCGAGAATCTTGGCGCCGGCGCCGATCAGCACGCCGTAACGGATCTTGGGGTGACGGTCGCCGCCGGCTTTGCCGGTGCCGCCCAGCGTCACGCCATGCAGGATCGACACATCGTCCTCGATCACCGCCGTCTCGCCCACGACGAGGCCGGTGGCGTGGTCGATGAAGATGCCCTTGCCGATGCGGGCGGCCGGGTTGATGTCGGTCTGGAACACCGAGGACGAGCGGCTCTGCAGATAGAGCGCGAAATCCTTGCGGCCCTGATTCCACAGCCAATGTGCCAGCCTGTGCGTCTGGATGGCATGGAAACCCTTGAAATAGAGCACCGGCATGATGAAGCGGTCGCAGGCCGGATCGCGGTCGTAATAGGCCTGGATGTCGACACGCACGATCGACGACCATTCCTTGTCGTCGGCCAGCATCGACTTGAACGTCTGGCGGATGAGGTCGGAGCCGATGTCCTGATGCGCGAGCCGCTCGGCGAGCCGATGGATGACAGCTTCCTCCAGGCTCTCCTGGTTGAGGATGGTCGAATAGAGGAACGCCGCCAGAAGCGGGTCGCGGTTGACCGCTTCCATCGCCTCGTCGCGGACCGAACGCCAGATCGGATCGATCGGCTGGACCATTGTGGGGCGGGAAATGCTGATGCTGTTCATCGACGTCTTGTCCTGCGTCCTGGCCGCTTGCCTATTCTCCGGCGGCACATATAAGCCAGATCATAGCACGATTGAACTCAATTTTCCTTAGTGCTCGGTGAAATGGATTTGGTTCACGGAAATTCAAGCCGCCATGGAAAACGAACCCTTGATCGACGCTCCGCTGAAACGCGCGCTCTCCGCGCTCTATCAAGCTCCGGATCGCCACTATCACAACCTCGCCCATATAGAGGCGTTGCTGGCGCTGGCGGACGAATATCGAGCATCGCTGCATGATTCCGGCGCCGTCGAAGCCGCAATCTGGTTCCATGACGCCATCTATGACAGCCGCGCCAAGGACAACGAGGCCAGGAGTGCGGCACTTGCGCAGGACAAACTTGCCGCCCGCACCGATCCGGAGCGCCTCGGCCGCATAGCGGCGATGATCGTCGCCACCGCCACGCATGAACTGCCCAGCCTTCAACCACGGTGCCTTGCCGATGAGAACGCCCTCCGCGACGCAGCGCTTTTCCTCGACATGGACCTGGCGATCCTGGGTGCGTCAGCCGACGCTTTCGACGCCTATGAACAAGCGGTCCGCCGCGAATATGGCTGGGTCGAGGAGCCGATGTGGCGCGCCGGTCGCGGCGCGATTCTCAAGACTTTCCTCGCGCGCCAGCATATTTTTCACACGCAGGAATTCCGCCACAGGTTCGAGCCCCAGGCCAGGCAAAACCTGGCGCGGTCTCTAGAAACGCTCAAATCCTAATCCGGAAATGTCTCCATGCGCTGCGCATAGGCTTTGAAACCGGCGCGCCTGTAGACCGATTGCGCGGCCGGAGGTCGTATGTGTCGGTATGAAGCCAGACCCTTTGCGGCGCCCGCGACCAGATGGCGCGAAGCGCCTGGTCGAGCAGGAATGGCCCAAGCCTGCGGCGGTGGAAGACGGGGATCAGCCCGAAATGAACCAGTTCGACCTCAGGCTGGCCGACGCCGTTGAATTCGCACAGGCCAGCGGCCACGCCCTCGACGCGCAGCACGTGGATATGTGTCGAGGGCAGCGCCAGCAGGCGCTCGAGGTCTTCCGCCGGCATGCGCAGCCGCTGGTCCCATTGCACGGGCTCGCCGACCGCGTGGTAGAGGCTGATATAGTCGGCCACATCAAGTGTTTCACGCGCCACCGTGGCGCCCGATAGCGGGCAGTCGAAAGCCGGCGCCGAATTCGGTTCGCGCATGTCCATATAGGTGACGAGAAGGTCAACCAAAGCGGCACCGCCTCCGGCTGCAAGCCAGACGAAGATCGATCACCTGAAGGCGCCAACGGACTTGGTGGCCGCCCAAACAAAGAACAGGCCGATCACCAACGACAGCCCGTTGAGGATGATACCGACGATGCCGAGGACACGATTGTCGTTTGAACGTCCCAGTGCCATCAAGCCAAAAACCACGCCGGTGATGTGCGCCAGCGGCGCCGCAACGAGAAACACCAGCAGAAAAACCCCGCCGAGGACGTTTTGAGCGGCCAGCGACGCCTCGCCTGGCATCAACGCCAGCGTGACCACCGCCGCAAAATCCATTGCGAACGCCAGCAGGGCCAGGATCACCGAGCGTTTGCCCAAGCTGCTCCGCCCCGCCACGCCGGGCATTGCTATCGTGCTTCTTCCCCATCCGGCCATTACTCGTCCCCGATCAGGTGAAAGCGCCGATCGTCGATGCCATTGCCACAAGCAGCAGGAAGCCAACCGCCAGGGAGCCGCCGTTGAGCAGGATGCCGACGACCCCAAGCACGCGGCTATCGTTCGAACGCACCAGCGCCATCAGCCCGAAAATCAATCCGGCAATATGCGCCAACGGCCCTGCCAGCAGGAAAACCGCCATGAAGAAACCCGTGGCGATGTTCTGGGCACGCTCGGATGCGTGGGTCGGAAGCGCCACCATTGTGGTCAGCGCCATCACACCGGCACCGAAGGCGAGCAGCGCCAGGATGACGGAACGCTTGCCGAACTTGCTTGTCACGACGGCGCCCGGCAGAGCTCGGCGCTTCTTCCCCATTGTGCCATTGTTTGCCACCCCTCGCCGGCCGCCCAATCCATATCGCCCGAAAATCGCTTACCGGTTAAAGCGGATTTTCGGCATAAAACTCCAAAACCCGCTGCTTGAAGGTCTTGTCGCCCACAGCCAGCATATGGTCGCGGCCGTCTATGTGAAACACCTTGGCGTTCGGCATCAGCGCGGCGAGCTCGTCGGGCGAGCCGCCGATATCGTCTGTCGTCCCGACCGCAATCAGCGTTGGTTGGGCGATGCGCGTCATGTCGTCTTCGCTGAGCAGTTCGCGCGACGTGGCGATGCAGGCGGCCAGCGCGCGGCGGTCGCTGCGCGTCTGATCGGCAAAGGCGCGAAACGAGCGACCGCGCGGATGGCTGGTGGCGGCCGGATCGTTGGCCAGCAGCGCCTCGGCGATCCGATCCCAGTCGCCGACGCCGTCGACCATGCCGATCCCGAGCCCGCCGAAGACAAGCGTCGCCACCTTGTCGGGATCCGACAGTGCCAGGAACGCCGCGATGCGCGCGCCCATCGAATAGCCCATGACATGCGCGCGGCCGATGCCAAGATGGTCGAGCAGGGCCGCCGCGTCCGAGCCCATCTTGGCCGGGGTGTAGTCGGCCTCGTCATAGCTTTTCGACGACGAGCCGTGGCCGCGATTGTCGAAGGCGATGGCGCGATAGCCGGCATCGTTCAGCGTCTTGAACCAGCCGGGCGATACCCAGTTGACATAGTGGCTGGAGGCAAAGCCGTGGATCATCAGCACCGGATCGCCCGCCCCCGACGCCGGCTGGCGGTCGAGGAAGGCGAAGTCGAACCCGTCATGGGAGAAGAATTGCATCGGGAGCGGCTCAGCCGGCGCCGGGCGTGGGCGCGTTGCCCTTGTCCGATGGCGGCATGCCGGGGCCGGACACCGTGCCGACGGCCGGATGGCGCAGCAGATCGCCATAGTCGATGCCGTTTTTGGCGGCGGTGCCGGCCTTGAGCTCCAGCACGAAGCGCACTGGCACACCCGGCGAGATGACTGCATCGGACAATGGAGTGCCGTGCTTGACGGCCCGGACCTTGCCGTCCTGTCCAACAAAGATCAGGTCGAGCGGCATCGGCGTGTTGTGCATCCAGAAGCCGACCTGCTTCTGCATCTCGAAGACGAACAGCATGCCATGATTGTCGGCCATATCCTGGCGATACATCAGGCCGGCCTCGCGTTCCGAGTCGGTGTCGGCGACTTCGATCGAAAAGGATTTATCGCCCCCTTTCGTCGCCACGACCAAGGGTGTCGGATCGACGGGAAGGATCATCGCCTGACCGCCGGCGATCGTCTGCTGGGATGCGGTCGGCTGCCCGGAATAGAAGTAAGCGCCTGCGGCTACCGCAACGATGACGCAGAGCGCGCCCGCTGTCAGCCAGTTCCTGTACGCCATTGGAAATCCTCGACCAAAGACCATGATCCCTAAAAGTGGTCTCAGGTATTCGGATAAGATCGTGGTGAAACCAAGAAAAACGCCGTCCTGACTTCCTCAGGAAGGCTCGCGTCCTAATGCGCGACCGGCAAGGTGCCCATATCAGGGTGAATCTCGGCAGCCATGAGGCCCTTGTCACCGCGTCCGAAACGCACCAGCACGACCTGTCCGGGCCTGAGCTCGGTGATGCCATAGCGGCGCAGCGTCTCCATATGGACGAAGATATCCTCGGTGCCCTCGCCGCGCGTCAGAAAGCCGAAGCCCTTGGTGCGGTTGAACCACTTAACCAGCGCCCGCTCGAGCCCGCTTTCCGGCGTCACCGCCACATGGGTGCGCTGTTCCTGCATCTCGGCCGGATGGACCGCGGTCGCGGTGTCCATGGACAGCACCCGGAAAGCCTGCAAACCACGGTCGCCATGCTTGACAAGGCACACGACACGCGCGCCCTCCAATGCCGTCTGAAAACCGTCCTTTCGAAGGCAGGTGACATGGAGGAGGATGTCGCCCGAGGAACCGTCATCGGGTAGTATGAAACCGTAGCCCTTGGCCACGTCGAACCATTTGATGGCGCCGGCGATTTCGACAAGGTCGGCGCTATCGCCGCCACTGTCGCGCTTCAGGGCGTCGTCAAGGTTCTCATCCCGCCTCGTGAAAGAGGCCTTATCCCCCATAAGAACGCCCCCTTTTTTTCAAGAAAACCGCAAGTGATTCTTGACATTAGATTAACACCGCCGCTTCCGGGGTGTGCAAGACCTGCCGTGCCTTTTTTCACGGTTGAATACAGGAATAGCTGACTTGTTGTTTGCCGGCGTCGCTGCCGGCTGCAATGGCGATCCGTCAAGGCCGTCAACCGGTCGGCAATTTGCATCGGATTTTGCCGAAATCGGCAACCACTTGTGGTCGGACGCTTTTGTCAGAGCAACCTGATTTTCCAAAAACCGGTGATCACTTTTCCAGTCCGATGCTCGTTGCCCTCCGGCGGGGTGGACCTTATGTTGCCTCGCAACCCAAACATCCCCGAGGAAATCCCATGCGCTACCTCCACACAATGGTCCGTGTCGCCGACGTCGATGTCTCGCTCGATTTCTACTGCAACAAGCTCGGCCTGAAGGAAGTGCGCCGCTACGAAAACGAGCAGGGCCGCTTCACGCTGATCTTCCTCGCCGCCTCCGAGGATGTAGAAAGCGGCATCACTGAGAAGGCGCCGCTGATCGAACTGACCTACAATTGGGATCCGGAGGAGTACAAGGGCGGCCGCAATTTCGGCCATCTCGCCTATGAGGTCGACGACATCTACGCCACATGTCAGCATCTGATGGACAATGGCGTCATCATCAACCGGCCGCCGCGCGACGGCAACATGGCCTTCGTCAAGTCGCCGGACGGCATCTCCTTCGAACTGCTGCAGAAGGGCCCGGCCAAGCCCAAGGCCGAGCCGTGGGCATCGATGCCGAACACCGGCACCTGGTAGCGATCACGCCATCTTGAGCGAGGCGGCCGCGCCGACAAGCCGGCCGCCTTTGCCATTTCGAGCAACGGCACCTATTTACCTGCCTGTCGCGCCAGCCAAACAGAGCCAGTGCCTCATCCAGGAGAATTCATTTATGCCGACCAGCCGTGCCGATGTCACCACCGCATATGCCAGCCGCTATTTGCAGCAGCTGTGCAAGCACTGGGCGCACAAATTTCCCGTCGAGTTCGATCCAAACCACGGCACCATCGATCTGTCGCTCGGCCGCACGGTTCTCGATGCCGATGCGGCAGCGCTGCATATCACGGTGTCGACGGATGAAAGTGGATCGCTGGAGCGCATGGAGAGCGTCGTTGCCGATCACATCAAGCGCTTCGCCTTCCGCGAGGAGCTGACTTTCGAGTGGAAGCAGGCTCCGGCGACCTGATCTGCTGTCAGCCGCAACGCCGAACGCCGGAAGCTGCCAGCCCCGGACAACGTTATGGCGTCACTTGGTTGCGACGCCATCTGAATTGTCGGAACGACGGATCGATCAGAACTTGTGGTTCAGGCCGATCTTGATCGTATGGGCGTCGATCTTCACCCTTGCGTCGTTGCCCTCGATATCTGTCAAACGGACCTTGCCGAAGTCGAAGTACTGGTATTCCAGCTTCGTGGTCCATTTGTCGGCGAAGGCCCATTCGACACCGCCACCGATCGTATAGCCGAAGCGGCCTCCGCTCCTCGATGCGCTGCTGTCCGGGTCGGGCACCCCGTCAAAATCGAAAGTATCGCCATAACTCAATTTGTAGTGAGTCGCCGCCGCGCCGCCCTTGGCGTAGATCAGCAGCCTGTCGGTGGCGTAGCCCAGACGTGCCGTCAGATCGCCATAGACGCCCAGTTTCGCCGATCCGAAATTGTCCGGCTCTTCGACGATAGTCCTGTCGCCCTCGATGCCGAGATAGCCCAGATCGGCTTCGACGCCATAGACGAATGCTCCGGACTGCCAGTTGTAACCGGCCTGAACGCCGCCGAGGAAGCCGTCGGTATCGACGTCATGGGTCTGACCAAGCTCCTCGTCGAAGAAGGAATCCGTCTGGTCGACCGCGTCACCGCGTCCCCAGCCATAGCCGGCGTTGATGCCGACATAGCCACCCGACCAGACAAACCCTGCCGGTACGGTCTCAATCACGTCGGCGGCGAACGCCGCGCCGCAAGCCGAAATCAGGAAAGTAGATGCGAGAAGCAGACGTTTCATGAAACTCCCCAATGCGTCGGAAAGAGCATAGCACAGACATGCAGTATTCATTAAGCTGCCTAGGCCGGATAATCGAAAATTGTTGCAGAAAAACAACTGTTTAGCCGAGGCTTAATTAGCATCGTGACCGCAACGTAGAAGCGGTTCAAAGCGAACGCGCTATCTGCAGCAGCGCCAGCACCGACCGCCAGTTGCGCGCGGTGCCCGGCACTTTCAGCATGCGCGGGATCAGCCCGGCGAACACCGATTTGCCGAGCCCGTCCGGCGCCTTGAGGTAAAGCACGTCGCCCTGGACCTCAAAGCTTTCCGGGCCGGTGCATTTTTCGGCAAGCCTGGCGATCTCGTCCGCCGTCGGCTGGCGCTCCAGCGTGTAGACGTGAAGCTTGGTCGGATCGCCGGCGACTTCCGGATACGGATTCTCCTTCACCAACCGTTCGAACCAGGAGAGATCGCGCACCTTGATGCGCGAATGAAAGCCCCATTTCTTCTTGAAAGCGGCTTCGATCTGTTTCGTCAGCGTGGCGGCGTCGCCCTTCCTGGCCCGGAACACGACATTGCCGCTCTGTACATAGCTGGCGACGTCCGAGAAACCGAACTCTTCGAAAAACGCTCGCAACTCCGCCATCTTGACGATGCGGTTGCCGCCGACGTTGATGCCGGAAAACAGCGCGACGAAGACCACCCTTCGCTCTTCGAGCTTCGGGTGGCAGGCTGTACCGCTCATATGATGAACCCGGCCAGGGTCTCGTTGTCGGTGATGTCCTGATAGTGCACGCCCTCGGCCTCGAAATTTGCCCTCAGCAGATCGAAGTTACGCCGGTCTTTGGTTTCGATGCCGATAAGCACAGAGCCGAAATTGCGTGCCGATTTCTTCAGATATTCGAAGCGGGCGATATCATCGTCGGGACCGAGCAGTTCGAGGAAGTCGCGCAGCGCGCCCGGCCGCTGCGGAAAGCGGATGATGAAGTATTTCTTCAGCCCCTCGAAGCGCAGCGCCCGCTCCTTCACGTCGGGCAGCCGCTCGAAATCGAAATTGCCGCCCGACACCACCGCGACGATGGTCTTGCCGCGGATTTCCTTGCGCGAAAAATCCTTCAACGCGTCGATCGCCAAGGCACCGGCCGGCTCCAGCACCACACCTTCGATGTTGAGCATCTCGATCATGGTGGCGCAGAGCCGGTTCTCAGGGATCAGCCGCACCGCCTGAGCGGCGAACTCCTTGAGGTGGCGCAACGGCTCGCGGCCGATCTCGGCCACCGCCGCGCCGTCGACGAAATTGTCGACATTGGCGAGCCGGACGCGCTTGCCGCTGGCGAGGCTCTGATGCAGGCTCGGCGCACCGGCCGGTTCGCAAAAGACGTAGCGCGCGTCACGTTGCTGATCGGCGAAATAGTGCGTCACCCCCGCGGCCAGGCCACCGCCGCCGACCGGCAGCATGATGATGTCGGGCATGCGCGCGCCCGGCATCTGGCCGGCGATCTCATAGGCGACCGTCGCCTGCCCCTCGATAATGTCCTTGTGGTCGAAGGGCGGCACCATATGCGCGCCGGAACTTTCGGTGAATTCGAAGGCGGCGCGGTAGCAGTCGTCGAAGAAGTCGCCGACCAGCCTGATCTCGACGAAATCGCCGCCGAACAGCCGCGTCTTGTCGATCTTTTGCTGCGGCGTCGTCACCGGCATGAAGACCACGCCCTTCTTGCCGAAATGGCGGCAGACGAAGGCAAAGCCCTGCGCATGGTTGCCGGCCGAGGCGCAGACGAACAGCTCGGCCTCGTTGCCGGCGGCAAGCGCCTTGCGGAAAAAGTTGAAGGCGCCGCGGATCTTGTAGGAGCGCACCGGTGAAAGGTCCTCGCGCTTCAACAGCACCCGAGCCCCCGTCTTCTTCGACAAATAGTCGTTTTCCTGCAGCGGCGTTTCGGGAAAGATCTCGCGGATCGCGGCTGCGGCGGTGGCGACACGGAAGGAGAAACTGTTCATGGCGCCGTCACCTCTGGATCGAATGGTTCGAAGGCGAAGCCTATTGCACAATTCGCCGTTTGCAGCCACCGATGCGGCGCGGCCGCTTTGGCGCGCCAGCAGGAAATCCACTGGAGCCATCCTCATGCCTGTTTCGGCTGTCGCCCTGAAGACCGTAGACCTTCCTGAATTCGGCGAGCCAACAGTGATGCCGCTAGTTCAGCGGCGGACCTACGAAGCGCGCATCGAGGCTCTGCTGGCGCGCGGCGCCGAGGCCGGGCTCGACGCCTTCGCCGTCTATGGCGACCGCGAGCACGCGGCCAATGTCGCCTATCTCAGTGGTTACGATCCGCGTTTCGAGGAGACGCTGCTGGTCATCGTTCCCGGCAGCCAGCCAAAGCTTCTCGTCGGCAATGAGGGTTGGGGCTATGCCGAAATCTGCGACGGGCCTTACGAGCGCGTCCTTTACCAGACCTTCTCGCTGCCGGCGCAGCCACGCGACCGCTCCGCCTCACTTGCCGACACTCTTGCCGCCTGCGGCCTGAAAGCCGGCCAGAAGATCGGCGCCATCGGCTGGAAGCCGTTCGGGCCCGGCGATGGCGGCCTTGGCGAGACGACGCTCGACCTGCCGTCCTTCATCGCCGATACGCTGCGCACACTGGCCGGCGACAGAGGCGCGGTGGTCAACGCCGCCAACCTGTTGATGAACCCATCCGACGGCCTACGCGCCATCAACGAGGCAGACCAATTGGCGTCCTTCGAATTCGCCGCGACCTTTTCCTCGCAGGGCCTGCGCAACGTGCTTGGGAATATTGAGCCCGGCATGAGCGAATTGCAGGCCGCGCGGCTGATGGGGATCAACGGCCTGCCCCTGTGCTGCCACCCGATGCTGTCCGCCGGCAGGCGTGCGCCCTACGGCTTGCCTAGCCCGCGCCTCGACATCATCAAGCGCGGCGATCCCGTCACCATGGCCTATGGCATCCAGGGCTCGCTCAACGCCCGCGCCGGCTTCCTGGTCGAGAGCGCCGCGGAACTGCCACGCGAGATCGACGACTATATCGACAAGCTGGTAGCGCCCTATTTCGCCGCCGTCGTCGACTGGTACGAGACCATCGGCATAGGCGTTGCCGGCGGAGCGCTTTGGAAAGCCGTGCATGACCGCATAGGCGACCCGTTCTTCGGCGTCTCGCTCAATCCCGGCCATCTCGTCCATATGGACGAATGGATGCATTCGCCGGTGTTTTCCGGCTCGGACATCAAGCTGCAATCGGGCATGGCGCTGCAGGTCGACATCATTCCGGCGACCGGAACCAGCTATTTCACCACCAACATCGAAGACGGTATCGCGCTTGCCGATGAGTCCCTGCGCGAGGAGATCGCGGCCCGCTATCCCGAGGCATGGCGCCGCATCGAGGCGCGCCGCGCCTTCATGCGCGACGTGCTGGGCATCAGGCTCAAACCCGAGGTATTGCCCTTCTCCAACATTCCGGCGTTCCTGCCGCCATTCTGGCTTTCGCGCAACAGTGCGATGGCTGTGACCCGACGCTGACCACATTTCGGCTGGACACGACTTACTTCTGCCGCACTCTCACTGTCCGGGAGGTGTCGCGGAGGGTAGACGGGCCGAGGGTAGACAGGCCTTTGGGCCTCAAAGTGAATTCTATGTGAATTCATCTTTCGATTGGAATTTTTGACGTGCGTTTGAAGACGATTTGCATTCTTGCACTTGCCCTGTTGATCGCCGGCTGCGGCGGCCGCAAAACCGAGGAACTGCTCGGCAGCGCCGTCATGTCCACGCCGGTGACCGAAATCTCGGGCAATCACTCGATCTTCATTGCCACCACACGTAAGAAATCCGACGATCCCAACAAAGTTTTCGACGGCGAACGCTCGGCGACGCTGAACTACGCCCGCGTCACCGTCACCGTTCCCGGCACCCACCAGGCCGGCCAGATCGAGCGCCGCTCGCGCGGCAAGTCGAACGACCCGGCGAAATACTTCATGGCTTCCGAGGTCGTCGGCTACGATGCGCAGCCTCAATTCTCAAGCGCGCTCAATGCCGACATTGCCGCGCGCGGCGGCCGCGTCATGGTCTTCGTGCATGGCTACAACACCGGCTTCGACGACGCGGTCTACCGCCTGACCCAGATCGTCCACGATTCCGGCTATCCCGGCACGCCGGTGCTGTTTTCCTGGGCATCCGGCGCCAGAACCACCGACTATGTCTATGACAAGGAAAGCGCCAGCGCCGCCCGCGATCAGCTGGAGGTGACATTGCGCATGCTGCAGCAGTCCGGCGCGCGGCGCATCGACATCGTCGCCCACTCGCTCGGAACCTGGGTGACCATGGAAACGCTGCGCCAGATGGCCATCACCGGCGACCGCGATCTCGGCGGCAAGCTCGGCGATGTCGTGCTGGCCTCTCCCGACATCGACGTCGACGTCTTCAAGAGCCAGATGCGCCGCTACGGCAAGCCGGACAAGCCGTTCATCCTGCTGCTCTCCGACGACGACCGTGCGCTGCGGCTCTCAGGCCTGATTGCCGGCTCGCGGCCACGCGTCGGCGACTACAAGGATGCCGCCGACCTCGCCGCTTATGGCGTCACCGTGGTCGACCTCTCCAAGGTCAAGGGAGGCGACAGCTTCAACCACACCAAGTTCGCCGACAATCCCGAACTGGTGAAGATGATCGGCCAGCGGCTGCGCGAGGATGACGGCTTTGCCAGCGACCAGACGGTGACCGACCGCATCAGCGCGCTCGGACAATAAGGCTGTTGCCTTGCGGCGACCGTCGCCGCGTGAGGTCGCGAATGCCGCTCGGCCCGATCACTTTCAACTGGACCGGGCCGGTCTCTGCCTCTACGACATTGAAATCGGCGCCAATGCGCCAGCGGGAGCCCGCGTGAACGAGCGTTGGAAGACTGTCCTGGTCCTTGCGTTCGCGCTCGGTGCCGCCGGCTGCGCCGGCCCGAACACCCATGACCTGTTGAACGAGACGACGGTTTCGGTGCCTGCCTCCGACATCGCGGCCACCCACGAAATCTTCGTCGCCACCACCCGCAAGCAGGCGACCAAGGACCCACGCCAGGTGTTCGATGGCGATCGCTCGCTGACCACCAGCTACGCCCGCGTCGACGTCACCGTGCCGAAGGTCCACCAGGTCGGCGCCATCGAGCGCGCCAAGGGCTCGGCCAATTCGAACCCGGCCAAGCAATTCACCGCCACCGACGTCGTCCACTATGGCGACGCCTCGCAATTCGCCAAGGCCGTCGGCGCCAACATCACCATGAATGGCGACCGCGCGCTGGTCTTCGTCCACGGCTTCAACAACGGCTTCGACGATGGGGTCTACCGGCTGACGCAGATCGCCCACGACACCGAATATCCCGGTACGCCGATCTTGTTTTCGTGGGCTTCGAGCGGCAAGACCACGGGCTATATCTACGACAAGGACAGCGCCAACGCCGCGCGCGACGACCTCGAGGCGACGCTCAGGATGCTCGCCAAGACAAACGTCAAGAGCATCGACATCATCGCGCATTCGATGGGAACCTGGGTGACGATGGAAGCGCTGCGCCAGCTCGCCATCACCGGCGACCGCGATCTCGACGGCAAGCTCGGCCGTGTCGTTCTGGCATCGCCCGATATCGATGTCGACGTCTTCAAGAAGCAGATGATCCGCTACGGCAAGCCCGACAGGCCGTTCGTCATCCTGCTTTCCGCCGACGACCGTGCTCTGCGATTGTCCAGCCTGCTATCCGGCGACAAGCCGCGCGTCGGCGACTACGGCAACGCCGCCGACATTGCCAGTTACGGCGTCGTTGTGGCCGACCTCAGCCAGATCAAGGGCGGCGACCGCCTGAACCACGCCAAATTCGCCGACAACCCGTTCCTGGTGCAATTGCTCGGCGACCGTCTGCGCGCTCCAGCCGGCCTGGCATCGGACGAACCCACGCAGGGCCAGATCGACAATCTCGGCCAAGGCATCGGCAAGGCCGTCGGCTCCGTCGCCGAGATCATCATCACCACGCCATTCAAGGTGCTGACCATCGCCACCGGCGGATGAGAGCCAAGCACCGGGCTAATCTCAGATAAAAAGATCGACCTTCTGGAACGTCGTCACGTCGATCAGGCCGACATCGGAAATCCTGAGCTCCGGAATGACGACCAGCGCCAGCAGCGAGTGCTGCATGTAGGCGTTGTTGAGCGAGCAGCCCATCCTGCGCATCGCCTCGGTCAGTTTCTCCGCCTTGGCCGCCACGATTTCCGCCCGCTCGTCCGACATCAGCCCGGCGATCGGCATTTCGACCAGCGCAAGCTCCTTGGCCTTCGAAAACAGCACCACGCCCCCGCCGATCTCGCCCAGCCGGTTGACGGCCAGCGCCATGTCTTCCTTGTTGGTGCCGACGCAGATGATGTGGTGGGCATCATGTGCGACGCTCGACGCCATGGCGCAGTCGCCCATATAGCCGAAGCCTGAGACGAAGGCATTGGTGACGCCGCCGGTGCCGCGGTGGCGCTCGACCAGCGCGATCTGGCAGATGTCGTTGCGGCGGTCCATGGCGACCAGCCCGTCCTCGACCGGCAGGTCGGCCTCCAGCGCCCGCGTCGGCGCCTGGTTTTCGATCACGCCGATGACCCGCACCCGCACCTCGTTGGCGCCCTTGGGCGCCGCAATGTCGAAGTCGCCTGGCTTCAGCTTCTTGCCGAGCTTGACGGTGTTCTTCGCCGATTTGGGGTAATCATAGGCCGGAATGTCGATCTCGAGCTTGCCGCCCTTGGCCAGCCTGATACCGCGGCCATAGACCTCGTCGATGGTCATGGCGGCAAGATCGGAGACGATCAGCAGATCGGCCAGCCGTCCCGGCGCGATCGAGCCCAGTTCGCGCTCCAGCTTGAAATGCTGGGCGGTATTCAGCGTCGCCATCTGGATCGCCGTCACCGGCTTCAATCCCTGTTGGATGGCGTGGCGCACCACCCGGTCCATATGGCCTTCATGCACCAGCGTGCCGGAATGGCTGTCGTCGGTGCACAGGATGAAGTTGCGCGGGTCGAGACCGCTCTCGGTCACCGCCTTGATCTGCGAGGCAACATCGTACCAGGCCGAGCCCAGCCGCAGCATTGCCTTCATACCCTGGCGCACACGGGCGATTGCGTCCTCGGCGCGTGTGCCTTCATGGTCGTCCTCCGGCCCGCCGGCGACATAGCCATGGAACGGCAGGCCGAGATCGCGCGACGCATAGTGGCCGCCGACCGTCTTGCCCGCTCGCACCGTGGCGGCGATCTCGCCCGACATCACCGGATCGTTGGCCACGACACCGGGAAAATTCATCACTTCGCCGAGCCCGATGATGTTTTCCCAGGTCATCGCTTCCGCGACATCGGCGACCGTCAGTTCTGCCCCGGAATGCTCCAGCCCCGGCGCGGACGGCACGCAGGACGGCATCTGGACATGGATGTTGATCGGCATGGCGACGGCCTCGTTATGCATCAGCCGCACGCCGGGCAGACCCAGCACATTGGCGATCTCGTGCGGATCGATGAACATGGAGGTGGTGCCGTGCGGGATGACGGCGCGGCAGAACTCGGTCACCGTCACCATGCCGCTCTCGACATGCATATGCGCGTCGCACAGGCCGGGCACCAGATAGCGACCGCCGGCGTCGACCACCTTGGTGCCCTGGCCGATGGCATGGCTGGCATTCGGCCCGCAATAGGCGAAGCGGCCGCCTGATATGGCGATGTCGGTGCCGGCTATGATCTCACCCGAATGCACGTTCACCCAGCGGCCGTTGCGGATGACGAGATCGGCGGGCTTGCGCCCCGTCGCGACATCGACCAGATGCGTCGCCATCTCGGTCCAGGGCTTGGGTTTCGTCGCCGACGGCTGCTTGGCCATGAAAGACTCCTGTTTGCCAGACTGTGCCAAGCCGGCAAGGTTTTGGCCAGCGATCACGGACGAAATCCGCTCGATGAGATTCGCCCGGGCGGATGCGCCGCACCTGCTCACCCCGATGGCAGGCATCAACGGTGCGGTCATTCAGTTTGGCTTGTGCCGGCACTTATGTTACCATTCTGGCCATGGTGCTGATTTGCGCCGACGACCCGCCGCGAGGCGGGTTTTTGTTATGATGAGGCCGAGACCTCCTGAGGTGAAGTCATGATCCGGTTCCTGAATGCATTCGCCTTCGTCACCCTGTTCCTGATCTCGTCCGGCTTTGCATCCGCCGAGGAGCGTTGGCAGACCTTGCCGGAGCCGGCGGCGATGCCCAAACCGGATCAGAGCGGGTATGCGCCGGTCAACGGCATTCAGATGTACTATGCCGTTTTCGGCGCCGGTGATCCGATTCTCCTGATTCATGGCGGCCTTGGCCACGGCGACATCTGGGCAAGCCAGGTGGCGACGATGTCCAAGACGCACAAGGTTATCATCGCCGACAGCCGCGGCCATGGCCGCTCTACCCGCACCGAGCAGGCTTACGGCTATGACCTCATGGCGTCGGACTATCTTGCGCTGCTCGACTATCTCAAGATCGACAAGACCGCTCTTGTCGGCTGGAGCGACGGCGGCATTATCGGCATCGACATCGCGCTGCATCATCCGGAGCGGCTGACACGGCTCTTTGCGCAGGCCGCCAACGTCACCACCGATGGCGTCGATCCGGGTGTGCTGACCAACAAGACCTTTGCCGCCTATATCGACCGCTCGGGCCGCGACTACAAGAAACTGTCGAAGACTCCCGACCAGTACGATGCCTTCGTGGCGCAGATCAGCCACATGTGGGAGTCGGAGCCGGCCTGGACCAAGGAGCAGCTCGGCAAGATAACCACGCCGACCGCGATCGTTGCCGGCGACCATGACGAGGCGATCAAGCGCGAACACACCGAATACATGGCCTCCGTCATTCCGGGCGCCAAGCTCATCATCCTGCCCAACGCCAGTCATTTCGCCATGCTGCAGGCGCCGAACGAATATAGCCAGGCGGCGCTGGACTTCATCGACGCCAAATAGCGCCCCCAAAATAGAGCACCCCAGCACAGCAACGGGTGCTTCCGATTGTTGAACAATGGGTTCCGTTTTGCGGCGAATAGGATTACCTTCCGGCAAGGCGCCTTCTTAACCGCCTTTTCGGAGAACTCGATGCGCTGTCTGACCATTGCCAGTGCCGGATTTCTGATTGCTCTGGCCGGGCCGGCATTCGCCGCCGACCCGATGGCGGTGCCGATGACCCAACCAGGCTTCGACTGGACCGGCTACTATGCCGGCCTGCAGGCCGGCTACGGCTGGGGCCAGTCCGACATATCAGTGACGGAAGGCGCGCCGTTTTCCATCTCGCCCGATATTGACGGCGGTTTCGTCGGGGGCCATGTCGCCGGGCTGTGGCAGTTCGACCAGGCAGTGCTCGGCGCCGAGGCGGAGCTCAATTATTCCGCCGTCGACGGTACGGCGGTATCAGGCCTTGGAAGCACATTCCGCACGGACATCAAGTGGTTCGGATCTGTAAACGCCAAAGCGGGCTTCGCCATGGACCGCGTGCTGGTCTACGGCGTCGGCGGCGTCGCCTTTGCCGGCATCGAAACTTCGCAAGTCGCGGGCGCGTCGTTCGCCGGCACACGCACGAATGTCGGCTGGACCTTGGGCGCCGGCGTCGACTATGCGCTGACCGACAAATTCATCGTCGGCGCGCAATATCGCTATTATGATTTCGGCTCCGAGCACTATGACGTAGCGGAACCCTTCAACGATCGCGATCAGGATGTGAAGCTGAACGCGGTTAGTATTAATCTCAGCTACAAATTCTGAGCCTTCTCGGCGACTGAGATTTTCGCCACAACCAATTGTTTTGAAATCGCGAACCACCTTTCATGAGTCCGACACTCGGCAAAAGATGGCTTGACGGGTTTTCGCTGGCGTCTGAAAAGGGCTGGCCTGCGGACGTGGCGGAATTGGTAGACGCAAGGGACTTAAAATCCCTCGATCTCTGATCGTACGGGTTCGATTCCCGTCGTCCGCACCAATTGAAATGCTTAGTTTTAGGATTCGTTCTGTACGAACTCACTGGCTACCATAGAAAAGGCTGACGCAGGTAGCCGCAGGGGCAGCCGGGATACAAGCCGGGAACTGCCATGCTGGATTTTCAAGACTTGGTCGCTCATAGGGAAGCTCTGCTAAATGAGCAGTTGAGGAAAGCCTAGCTAGACTTCAAGACACCTGCGGTTGGAAAACAGGGGCCCGCTTTCACACCTCACGAACAACCAACTAAGGATGGTCGGGCGGCGTTGGCAAAAGCACTGTCAGCCTTCATCAATTCGGCCGGTGGTGTTTTGGTGTTCGGTATTGGCTGCCGTAAGAACAGTGACGGGCCGACTGCGCAACTGCGCTTGAGCCAATCCCGAACTGGAAAGTAGCCCCTTCGGTCGTAAGCTCGGCAGTTGGGGATTTACTGCATCCGAAAAACGACGATATCCGCGTCGCTGGATTTGCATCGAATGCCGACCAAAACGCCGAGCTCATGGTCATCGACGTGCCACGGTCGGAAACGTCGACCACACCGCAGCGTCAAAAGCTATATTACAAGCGTGCTGGTAGCTCTTCATACGCTATGGAGCATGTCGACATCGAGGGTGCCTTTCGAAGGATCTCCGTACCGGAACTTACAATGAAGGCCGACATGAGAAATACGCGTCGTCCGGCCTTGACGGTCATTATGAGATCAGGATGTGGCCGCAGAACGGGAGCCGGCTGGGGCCGCAGCGGCCTCAACCCGGTGGGCATGCTCCGTCGCGATTTTAAGAAGAGTTGCAGCCGTTTCCTGTGGCGTCCAACCTTGCGCTTCTGACGCAGTCACCAAGGCCGCAAACGCGGCTTCTAATGCGACTTCACAGTTCACCTCACGGTCTGGGCTATCCTCTGGCAATATCGGGGGTTCGACGGATTGGGACATCGTGACTTCTTTCAAAGGGGAAAAACCCGCCGCCCCAGCCTTTTGCCACTCAAACATTTCAGCAAAGGATCATTCCAGCTATCAGCAGCGTGATTAGAACTGACAACGGCACGGCCAGAAGACCGACCAACTCAACATTTCTTGTGTTTTGTCGCTTGTCCATCTTCGTCGCCCGCATGTCGTTGGCTTTGGCATCTTGCCGTCAACGTGCAGCTGTTGGAACCAACCACAAGTGCCGCTGATCGGAGATTCAGTCGGTGCTGCATATTAGCAACACATTGTGGAACGATCGGGCGGCATCAGCCAATTGCTTTTGAATGCGCTTGCACTTGCTTCGTACGATTCCGTACAGTTTCCCCCATAGGGGAGGCGGCCGATGGACCATGACGAGGAAGGCTACAGCATTGACGCCTTCGATTTCGATGTGGTGTGCGAGACCTTCAGGAGATCCGTTCGGGAGTTGAACCTGGCTGAAGAGCATTGGGTAGACCACGCGAAGGCGCTGCTACGGGAATTCACCGACAGCGCACCTGATGACGACATGATTAGCCGGATCGTCGGGCGCTAGTGGCCTATACAGCGGTAGTTGGTTAGAATCGTACCCCGGTCCTGCCACGGAAACCTTTTCCAAGGTTTGCCGCGTCATAGAGGCATCACAGAAGCTCCTGGAACAGATTGCCCAGCGCGGAGGGCCCTATAACGAAAAAGCTCGCCACCGTGAGGCAGCGGGCAGTTTTGGGAGAAACAGAAATGGGAACAATGGACCCCCGAATTGCCAACGGGCCAACGCCAATGCCGTCAGAGAGCCCTGCCTGGACGTGTGGCGTCCTGTCCGGCCCTCGCCATTGATTTCGTCGGCAAGCTTGTCTTTGGCCTCGTGATAGGTCTTGAAGTTGGCATCGGGATGGCAATCGCCGGCTGCCAAGGAGGCCGGCCGCTGGCCGACCCATCAGTTAGGCGTCCGTAGCCAGAGCGTTATAAAGCAGCAAACACGCCAGGATAGGAACGGCGCTGCCTAGCAGCTGGTCTGCCGTGAGGCCGGAAAAATAGACAAGATGAAACGTCACCATCGCTCTACCAATCACGGTTCGGAACACTGCCGAATTAACCGTTAGCCGACGCTAATGTTCCGCTCTGGACTCACTACCGCTTTGGAAGAATCCTGCATCAGCGCCCCGCCGACCTTGATCTCAACGTCCGTGCCACAAGGCTTTCCTTCGTTCGCATGGTTCGCAGAGATTAGCACGATCGCATACTCTCATCTCATCCGGCGTCGTCTCCCTCACAAAGCAGCGCCGGTAAGGCTCGGCGACCTTCTTGTTTGTCCGTGTGCCAAAGGAGGTCGCCGGGCCTGCCGTTGCTCATCTTTGCTGGTGGTTGCTCCTGATGGCTGCGCTTGGCGCCGTCGCCCTACTGCTACCTGCGGGGTAAGGCCGGCGAGCCCTCTTGTCAGGCAGTCCGGCATGTAGGATTATAGTCCTCGTTGCGGCGACCCCTCAATGGAGAGCGCCAATGGCCAGAACCAAACCTTCGGAACAACTTTCCCGGGCTGAAATCGAGCGCTTCCTGGCGGCAGCCGAAGCGCTGCACAAGAGCATCGTCGGGCCGCTCCTGGCGTACCACGGCGAGCACTACCAAGCTCTACGTAAGGTCCATGGACCCCTGTTGAAGTCGATCGAGACCATCACCGGCCAGAGGGCGAAGTTCATCCAGTGGAACGGGACAGGACCGGCACAGCCCCGGGACAAGCCTCCGGGCTAAGTCTCCTCCCGGAAATCCAGCAGCTTGGCATGGCGAAGCTTCTCCTCGCCCTTCAGGAACCGCACGCGGCCGACCAGGCCCGGCTTTAGCCATTCGGCCTTGTCACTCTTGAGCCCTTTCGGCGCCGGCCCGCCAATCTTGCCTTGCACGCGGTCCCATAGGCGCTGGCGCTTGTCCGCCTTGAAGGTGACGAAGGCGCCGCCGGCATAGTGGCCTTTGTCGGCCATCAGCACCATGGCAGGCTTGCCGGCCTCGCGCTGCACGCCGATGATGTCCATCTCCTTTTCGGCATAGCACTTGATCTTGCGCCAGTTCGTCGTCGGACCCGACCGATACTTGCTGCCCTTCCGCTTTGAAACGATACCTTCAAGCCCAGCCTGGTCGACCAGGTGAAAGACGGCGTCGCCAGTGCCCGGCATCGCTTCGCTGAACTGAATTCGGCCGCCTTCCGGGATCAACGCCCGGAGTATCTCGCGACGGTCTTCCACCGGCGTGTTCCGCAAGTCATGCCCGTTCAGGTGCAAGAGGTCGAATGCTAGCAGATACAGATCGCGCGAAGGCTTGCGGCTGGTCGCGGCTGATTGATGCGCATGGAAGTCGGATAGGCCAGCCTCATTGATCGTAATGGTCTCGCCGTCGATGATGAAGTCTTTCGCCTCGATCGCTTCCGCCTCACCGGCAAGTTGGATGTAGCGGCCCGTCCAATCATAACCGTTCTTGGTGATCAGCCGAATCCCGTCATCATCCTTGATGACCTGGGTGCGGTAGCCATCGAATTTGATCTCATGAATCCAATCATCGCCCATCGGCGGCGTGTCGACCAGTTCGGGTTCCATAGGCTTGATGAATTTCAGACGCATGCACTGACTCTCAGAACTGCGACTTCAATTAGCAATTGCTAAATTAGTTCCGGAACATTTTAGACGAATTGGATGTTTGAAGGGCTATGAAGATCGAAGCCGACCAATGCCGGGCAGCGCTGACGCTCATCCGGCGCACAATGGAAGAGCACTGTCCTCCTGGCGTGCTGCCGAGCGAAGAGATGGTCAATGGGCTCTATGGTCCGGAACTGATCCATGAGGCGGAAGCCATTGCCGCCGGCATCGTCGCAACCATTGACCAGCTGCAATTGCCCGTGATGAAACCGCCGTCCCCTAGTATCAAATAGAGAGCGACACAGGGAAGGTCGCTTGGCCGCGCGATCGTGGGCTCGCAACGACCGGCGAGGCGATGCCGGCCTCACCAAGGGTTACAGCCCCTCGACCAGCAGCGAAGGCGGCTCGCGGCAGTGCAACGCCCGAAGTGTTTCGAGACGACGATGTCCACCGAGCGTAGCCAGCGCGCGTTGTGCTGCACAAGGACCGAGGCAGCGGCACGGCCGCCCGGGCTACTCCAAAGGCGGCTCTTCGCTCTGTGGAGCCAAAACGGTGATATCCATCCTGGCGATTGTCGATGCGGCGCGCCCCTGGGCGCCAGAATCCGTGTCGCCACTTTCTGCCGCCATTGCCTTGGCGCGATGTCCTACGCTGTCTGCGCTTTTGCCTGGCGCAAATCCTTCGCCCGGTTCTGTCTTTGCGGGTTTCGGTCGAGTTTCAGCTGCCTGCCGATGTTGGTTTCCAATCGCCGAGACCATTGATACCTCCCCTTGATGAGGCCGCGACTGTACCTGTCAAGGCTGTAGCGAGGCTGATCACTTAAGTGGTCGGGTTGCGCCCGCTCGTAGTGGCCCTCCGATCACTGGGCTGTCGATGCCTTGGCGCTCGCGGACGTCTGGTCGGGTGGGAAGTTCAAACTCAGCCGCCCTTTGCGGCACCGGCTTCGCCCGACAATTAGGAACGATTTCGCCCGCCATGTGTTACGCAATCATGAATCTCGCGGATCCCGGATCAACAATGGCAACCGATCTTTTCACGATGCAACTCGCTGATGCTCAGCAGCGCATCAAACAGACCGAGTTCGCGCTGGTACTCAGCGAGAAAATGGTGGCTGAGAACCTCGCTTTATCCAGCAGGATACGATCGGCGAGGCGCCGAGTCCTGAAGACCGGAGGGCCTCTGGCGACAGTCGACTCAACAAGCTGAAAGAGTTCTTCAAATGATCTCGACCCAGTCCGGACGTGGGAGAGCTTGCCGGTAACCTTAGCGGTAATCGGCCGGGTCGCAGCAGGAAGCGCGCTGAAAACTTGCTCCATGAAGACTGCGGCGTCGCTATGAATCTCGCCTTGTGTTGCCGAATCCGATCTGCGCAAAGGCGCGTGGTCGAGACCAGGCAGCGGCTCACGAAGATTGATCCCAGCAGGGCAAATTGACCGCTACGGCTCAGTTGAGGCAGCACTTCGAAATCACGGCTATTGACCTGCTGAGCTATCAGTTTCCCTCGATCTCTAATCGTATGGGTTCTCCGCACCACCCTTCGCTCTTCGAGCTTCGGGGTGGCAGGCCACCGAGTAGCCGTCAAACGTCGAGATAGCCGGCGGCGACCAGCGTTGCCTTATATCGCCGGGCAAATCGGCTGGGCAAACGACTGAGGTAAGCTGACGCGCCAATATCCCAATGCGCGCCCAGTTCGCGGTCGAAGGCAGCCGGGTCGAATTGCAGCAAGCCGCTGCGTGGGTAGACCGTGAATTCTCCGAAGATCGGCTCCCCCTCCTCCTCGTAGAAATCGACACGCACCATGTCGAACTCGCTGCCAAGCGCCTCGGCTGCCTCGATCATCCGCGCCAGGCTCTTGGGACGGGGAATTTCCAGGCTCGAGTCGATCGCGCCCTGGGCAATGTTCAGCGGGCGCCAATCGCGATCCAGGTGGGCGGTATTCTTGACCGTGGAACGGAAGGCGACGACGACAATGTAGGCGACGCGGCCAGCCAGCACACAGAATTTGTAGTCGACCGGGTCATAATCCTGGTCCTTGCCGACAAGCGCTTCGACGAAAACGCGCCGCTCTATGTGCGCATAGCTGCGCTCCAGCTTGCGGGCGCCATAGGTTTGGCCAAGGTATTCCGTCATCTCGGCAATGATCGCCTTCCGGTCGGCGTTGGCCGGATCGCGAACGATGACATTCATGGCGCAACCGTGGTTGCATTTGACGGCGTAGGGGATTTTCAGGTCATCGAAGGGGATCTGGCGCGGATCGTCGCCCTGCCACAGCACCTCAGGGATGGCGAGCCCGGGAAGCCGCTCCCTGACGATTTCCTTGGACTTGAGCTTGTCGAGAAGACCGGCAAAGCGAGGATCGTCATCGAAAATCTTGCGCCAGTGGATCTTTTCCGTGAACGTCACCGGGGCTGCAAAATTCGGCAGATGCCGCATCCGCTCCAGGAAACGCTGGGTCAACCGGCGGTAGCGGACAAGCAGCGCGGCGTTCAGCAACAGGAGAGATGCCCGCGCGCTGTTTCGCTTCAGCCATGCCTTTGCGCCACGCGCCATTCCGGTGTCCTTGCAACCTGCGCAACTTCATCCGCGAAGTGGACGTGCCACCCTGCCCGCAGCAGTGAGGCACGTCGAGCTTCGCCGAGCTAGCCCTTCATCGGGTACAGTTTCAAATGCTGGATCAGGATGATCGTCTTGGCGTCGATGATGCGGCCGTCTGAAATGCCGGCCAGCGCTTCATCAAGAGGCATTTCCAGAACCTCGATGTCCTCGCCCTCGTCGGCCGCGCCGCCGCCGGCCGAGATGCGGTCGGCGGGTGAATAGCGCGCCACGAAGAACCACAGCCGTTCGGTGACGCTGCCCGGGCTCATATAGGGGGAAAACAGCCGCTCGATGTTCTGTAGGCGATAGCCGAGCTCTTCCTCGGCCTCCTTGAGGATGGCGGTTTCGGGATCGTTTTTGTCGAGCAGGCCGGCGCAGGCCTCGATCAGCGGTTCGCGGTGGCCGGTGACGTAGGCGGGGTAGCGGAACTGCCGCACCAGAAGCACCGTCTGACGCTCGGGATCGAAAGGCAGGATCACCGCGCCGTCGCCACGATCGTAGGTCTGGCGAATCTGCGTCTCCCACTGCCCGTCACGCCGGCGATAATCGAGGACGGTCTTCTTCAGGACCGCCCAGTCGTCGGACAGGACTTCCTCCGAGCGGATGCGGATACGATCTTCCATGATGAGCTCCAAGCTGTCGGCGCCATGGCGTAACCGCGAACGGTTTTGCGCGCAACCGAAACGGCGAAGCTTTCACCGCCTCGTGTCTGGTGCCGGCAACTGCCATCGCCTAAATAGCTGCAGTCCCTCTCCGGAGTTTTTTGATGACCGCAGCGCTTTTCCAGCCGATCGCCCTCGACGGCCTGACCTTTCCGAACCGTATCGCGGTGGCGCCGATGTGCCAGTATTCCGCCGAAGACGGCTCGGCCAGCGACTGGCATCTCTATCACTGGATGAACCTGGCGATGTCGGGCGCCGGCATGGTCACCGTCGAGATGACCGACGTCGAACGGCGCGGCCGCATCACCCATGGCTGCCTCGGCCTCTATTCCGACGACAACGAGGCGGCCGCCCGGCGCACGCTGGATGCAGCGAGGCGCGTCGCCGCGCCGGAAACGAAATTCGGTATTCAGCTTGCCCATGCCGGCCGCAAGGCATCCAACCGAAAGCCCTGGGAAGGCGGCGGCCCATTGCAGCCGGGCGAGGATCCCTGGCAGACCGTCTCGGCCTCGGCCATCGCCTATGACACCGGCTGGAATGTGCCGCATGCGCTGGAGGAAGATGAAATCCTGCAGCTTGTCGAGCGCTTCACTCAAGCCGCGAGGCGGGCCGCGCGCGCCGGCTTCGACTTCCTCGAGCTGCACGCCGCGCACGGCTATCTGATCTTCCAGTTCCTGTCGCCGCTTTCCAACCAGCGCACCGACCGCTGGGGCGGCTCGCTGGAAAACCGCATGCGTTTCCTCATCGAGATCGCCAAATCGGTGAGGAAGGCAGTTCCAAACCTGATGCTTGGCGCCCGCCTGTCGGTGAAGGACTGGGTCGATGGCGGCTTCGAGGTCGACGAGGCGATCGAGGTGGCCAAAGCCTTGAAGGCGCTTGATGTTGCCTATATCTGCTGTTCGAGCGGCGGCAATTCGCCGTTGCAGAAGCTGCCGACCGGCGCCGGCTATCAGGTGCATCTGGCCGAAGCGGTGCGCAAGGGCGCCGGCATCCCGACACGGGCTGTCGGCCTGATCGACGATCCCTCGCAGGCAGAGGCGATCGTCGCCGACGGCCGCGCCGACATGGTCGCGCTGGCCCGCGCCTTCCTCGCCGATCCGCGCTGGGGCTGGCGCGCCGCCGCCACCTTCAGCGAGAAAATCCATCCCGCGCCACAGCTCGCCCGCTCGGTGACCACGATGCAGCACTGGACGAAGGGCTGAACAGGCTGCGCCGACGGTGGTCGCGCTGTCGTTCGCCGCGTCGTCTCCGGTCGGCGCGCAATATTGCGAAGGCACGGTGCACGGCCTGTCCAGGCACTACGATCTCGATACCGGCAGCGGGTTTCTCGCCGTGCGCGCACGGCCGAACTCGTCGTCGCGCATGATCGGGCAATTGTTCAACGGCGACCACACGGAGATTTTCGACCGCCGGGGCAACTGGTACCAGGTCGAAATCGGCGGACGGACCGGCTGGGCCAACGCCCACTGGCTGCGCAACGACTGCGGTTACTGAGACGAACGATTGCGGTTGCTGAGACGCCAATGCATGTCGCCCAAAAGTGGGACCCGGTTTTGGGACAACGACATGCATTAAACAGAAATCAAAAGCGCGTCGCAAACGCGACGCGACGTTTGGGCGCAGGCTGACGGCCATTTTTGCAACCATATTGGCTGCTTTGCGTTGCGGCCATCATGGATAACAAACCTTTTGAAACCCCGGTCGTGGTCGAACTCGGCCATGTCGGCAAATATCGCCAGATCCGCAGCACCCAGGAAGCGGCGGAGTGTCTGATGACGGTGTGGCCGCTCAACCGCGGCCCGCGCCATCGTGATGCTCTCGACACTTGCCTCAAAGTGCTGGAAGGTTATCGTTCGACGGCCGATGCACGCAGGGCTTTGATCGAAGCGGCCAAGGAATCGGAAGTGCTGGTTCCCGAAGACCGGCTGCCAGACGCCAAGTTGCATTGAAGCCCAAATTGCAATGAAAAACGGGCCGCATTGAGCGGACGGACGAACCGGAGAATTTCATGGCGAAGCTGACTTACAAGATCGTCGAGCATGACGGGGGCTGGGCCTACAAGGTCGGTTCGACATTCTCGGAGACATTCCCGACCCATCAGGATGCGCTGCGCGCCGCCGAGATCGCCTCGGCCGAACAGCAGATCGCCGGCGCCACGGACGGCATCCAGTATGAGGATGCCGAAGGCAAGTGGCACGACGAACTGGCCGACGGCCGCGACCGGCCGCAGACCGAAGTTTCCGACTGATCCTTGCCCCTCAGCTTTCGCTGCCGGCCGTGGATGCTCGCCTAAGCAATTCCCTTGGGAATTGCGTCAAAACAAACAGGCGGGACATCCTGCCGGTCAGTCGCCCGCGGCTTGATCACTTGCCGCAATATTGATCGTTCACGTTGGGCCTCACATTTCCATAGGGTCCTGACGGGTCGGAGGCGCACGGCCCCGTAGCGCCGCCATAGCCTTGGCTGCCGTCGGCATTGATGCTGCCGGTGGTGCTCTGGTCGACGGTCGATGACTGCTCGTTCCCGAAGGGCCACCAGCTGTGATGGTTGGAATACGTGCCGTCCGATGACTGCGCCATCGCCGATGTGGCAAGACCGATCGTCAGCACGGATGCTGCAAAAACTTTCCTGTACATTGAATTACTCCGTATCCGCCGCCTTGGGTGCGACACGGGGTAAACCGGATATCAGCCGAATGGTTCAGTGAAATTGTTGTGAGGCTGTGGTGAGGTCTTGGCCGGCGAATGCCCGCTCGGCAATGCGCTTGATGAAGGCGATGACGCGGTCCGGCTCGACGAGTTGCGGCATGTGGCCGAGGCCTTCGACCGTCTCGAAATCGAGCCCTTCGATCCTGTCCTTCATCGGCTCCCCATGTATGCGCATGGCGATGACGCGATCGGCTGTCCCGAAGAAAATGCCGGCCGGCATGGCGATCTCTCCATAGCGCTCTTCGATGCGGCCAAGATCCTCTTCGACCGCCACGAAATCGGTGGAGGTCGCATGGAAATGGCTTGGCCTCAGCCCGAGCCATCCGCCGCCATCGATCATGTAGTCGGCGGGAACGGCCTGCGGCGCGAAGATGAACTCCAGTGTCTGCCGCGCATATCCGAGGCTTGTCGGTATCGCGACGGTGTAGGACATGATCCAGCGCCAAAGCCGCGAACGGATATAGAGCAGGCTCGCTTTCTCGCGGGCGCCGGCTTCCAGATGCGTCAGCGGCGCCAGCAAAGCGATGCCGGAAATCGCGCCGGGATGCTCCACGGCCAGGGTCAGCGCGACGGCGCCGCCCAGGGAGTGCCCGACCACAAGCGGCCTTTCCAGCGCGAGCGTTTCGATGAAGCGCCTTATGATCTCGGCCTGCTCAGGCAAGCGGCCGGTGGCTCCTTTGGCCCGCACCGAATAGCCCGATCCCGGCCGGTCGAGCGCGATCAGCCGGCAACCGGGGCCAAAGCGCTCAAACAGCGTGTGGCGAAACTGGTGGAGCTGCGCGCCAAGTCCGTGCACGAACAGGATCGGCCGTCCCTCGCCCGTTTCGACATAATGGATGCGGCTGCCGTCGATCTCGACGAAGTTTCCGCTGGCCGGCACCAGCCTTTCGGCCTTGGCGGCAATCCAGAGCGTAGCGGCCACCAGGCAGGCCACGATGACGAGAGCCAGCACGGACAGGCCGGCGACAAGCCAAAGCAGAATCGATACCAGCATGTTTCACCCGGGAAGCGGACCGGCGCGCACCATCACCCACTGACGAACGCTCGGCAAGGCAGATGGCGGCTTGTGTCGGCATTGCCGCCAGTTCGATGGCGCGCTATCTCAGGCGACCTTCTTTCTGCCTCAGGCGACCTTGTCTGCCAATGGGCCTGTTTGCCGGAGCCTTCCATGCCTGAAATCGTCACTGCCGCCATGCTTGTCATCGGCGACGAGATTCTGTCCGGCCGCACCAAGGATAAAAATATCGGCCACCTCGCCGACATCATGACGGCCATCGGCATCGACCTGAAGGAAGTGCGGATCGTTCCCGACGAGGAGGACGAGATTGTCGCTGCGGTGAATGCCGTGCGCGCCCGCTACACCTATGTCTTCACCACCGGCGGCATTGGCCCAACGCATGACGATATCACCGCCGATTCGATTTCCAAGGCTTTTGGGGTGCCGTGCGAATACGACGCCAAGGCCTATGCCATGCTGGGCGAGAGCTATGCCGCGCGCGGCATCGAATACACCGAGGCCCGCAAGCGCATGTCGCGCATGCCGCGCGGCGCCGACCATATCGACAATCCGGTCTCCGTCGCGCCCGGCTTTCGCATCGGCAACGTCCATGTCATGGCCGGCGTACCGGCGATTTTCCAGGCCATGCTCGACAATGTCGTGCCGACGCTGAAGGCCGGCACCAAGATGCTGTCGGCCACCGTCCATTGCCCGTTCGGCGAAGGCCTGATCGGTGGTCCCCTGGGCGATATCCAGAAGGCGCATCCCGACACCATCATCGGCTCGTATCCGAAATATGGCGACGGCAAGTTCTGGACGGAGCTGGTCGTCCGCGCCCGCAGCCAGGAGGCGCTGGATTCGGCACGCAAGGACGTCAAGGCGATGGTGGCCGGCTTCACCGCCGCCAATTGACCCTGGGTTCGCGGCCCATCGCCGGGCCGGAACCAAGCACCGCACTCCCACGTTTTCCCTCGGGCGCAGCACGCGCCGGCAGATTTGAGGGATTTCGCATGCGCTTCAAGACCATCGTCGCCATATTGCAGAACGAACAGGACGCCGAACGCGTGCTCGACTGCGCCATCCCGCTTGCCGACCGGTTCGAGAGCCATCTCATCGGCATCCATGCCGAAGCGCTGCCCGTTCCCTACACCTCGGCAACCGGCTTCCCCGACACCGAGTTCCTGCAGGTCTCCGCCGACATGAACCGCGAGCGCGCCGAGAAATTGCAGGCGCTTTTCGTTCGGCAGATCGAGAATTCCGGCCTTTCCTTCGAATGGCGCAGCCTCGAGAGCTTTTCCGGCGACAGCGCGCTGACGGGTATTTCCAGCGTGCGCGCCGCCGATCTGATTATTGCCGCGCAGCGCGAGACCGGAGGCGACCAGAGCGCCGATGTCGACACGCTGGTTTACGATGCCGGCCGGCCGGTGCTGGTGGTGCCGCATGAGGGGCCGTTGGTCACCACATTCAAACATGTGCTGCTGGCCTGGAACGGCAGCAAGGAGGCGGCGCGTGCCGCCTTCGACGCGCTGCCCTTCATCATCGAGGCCGAGAAAACCGACATTCTGGTCATCGATCCGCCGGATACGCTGGATGACAACCCGGAAGCCGCCGGCGCCGAGATCGCCGCGGCACTCTCCAGGCATGGCGCAACGGTCAGCGTGTCGGTGCAAAAATCGGGTAATGCTTCGGTCGATGACGTCATCCAGACCCGGATCGCCGAGACCGGAGCCGACCTTCTGGTGCTCGGCGCCTACAGCCATTCCTGGCTGCGTCAGCTTTTGTTCGGCGGCGTCACGCGCACCGTGTTGCGCAGCGTGCCGGTTGCGGCCTTTTTGTCGCGGTAACTCCACAGACTGGCCCCGCCCTTGCCAATGCCCTGACTTTCCAGTTAATTCCGCGCGCATTCCACAATGGTGCGCGCGGAGTGCAGAATGTCCCTTCCCGAAAAAGCCTTTCCGGTCTCCTGGGACCAGTTCCACCGCGATGCCCGGGCGCTCGCCTGGCGGCTTGCCGGCGCCAACAAGGGACAGTGGAAGGCCATCGTCTGCATCACCCGTGGCGGCCTGGTTCCCGCCGCCATCATCTCGCGCGAACTCGGAATACGCGTCATCGAGACGGTCTGCGTCGCCTCTTATCACGACTACACCAGCCAGGGGCAGTTGCAGGTGCTGAAGGAGATCACCCCGGCGCTGCTCGCCGATGATGGCGCGGGCGTGCTGATCATCGACGACCTCACCGACACCGGCAAGACGGCAGGCATCGTGCGCGCCATGATGCCCAAGGCGCATTTCGCCACCGTCTACGCCAAGCCGAAAGGCAGGCCGCTGGTCGACACCTTTATCACCGAAGTCAGTCAGGACACCTGGATCTACTTTCCCTGGGACATGGGTTTTACCTACCAGAAGCCGATCGCCGACGATCACGCAGGCTGATTCGCGCCAGCCCCATTTCTGCCCAGACGGCCAAACCCGCCCCGTTTGCTATGAAAACAGGCACTGGAAGGGACAATATTCTGTCGAATCGACAGCTGTTGGCGGAGTTTGACGGGTCGGTGTGAGGTTTTTTACTTTTAAGACTTACACTTGTCGGTAAGATTCATACGGCGGCTAACGATTCTGAGGGCTGGGGTAGCTTTCACTGATGCTGACGACACCGGCGACACACGACCATCTGGCTGAAAGGGTCCGCAAGCTCTTCGGCACTTCGCCTTGTCGCCTGCAGGTTGCCGCTTTGCCATGGCGCAATAACGAAGACGGCGTCGAGATCATGCTGATCACCAGCCGAGACACCGGGCGTTGGGTGCTGCCGAAGGGCTGGCCCGAGGCCAGGGAGCCGCTCTGCGAGGCAGCGGCGCGCGAGGCGGGCGAGGAAGCCGGATTGCGTGGCAAGATTTCGCTTTTCGAGGCCGGTCGTTACTTCTACGCCAAGGCCCTCGCGTCCGGCGAGGAAGTCCCTTGCGAAGTGCTGGTGTTTCCGCTGCAGGTCGAGCACGTTGCCGACCGCTGGAAGGAAAAGCGCGCGCGCACCCGCAAATGGGTCAATGGGGCCGAGGCCGTACGCATGGTCAACGAGCCGGACCTCTGCCAGATCATCGCCCATTTCTGCGCCGATCCCGACAAGTTCGTCGTTAGAGCCTAGCTCACAGCCACCGCTGCATAGTCCTGCGCGCCCGCACCGGTTCTTGCCCCGATTCCGGGCTCGGTGCTTCGCTCCGCGCGCCAGCAATCCGACACTATAAATCCCTCCCCTTCAGGCCAAGCTTAGCCACAGCTTGACATGCAGGCATTTACCTGCATATTGTGTCTTCAAGATGAGTGAGACCGATGGACGCCGACAAGGTTTTCAAAGCGCTGGGCGACCCGACCCGCAGAATGCTGCTCGATCTTCTGTGTGAGAAGAACGGCCAGACGCTCGGCGAGCTTTGCGAAAATCTCGACATGGCGAGGCAATCCGCCACGCAGCACATCGATCTGCTGGAAGCGGCCAATCTGATCAGCACGGTCAAGCGTGGCCGCGAGAAGCTGCATTTCATCAACCCCGTGCCGCTGCACGAAGTCTACGAGCGGTGGGTGCGAAAATTCGAACGGCAGCGGCTGAGCCTGCTGCACGACCTGAAACAAGAACTCGAAGGAGACGACCAATGACCCGGGAAACCACCAGTTTTGTCTACGTGACCTACATCAGATCGACGCCACAAAAGGTGTTCGAAGCCATCACCAGGCCCGATATCGCCAAGCGCTACTGGGGCCACGAAAACGTCTCCGACTGGAAGCCCGGCTCGAAATGGGAACACATCCGCGCCAATGACGAACGGACCGTCGAACTCGTTGGCAAGGTCGTCGAAATCTCGCCGCCGACCCGCCTGGTCATGAGCTGGGCCAACGCCTCGCAGGCCGACGATCCCACCAAGCACAGCCGGGTGACGTTCGCCATCGAGGAATACGACACCATGGTCAAGCTGACCGTCAGCCATGACGAGCTCGAAGCCGGCAGCGGCATGGCCAAGGGCATCAGCCAGGGCTGGCCGGCCGTGCTGTCCAGCATGAAATCCTTCCTCGAAACCGGCACAGGCATCGACCTGTTCGCCAAGCCGAAATCGGCCTGAAGCAATCTGACAGCGGGAGAACGACAATGACCAGGCACTATACCGGCGGCTGCGCCTGCGGCGCGATCCGCTATGAGGCCAGCGGCGAGCCGATCTTTCAGAACCACTGCCAATGCCTCGATTGCCAGAAGCGCAGCGGTACTGGCCATTGTTCCTATGTGACCTTCGGCCGGCGCGCTGACGTAAAGATCACCGGCGAGCCGAGCACATGGCGGATGATCGCCGACAGCGGCAATGAAAAAGCCCAGGCCTTTTGCCCGACCTGCGGCACGCCGGTCTACGTAACGTTCGTCGCCATGCCGGAGGTGACGGCGATCCAGGCCACGAGCCTCGACGATCCCGGCCAGTTCGACCCGCAGGCGGTCACCTACACCGTGCGCGGCCACGTCTGGGACACGATCGACCCAGCGCTTCAGCCATTCGAGCGAATGCCTGGATGAACCAAGCAGAGCCCTATCCCTCGGATAGGGCTCTGCGTTCAGCTCAGATCACCAGGCCCTTGGTCAGTTCCAGCGCCTGCCGCTCGAACAGGCGGCGGTAGATGCCGCCCTTCAGCCGGATCAGCTCGTCATGCGAGCCTTCCTCGACGATCTTGCCACGGTCGAACACGAGCAGCCTGTCCAGCGCCCGCACCGTCGACAGACGGTGCGCGATGACCAGCGTCGTGCGGCCAACCATCAGCCGCTCCATCGCCTGCTGGATCAGCACTTCCGATTCCGAATCGAGGCTCGATGTCGCCTCGTCCAGGATCAGGATGCGCGCATCCGCCAGGAAGGCGCGCGCGATCGCCACCCGCTGGCGCTCGCCGCCCGACAGTTTCACGCCCCGTTCACCGACCAGCGTGCCGTAGCCCTTCGGCAGGCCGGTGATGAAGTCGTGCGCGCTGGCGAGCTTGGCGGCATGCTCGATCTCGGCCTGCGTGGCGTCCGGTCGGGCATAGGCGATGTTTTCCGCCAGCGAGCGGTGGAACAGGATGGGCTCCTGCTGGACGATGGCAATCTGCGCGCGCAGCGACGCCTGTGCAACCTGCGAGATGTCTTGGCCATCGATAAGGATCCTGCCGCCGCTGACATCATAGAGACGCTGGATCAGCTTCACGAAGGTCGTCTTGCCCGAGCCGGAATGACCGACCAGTCCGACCCGCTCGCCCGCCGCTATCTCCACCGAAAAGTCGCGGTAGAGCGGCAGGCGATGGCTGCCATAGTGGAAGGTGACGTTATCGAAGGCGATGTGGCCATGCGTGATCCGGATCGGCTTGGCGCCGGGCCGGTCCTCGATGCCGAGCGGTTGCGACTGGAAATCGACCAGTTCCTCCATGTCGTTGACCGAACGCTGCAAATTGCGGATATGCGTGCCGATGTCCCTGAGGTAGCCCTGCAGCACGAAGAACGAGGTCAGCACGAAGGCGACATCGCCCGCACTTGCCTGGCCCCAGGCCCACAGCATCAGCGACAGGCCGATTACTGCCGTCCGCAGCACCAGCAACATGGCGCCTTGCGTCGTGCCGTTGATGGTGCCGCGCACCCAGGTGCGGCTGGTCCGCGCGCGCCATTTGGCGACGACCTTGGCAAGACGCGTCTCCTCGCGCGTCTCGGCACCGAAACCCTTGACCACGGCATTGCAGCTCACCGCATCGGCAAGCGAGCCGCCAAGCCGCGTATCCCAGCTGTTGGCGAGCCGTGCCGCGGGCGCGACATAGCCGAGCGACAGCAGCGCCGTCACCGTGATGAACAGCAGCGAGCCGACTGCCACGACCAGCCCCATCAGTGGCCAGAACCAGCCGAGCAGCAACGTCGAGCCGACCAGCATGGCGACCGACGGCAACAACGCAATCAGGATGGTGTCATTGAGCAGGTCGAGAGCCCACATGCCGCGCGTGACCTTGCGCACCGTCGATCCGGCAAAGCTGTTGGCGTGCCAGTCGGTTGAGAAGCGCTGCACGCGATAGAACGCGTCGGCGGCGATGTCGGCCATCATCTTCAGCGTCAGCTCGACAATGCCCATGAAAGCCAGGTTGCGCAGCACCACGCCGGTCAGCGCCAAAGCGATGAGCGCGAAGAACGCCGCCATTGCCGCGTTCCACGCGACATTGTCAGCCAACGCACTGCTGGCGACGGCGTCGACCAGCCGGCCGGAATAGAGCGGCGTCAAGACGTCGGCCAGGGTCGACAGCAGGAAGCTGCCCACGATCAGCGAAAGCCGCCACGGCTGGCGCCGCCAGTGGCTGAGCGTGAAGCCAAGAACGCTGCGAAAGGCGCTTGCACGCAGATCGATTCGAAAACGAGCCATGATGTCATCCGGGCGCAAATCTGCCCGGTCCCGGTAAGGTCTGAAATTGAAAACCGCGCTGGGCAATTCGCCCGGGGCTGCGGAGGTTCGGCATAGGTGGCGGCGCGCCCGATTTGCCGGGTGGCGACCGGCATCGGCAGAAGCCTGTGCTCGACCCGGCATCGGTGCGAAGGACAAACCTTCGCCGGACGCCAGGTGAGACCTAGGCTTCGCGGCCTCGCATTACCATGTGAAATACTGCCATTCAGACCTCCCGCAAGACACTTGCGGAGAGGTCCTTATAGAGACGCCATGAAGGATCGCCAAGGCCGGGCACGTGGCAAAGCGTAACTGGTCCAACCAGTGAGGTTATTTTGCAACAACAGCCGGTCAACCCCCCTCGCTATGCGTCATTCCGGGTTACGATCGAGGCGCATGTAGCGGCCGTCGGTTGATGCCTTGAAGCCCAGCTTCTCATAAAGGCCATGCGCGTCACTGGTCGACAGGCTCCAGTGCGAGACCGTGCTGAGTTCAGGGTGGTCGATGAGCGCCTGCACCAGTTGCAAGCCAATGCCTTGGCCGCGATGCTGCGGCCAGATGATGATGTCGGCGAGATAGGCAAACACCGTACGGTCGGTGATGGCCCGGCCAAAACCGACTTGGTTCCCGTCGATATAGGCCGCGGTGCAGAACGAGTTGGCAAAGGCGCGGCGATGAAACTCATCGCTGCGGCCGGCGCCCCAATAACTTGCCATCAACAGGTCGGAGGTCGCCCGGAAATTGATCCGTGACATGTCGAAGCTGATCTCACAGTCGGGCATGGTGCCTCGCAAAGAATGGAGGGCGGCCGAATTCAGTCCGGCCGGTGATTTGGCTGCCCACGTGGCGCGCTTATGGCACCACGAGATAGGCCTTCTGGTCGGCGATCGCGATGGTCACGTCGGTGCCGGAATTGAACTCGACGAAATCGAGCTCCATCCCGTCGCTGAAGATGACGCCGCCCCTGCTCTGCCGCGAAGAAACCACCAGCGGCCGGTCGCGGGTGATGACGCCATGCACAAGCGACACGCCGGTCGTGTTGCTCGGAAACGGTTCGCGCACCGAAAGAACAGCTGTTCGCCTTCGCGGTCATAGCCTTGCGGCGGCACGGTCGGCACGGAGTTGTCACCATAGGCCGCGGCCAGTCCCGCGGCGCCCGCCATAACCGAGCGCAGCCAGCCGGTAGAGCCGGCGCCCGTGGAGATGATAATGCCGCTCGACGACTGGCGCTCGGTCCTGCCGCCATAGGTCAACTCGTAACGCGCCGAGACATGCGTCGAGGCGCCAACGAACAGATCGTTGAAGGCGATCAGCCGGCGTCCGTCATTGGAGCGCGCTTCGGCCATCACCACCGCCTGGCGCTTCGCCTTGCCGGCGATCGTCAGGCCGAGGACCTTTTCGGTATCGTCGGCATTCCACGGCAGCAACACGCCGTCGAAAAGCGCCGGGTTCGGGTTGATGCCGATCAGCGGCTGGTACGGGAGGTACTTCGCGGTGTTGGACACCAGCCCGTCCTGACCGAGCGCGATCACCGCGTCGGAGCCGAATTCGAACTGCGGGACCAGTTCGCGGTCGAGCCGCAACTGTTTGAGGCCTTGGGGAAGCGAACCCATCACCCGGTCGAGCGCCTGGTGATAGACGTCATGCGCCGCCTTGACCGGGTCGAAATTCATGCCGGCCTGCCGGAGATAAAAGCGCGCCTGTCCCTGCGTGTTGAAGCGCGTCGTCAGCTCCTCCAGCTCGGTCTTGCGGGTGACGACGATCACCCGGTCGATCGGCCTGCCGCTCTGGTCGCTTGCCACCCGAGCTTGCCTTTCAGGACCCGGCTTTCGGAGTGGAAAGCTGGCTGAGCGCGCTGGTGAGCATATCAGGCGTGATCGACAGATTGCCGACCGAACCGCCCTTTTCCGCCCAGGCCTTGAAGGCCATCGCCGTGAGCACGTGCGCCGGCGCCGACGAATAGACGGTGAGTTCGAGCTGTTGGGCCTTGGCTTCCGCCTCGGCAAGCGTCAGCTTGTTGCGCGCCTCGGTATCGACCAGCAGCTTGTTGCGTTCGGCAAGCTCGATTTCGGTCGCCAGCTCGCTCTGCTTGATCTCGCGCTCCTTCTCCACGCCCCAGGCACGGCGCCCATAGATCGCGGCATCGGCCTGGCGCTGCAGCGCCTCGCGATATTCGGTCTGGAGCGCCTTGCGGATCTCCGGCGTCGGCTGGACCGAGGTGATGTGAACCTCCTCGATCGACAGGCCGGCGGTCGCGGCAATCGGATCGTTGCGCAGGAGTTCGGCGAGATTGCCACCGAGCTTGGTCACCTCGGCCAGCGCCTGTTCCAGCGTCATGCTCGAAACCACCGCGCGGGCGCGGCTCTGTATCGCAAGCACCAGGCGCTCGGCGATCTTCTCCCGGCCGTCGCCGACGACGTCGGCACGGCTGAGCTTGGCGCTGAAATCAAAACCTTCGGCTGCCTTGAGTGGATCGATGATGCGGTAGCTGACCGACCCCTGGATTGCCAGATCCTGGAAATTCGCCGTCGTCTCGGTGAAGATGAAGGGGTTATCGAGCGACGTCACCGGCACCATCGCTATCGTGGTGCCGAACGTGCCGTACCAGAAGGAGATGCCGCGCCCCTGCTCCCTGATCTTGCCGTTCTTGAAGCGCAGGATGTGATACTCAGGTGTTCCCTTGAAATAGCTGATAAACATGCGTCCCCCAAGGTTCATCAATTTAATCAGATGTTTAGCCGCGATCCCTGAAACGGTTGGTGATGGGATAGCGGCGGTCGCGGCCAAAATTCTTCCGGGTGATCTTCACACCCGGCGCCGCTTGCCGGCGTTTGTACTCGGCAATGTAGAGCAAATGTTCGACGCGCGTCACCGTCGCCCGGTCGTGGCCGCGCGCCACGATGTCGTCGACGCCCATTTCGTTCTCGACCAGGCATTCCAGAATGTCGTCCAGCACCGGATAGGGCGGCAGCGAATCCTGGTCGGTCTGGTTCTCGCGCAATTCCGCCGACGGCGCCTTGTCGATGATATTCCTGGGGATCACCTCGCCTGAGGGACCGAGCGCGCCCGGCGGCACATGGCTGTTGCGCCAGCGCGACAGCGCATAGACCTGCATCTTGTAGAGGTCTTTTATCGGGTTGAAGCCGCCATTCATGTCGCCATAAAGCGTGGCGTAGCCCACCGACATCTCGCTCTTGTTGCCCGTGGTGACGACCATCGAGCCGAACTTGTTGGAAATCGCCATCAGGATCGTGCCGCGCGCGCGGCTCTGTAGATTCTCTTCGGTGATGCCTTCCTTGGTGCCTTCAAAAAGCTGCGCCAGCGTGTGTAGGAAACCCTCGACCGGTTCGAAGATCGGCACGATGTCATAGCGGCAGCCAAGCGCACGGGCGCAATCCTCGGCATCCTTCAGCGAATCCTCCGAGGTATAGCGGTAGGGCATCATCACCGCCCGCAGCCGCTCCTCGCCGAGCGCATCGACGGCCAATGCGGCGCAGATCGCCGAATCGATGCCGCCGGAGAGACCCAGCACGACGTTCTTGAAGCCGTTTTTATTGACGTAGTCGCGCAGGCCGAGCATGCAGGCGCGGTAGTCCGCCTCCTCGCGCTCGGGGATTTTCGACATCGGCCCTTCCGAGCAGACCCAGCCGTCGAACTCTTCTGCGTTTTGCGCGCCTGCGGCGACGCGGTTGCGCTTCCAGGTGGTGACGTCGACAGTTTCCTCGAACTGGCTCATCTGGAAGGCGAGCGTCTTGTCGGCGCCGATGGCAAAAGAGGCGCCGTCGAAGATCAGCTCGTCCTGGCCGCCGATCTGATTGGCATAGATCATCGGCAAACCGGTCTCGATGACCTGGCGGATAACGACCTGATGGCGCACGTCCATCTTGGCGCGGTAGTAGGGCGAGCCGTTCGGCACCAGCAGGATTTCCGCGCCGCTCTCGGCCAAGGTTTCACAGATGCCGACGTCGCCCCAGATGTCCTCGCAGATCGGAATTCCGATGCGCACACCACGGAAGTTGACGGGTCCCTGAGCCTCGGGCCCGGCCTGGAAGACGCGCTTCTCGTCGAACTCGCCATAGTTTGGCAAATCGAGCTTGTAGCGCTCGGCGAGGATCTTGCCGCCATCGGCGACGATGATCGAATTGTGGGTGCCGCTCTTGCGCTTCAGCGGCGTGCCGATGATGACGCCCGGCCCGCCATCGGAGGTATCCGCGGCGAAATCCTGAGCGGCCTTCTCGCAAACCTTGAGGAAGGCCGGCTTCAGCACCAGATCCTCCGGCGGATAACCGGCAAGGAAAAGCTCGGTGTAGAGCACGATGTCGGCGCCCTGGCGGGCGGCATCCGCCCTCGCCTCGCGCGCCTTGGCAAGGTTGCCGGCGACATCGCCGACCGTCGGGTTGAGCTGGGCAACGGCGATGCGCAGAATATCGGGTGCGGTCTTCTGGGTCATCTGTGCGGTTTAGCGCGGCAAATTTGCCCGAGCAATGGCGTTCGTTTGGACCAATTCGGTGATCAGTCGTCGCCCATATATTCGCGCAGCGATTGCGGCGAATGGTTCTCTCCGATCGACATCGCCAGAATGCGCGAAATGTGCCGGCGCGGCAGGCCGGTTTCCTGCGCCCATTTGTTGATCTGCGCCTGAATCCTGTCGAGATCCCTCTTCGACGTCGGGCTTTCCGCAATGTCGAGGCCGGCGTCACGCAAAGCCGCAACCATATCGGCCGAGATGACGAAGGCGTCCCATTGCAGCCAGCGCAGGAAATACTGGCCGGTGTTGCCGCCAAGCCGGCTGCCATGCTTGCCGAGATACGCCATCAGCCCGACCTGGTCGTCGTCAGGCCACTCCGCGAGGAATTTGCCGAAACCGCCATGTTCCTTCGACACACGCTCAACGAAGGCGGCGTTGTCGCGGACGGATTTGATCTTCTGCGGGTTGCGCACAATGCGTTGATCAGCCGTCAGGTCGTACCAGAAGTCATCAGGTTGAAACAACAGCCGTTTCGGCTCGAAATGGAGAAAGGCTTCCTCGAAGCCCGGCCATTTCTGTTCGATGACGCGCCAGACGAAGCCGGCGGCAAACACCCGCTCGGCCATCGTCGACAGGATGCGATCGTCCGTAATGTCGGCAACGGCAGCATTGTCAGGCGCCGGCCCGAGCAGCGAGGTCAGCACCGCGTCGCCGCCTTTGCGTTTTGCAGCACGGGCGCGAATCTTCGCGAAATCGGGCATCCTGCATCCTCGCGCCGCGCTTTTGACGAAACGCCATCTTCCTATATGCAAACGAGGCTGCCAAGCCGACGCTTTTCCTATGGAGACATCCATGCACAAAACCGTGCCAGAACTGGCCAACCGCTGGCTGAAGCGAACGCCGGAGGGCCTCAGCGAGCTCGAGCGGCGGGTGTTGCAGAGCACTGTCGACCGCAAGCCCATCTCGCAGGATATCAACGACAGCCTCACCGGCCTTCAGGGCGCCGGCGACCGGATCGCCGATGCCATTGCCCGCATCGGCGGCTCGTGGACGTTCATCCTGTCCTTCATTGCTTTCCTGGTGCTGTGGATCGGCGCCAATTGGTGGCTGCTCGGGCGAGACTCGTTCGACCCCTACCCCTTCATCTTCCTCAACCTGGTGCTGTCGATGATCGCCGCCTTGCAGGCGCCGGTGATCATGATGTCGCAGAACCGACAGGCCGCGCGCGACCGCATCGACGCCGCGCATGACTATGAGGTCAACCTCAAGGCCGAGATCGAGATCATGGCTCTGCATGAAAAGCTGGACGAACTGCGCCACAGCCAGATCATCTGCGTGCGCGAGGACATCGCGCGCCTGGCCGAACAGGTGAACCGCATAGACGAAAAACTGTCGGGCCGGCAAACCTCTCAATGACCGGGATCGTCCATCACCTCATCGAGCAATATGGGTTGATCGCGGTTTTCCTGGGCTGTGTCGCCGAAGGCGAAAGTGCGGCCATCCTCGGCGGCTTCTTCGCCCATCAGCATGTCTTCATCCTCTGGAAGGCTTTCCTCGCGGCCGCCATTGGCGCCTTCGTCGGCGACACGTTTTTCTTCATTCTCGGCCGCAGCTTTGCCGACCATCCCAGGGTGCTGAAACTGAAGGCGAGGCCCGGCTTCAACCACGCCTACCGTCTCGTCTCGTCCCATCCCAACATCTTCGTCCTGTCCAACCGCTACATCTATGGCCTGCGCCTGGTCGGCGGCATCGCGGCCGGTTTCGCCAGCATTTCGGTAGCGCGCTTCGTTATCCTCAACGCGGTGTCGTCGCTGGTCTGGGCGGCTTTGTTCTGCGGCGTCGGCTACGTCTTCGGCCTCGGGGCCGAGCAGATGATCGGCAAGGCACTGCTCCATCACGAACGGCTGCTGATCGCGCTTGCCATAGGTCTGGCTTTCGCCATCCTTGCCTGGCTCATCGCCCGCACCGTCGCCGGCAAGGAGCGCGCCAAGGACGCCCGCGACAGCGAAACCACATCGTAAGGTTCAGTCGTCGTCCTCGACCAGAGCCCGGTCGCCGCGATCGAGGATCAGCGGGATGATGAGATCTTCCTCGTCGGCCAGATGCCGCTTCAGCGTGGCGATCAGCCGGCTGTTCTCGTCCGCATAGGCGTCGGCGGCGAAGCGCTGCCTGTCCTCGCTCTCCTCGAGCGTGCGGATGAAGGCGTTCGCCGTCTCGGCGTTGCGCTCCAGCCCCTCATGAATGGTGTGATGGTCGGCATCGAGGATTTCGAAGCCGCGCTTCAGGCGCGGCTCCGCCTTGGCGAAAGCCGGGAAATATTGGTAGTCCTCGACATTGTGGTGGCCGTCGAGATTGCCGAGAAAGTGGTTCAGCCGCGGCGCGAACCAGCGCGCGAAATCCGGCGCCGTCAGCCTGCCTTCGCTAGTCGCCAATGCCGGTGGTGAGCATGCCGCCCAGCTCTCGGAACATGTCGTGCCGCTGCAGCCACATGTTTGCCATGCCGTGGATGTTGGCGTGGCCCTGCCATGTCTCGCGCGGATATTTTTCCGCCAGCCAGCGCAGGTCTTCCGGCAGGCCGGCTCTTTCAAGCAGCAGAAAATTGGCTTCCACGACGTCAGTCTCCTTTGGTGACTAACATATGGGAGCGTTCAGATCAGATCGGTAGTCCCGTGATGCGCTCGATGAGGGCGATTCCCCAGACGCCGGCGACGATAATAACCGAAATCAGCACCGCCAGCGAGCCGCAGTCCTTGGCGAGCTGGATGTCGACGTTGAACTCGCGACTGAAGGCATCGCAGGCTGCCTCGATGCCGGTGTTCAGCACTTCGACCATGATGAGCAGCAGCACCGCGCCGATCAACAGCGCGTAGCCGCGCCACGAGACCGAGACGAACCAGCCGAGCGGCAGCGCCAGCACCAGCAGCATCAGTTCCTGCTGAAATGCCCTTTCGCTGGCGGCGAGCTTGCGAAAGGCTCGCACAGAATTGAAGTAAGCACCGATCAGCCGCTGCATGCCGCATCCCCTTCGAATCACCGGCAGGGGATATCGCAATGGCTGGATCAAGGGAATAAGGCAGCCGCCGCAAAATCACTCCTCCGCAACCTTGATCGGCGGCGTCGACTTCTCGAACTGCGGCAGTCCATCGTCGATCGTATAGTAATCGCCCTTGTCGCCGACAAAGATGTGGCATTGGCCTTCGAGCCCGGTCGGGTTGTCGAACGATCCGGCCAGAACTGAGACATAGGCATCCTGACCCGGCTTCCAGAACAGCACCGAGCCGCAGATCTTGCAAAAGCCGCGCTTGGCAAAGGAAGACGATTCGTACCAGCTGATGTTGTCGGCGCCGGTTATCGTGATGTCGCCGTCGGCGACGTTGGTCGCGGCGTAAAAATGCCCGCTCTGCTTGCGGCACTGCGAACAGTGGCAATAAATGACGCCGCGCAACGGCCCTCGCGTCTGGAAACGCACGGCTCCACACAGGCAAGATCCGCTGTGGTTGTTGCTCATCCCTACCTCCACCAGCCATCGTCCACGGCTTCGCCGCTGGCCGAGAGGATTTCAGTTTTGCCGCAGCCGGGCACCGGCAAATGCGACATGGGGTGGGCGTGTTCGGACCTGACCTCAGGATCTTTGCAAACCATTTCTGCAGCCTGCGGTAGAACGGACGCGTTACCTGGCGGCAAATTAAGGAAACTTTAGCGCCGGCGCATCTATGGTCGTTGCCAAGCGAATGTCGCGATTGGGGACGTGTCTTTCGCAGGATGATCCGAAATACGGCTGGCACTCTCCGGTCGGCGGCATCTCGCACGGTCTGCGATGGTTCCCAGAGGCAGAGTGAACAGAACATGCAGCCGGCAGCCGTCCAGACCGACCGAAACAGCGACATTGCAACAGCCGTTGTGGCGACCATGCGTCAGCTCGGCGTGCTTGGCCTGCCGCGCAATTACGAAATCTTCTACGAAGCACTGAAAGGCACCAATCGCGAACTCGGCCTGGCCGTCGTCGCGCTGGGCAACCAGCCGACGCAGGACGATCTCGACCGCATCGGCCGCGCTTTCTTTGCCCAGCATCACGGTCCCGGCATTGTCGAGCAGGCGCGCGACGTGCTGGCCAGGGAACTCGAGGACATCGCCTTGCTGCTGCGCAGCGAACGTAGCCATATCGAGAAATACGGCAAGATCCTCGATGAGACATCGAGTGGCCTCGCCAACCGCAGCCTGCTTTCGCAGGATCTGCTGCAGAAGGTCGCCAGCGCCATGGCGGCGGCCACCAACTCGACCCTCGACCACGGCAAGCAGGTTGCAACCACGCTGAGCGACAAGACGGCGGAACTGGAGAGCGTCAAGTCGAAGCTTGAGGAGTACAAGCGGCTCGCCGACACCGACCCCCTGACCCATATCTGGAACCGCCGCGCCTTCGACAAGCAAATCACGGCGATTTACACCTCCAACAAGGGGATCCTGTTCAACGCCCTGATCCTTGCCGACATCGACCATTTCAAGGGTGTCAACGATCGCTACGGCCACCCGGTCGGCGACAAGATCATCCAGATCGTCGCTGAAATCTTCCAGACCAGCATCCGTGAAGACATGTTCGTAGCCCGCACCGGCGGCGAGGAATTCGCGCTGATCGTCGAGGGCGCCAGCGAGGATACCACTTACGAGATCGCCGAACGCATCCGCGTGCTGATCGAACAGACGCCGTTCACCAGCAGCCAGACCGGCGCCAATTACGGCACGGTGACCGTTTCCATGGGCATCTGCATGGCTTCCGAAGCGGAAAGCCCGGAGGATCTCTACACCAAGGCGGACCGGGCGCTCTACCGCTCCAAGGTTGGCGGGCGCAACCGCGTCACCCGGCACTCGACAATGGCCGGCCGCACCGGCAAGAACTGGCTGCTATACAAGAAAGACTGACGCTTCGGCGTGCAGCCAATTCCCGGGCACGGGCAAATTTATCGGATCCCGCCTCTTTCCATATGAATTTTCGTGGACTATATTTTCCATGGAAAGAGAGAGGCCATGTCTGTTACACAACCCAATGCTGCCGCCCCTGATCTGACCGCGAAGGCGGCCGAAAATGCGGTTCTGACCAAGGCCACGCTGCGCGCCGCCGAACTCCTGGATATAACCGCCAGGGTGCTTGCGTCGATCATCGGCGTCTCGGAAGCCACGGTTTCACGCATGCGCAGGCAGGAATTCCTGCTGGAGCGCGGCACCAAGCCGTTCGAACTCGCGGTGCTGTTCGTGCGGCTGTTCCGTTCGCTCGACGCCATTGTCGGCGGTGACGAGACGATAGCCCGGGCATGGCTGAAGAACGCCAATACCGCGTTCGATGGCAGCCCGCTTGAAAAGATCCTCACCATTACCGGGCTTGTCGATGTCATTGCCTATCTGGACTCCCGACGCGCTCTCGTCTGAAGCCGTCCGGCTCGACGGCAAATACTGGCGCATGGTCGAGGCGCAGCACCGCGTCTCGACCCTGAAGATCGTTGACACGCTGGACGAACAGGCGCTGCTCGAGGATCTGATCGAGGAGACCAAGCCGCAGATCCCCATGGAATGCAGGCATCTCCACTATCTGCTGGCGACGCCCTTCCGCTACGGCTCGATCTATCCCTACGGCTCGCGCTTCCGCCGCGCCGGCCGCACTCTGGGGGTCTACTACGCGGCGAAGACGATCATGACGGCGGTCGCCGAAATGGCCTTCTACCGCCTGCTGTTCTTCGCCGATTCGCCCGACACGCCATGGCCGCACGACGCCGCCGAATACACCGCCTTCGCCGCCGCGATCCGTACCGACAAGGCCATCGACCTGACGCGGCCGCCGCTCGACCGCGACCGGGCCCATTGGAGGCATCCGACCGACTATGCCGCCAGCCAGGCGATTGCCGATGTCGCTCGCGAGGTCGGGCTGGCGGCGATCCGCTACCGCTCGGCGCGCGATCCGAAGGGCACCAATGTAGCGCTGCTGACATGCCGCGGTTTTGCCAAGGCCAAGCCGCTGGAGCCGCATACCTGGCGCATCCGGCTCGGCTCGTTCGGCGTCCAGGCCATCTCAGAATTTCCGGAGAAGCGGATCGAGTTTTCCAGAACTGCCTTTGCCAACGATCCCCGGCTCAACGGATTGCGCTGGGAACGCGGGCGTTGATCAAAACGAAAAAGCGCCGGATCTCTCCGGCGCTTTCCACTTCAATCTGAAAACGGGTTCAGCCGTTGGCCGCCTGCTTGTGCTGCACGGGATGGCTCTTCTTCAACAGGTCGGAGACGAGGAAAGCCAATTCGATCGCCTGGTCGGCGTTGAGGCGCGGGTCGCAATGGGTGTGGTAGCGGTCCTGCAATTCCTCGGCGGTGATGGCGCGGGCGCCGCCGGTGCATTCGGTAACATTCTTGCCGGTCATTTCGACATGGATGCCGCCGGGATGCGTGCCTTCGGCGCGATGCACCTCGAAGAAGGTCTGCACTTCCTTGAGGATGCGGTCGAACGGCCGCGTCTTGTAGCCGGCTGCCTCGATGGTGTTGCCGTGCATCGGATCGGACGACCACACCACGCTGCGGCCTTCCTTCTGCACCGCGCGCACCAGCTTCGGCAGATGGTCGGCGACCTTGTCGGAGCCGAAGCGGGCGATCAGCGTCAGCCGGCCGGGCTCGTTTTCCGGATTGAGCAGGTCGATCAACTCCAGCAGGCCGTCAGTCGTCAGCGACGGACCGCATTTGAGGCCGAGCGGGTTCTTGATGCCGCGGCAATATTCGACATGCGCATGGTCGGGCTGGCGGGTACGGTCGCCGATCCAGATCATGTGGCCCGACGTTGCGTACCAGTCGCCCGAGGTCGAATCGACGCGGGTCAGTGCTTCTTCATAGCCAAGCAGCAGCGCTTCGTGGCTGGTGTAGAAGTCGGTCTCGCGCAGCGCGTAATTGGTCTCGGAGGTGATGCCGACGGCCTTCATGAAGTCCATCGTCTCGGTGATGCGGTTGGCGAGCATGCCATACTTCTCGCCCTGCGGGCTGTCAGAGACGAAACCGAGCATCCAGCGGTGCACGTTCTCCAGGCTGGCATAGCCGCCCTGGGCGAAAGCGCGCAAAAGGTTGAGCGTCGCCGCCGATTGCCGGTAGGCCATCTCCTGGCGGGCCGGGTCGGGAATACGCGACTTCGGGTCGAACTCGATGCCGTTGATGATGTCGCCGCGATAGCTCGGCAGCGTCACCTCGCCCTTGGTCTCGTTGTCGGAGGAGCGCGGCTTGGCGAACTGGCCGGCGACACGGCCGACCTTCACCACCGGCTGCGCGCCGGCGAAGGTCAGCACCACCGACATCTGCAGGAAGACGCGGAAGAAGTCGCGGATGTTGTCCGCGCCATGTTCGGCGAAACTCTCGGCGCAATCGCCGCCCTGGAGAAGGAATGCATCACCGGCAGCGACAGCCGCAAGCTGCTTCTTCAGCTTGCGCGCCTCACCGGCAAAAACCAGCGGCGGAAAGGTGGCGAGCTGGGCTTCCGTGCTCTTCAGCGCGGCAAGGTCCGGATAGGCAGGAACCTGCTTGATCGGCTTCGCTCTCCAAGAATTCGGCGACCATTTCGTCATCGCTGCACCCAAACGCCTTTTCCAGCAGGCTTTTGCCCGCCATTCCTGCCCCACATGGGGATCGCGGCTCCATACACGAAGCCGATTTCCTATTCTAGACCGGAATTCAAGCGCTGGCGAATGGTAGCCGGCGGGCTATGCGGCCTTCTCCACCAGCCGCGCCAACTGCGTCATGACGACAGCCGAGCCCGCCAGGCGCTTTTCCGCCGTCGGCCAGTCGCGGATGAAGACCACGCTGTGGTCGGCCCTGATCTTGGCCAGCGAGCCCTGTTCGCCGATGTATTTGACCAGCCCGACCGGGTTGGAAAACTCGCGCTTGCGGAAATGGATGACGACGCCCTTGGGGCCGGCATCGAGCTTTTCGACATTGGCCCTGCGGCAGAGCGCCTTGAGGAAGACGATCTTGAGAAGATGTTTCACTTCCTCCGGCAGCGGACCGAAACGATCGATCAGCTCGGCGCCAAAGGCGTCGATTTCCTCCGTGTTTTCGAGATCGCCAAGGCGGCGGTAAAGCGCCAGCCTGAGCTGCAGGTCCGGCACGTAGCTTTCCGGGATCATGACCGCCGTACCGACGGCGATCTGCGGCGACCAGCCGCCATCCTGCACCTCGCCGGAATCCTTCACCTCGGCCACCGCCTCCTCCAGCATCTGCTGGTAGAGCTCGAATCCGACCTCCTTGATATGACCGGATTGCTCTTCGCCCAGAAGGTTGCCGGCGCCACGGATGTCGAGGTCGTGGCTGGCGAGCTGGAAGCCCGCGCCAAGCGTGTCCAGCGACTGCAGCACCTTCAGCCGGCGCTCGGCCGTGTCGGTGAGCTTGCGGTTGGCCGGCAGCGTGAACAACGCATATGCCCGCGCCTTGGAACGGCCGACGCGGCCGCGCAGCTGGTAGAGCTGCGACAGGCCGAACATATCGGCGCGATGGATGATCAGCGTGTTGGCGGTCGGAATGTCGAGCCCGGATTCGACGATGGTGGTCGACAACAGCACGTCGTACTGGCCGTCATAGAAGGCGTTCATGATGTCGTCGAGTTCGCCCGGCGGCATCTGGCCATGGGCCACCGCCACCTTCAGCTCGGGGACGGATTCGCGCAGGAAATCATGGATGTCGGCGAGATCGCTGATGCGCGGAACGACATAGAAGGAATGGCCGCCGCGGTAGCGTTCGCGCAGCAGCGTCTCGCGGATGACCAGCGGGTCGAAAGGCGAGATGAAGGTGCGCACCGCCATGCGGTCGACCGGCGGCGTGGCGATCAGCGACAGTTCGCGCACGCCGGTCAAGGCAAGCTGCAGCGTGCGCGGGATCGGCGTCGCCGACAGCGTCAGCACGTGGACATCGGTCTTGAGGTCCTTCAGCCGCTCCTTGTGCTTGACGCCAAAATGCTGCTCCTCGTCGATGATCAGCAGGCCGAGATTCTTGAACGAGATCGCCGACCCGAGCAGTGCATGGGTGCCGATGACGATGTCGACCTGCCCCTCGGCGATGGCTTTCTTGGTTTCCGCCAGTTCCTTGGCGCCGACCAGCCGCGAGGCCTGGCCGACGCGGATCGGCAGGCCGGAGAAGCGCTGCGAAAAGGTCTTGAAATGCTGGCGCGACAACAGCGTCGTCGGCACCACGACCGCGACCTGGAACCCTTCCATCGCCGCGATGAAGGCGGCGCGCAACGCCACTTCGGTCTTGCCGAAGCCGACATCGCCGCAGATCAGCCGGTCCATCGGCTTGCCGGCGCCGAGATCGTCCACGACGGCATCGATCGCGCCCTGCTGGTCGTCGGTCTCCTCATAGGGAAAGCGGGCCGAGAATTCGCCGTAAAGCCCTTCCGCCGGCACCATGGGCGGCGCGGTACGCATCTGGCGCTCGGCGGCAATGCGGATCAGCTGTCCGGCCATGTCGAGCAGGCGCTTCTTCAGCCGCGCCTTGCGCGACTGCCAGGCGCCGCCGCCGAGCTTGTCCAGCGTCGCCTCGGCTGTGTCAGAGCCGTAGCGCGACAGAAGCTCGATGTTTTCCACCGGCAGGAACAGCCGGTCGTCGCCGGCATAGTGGATTTCCAGGCAGTCATGCGGCGCGCCGACCGCCTCGATGGTGCGCAGGCCGATGAAGCGGCCAATGCCGTGATCGGCGTGGACGACGATGTCGCCGGCCGACAGCGACGACGCCTCGGCGATGAAATCCGACGCGCGCTTCTTGCGCTTCGAGCGGCGGATCAACCGGTCGCCCAGAATGTCCTGCTCGGCGACGACAACCAGCTGTTCGGTCTCGAAGCCGGATTCCAGCGGCAGCACGGCGAGTGCCGCCTGCCCCGGCTCGAGCTTTTCCGCCTCGGCCAGCGTCGCCACAGGCACGAGATTGCCGAGATGGTGCTCGGCCAGGATCTGGCCAAGCCGGTCGAGCGAGCCATCGGTCCAGCCGGCGACGATGACCCGGCGGCGCGCCGCGCGCTCGTCGGCGATGTGTTTTACGACGACATCGAAGACGTTGATGTTTGGGTCAGCCCGTTCCTCGGCAAAGCTGCGGCCATGGCGCGAGCCGCCATGGAAGACCTCCTTGGCCCCGACATCGGGCGCGTCGAAGGCGGTGAAGCCGATGGCTTCGCGCGGTCCGAGCGACGCCACGAGGTTTTCCGGTGAGAGATAGAGCAGGTCCGGCGCCACCGGCTTGTAGGGCACGGCGTCCTTCAAGGCGGCGTCGGCCTGTTTGCGGCGCGCTTCGTAGTGGTCGAGGATCAGCGTGTGACGCTCAGCCAGCGCTTCGTGCGCCAGATGGTCGAAGATGACAGGCGCATCCGGCAGATAATCAAACACTGTCTCCAGCCGCTCGTAGAACAGCGGCAGCCAGTGCTCCATGCCGGCAAAGCGCCGCCCTTCGCTCACCGCCGCATAAAGCCCGTCGTCGCGCTGCGGCGCGCCGAAGGCTTCGATATAGGAGCGGCGGAAGCGGCTGATGGTTTCCGGGGTCAGCGCCACTTCACTCATTGCCTGCAGCGCCATCGACTTGCGCTGGCCGGTGGTGCGCTGCGTGGCGGCGTCGAAGACGCGGATCGATTCCAGCGTGTCGCCGAAGAAATCGAGCCGCAGTGCTTCCGTCCAGCCGGGTGCGTAGAGGTCGAGGATGCCGCCGCGCACGGCGAATTCGCCGATACCGCGCACCGTCGGCACCCGCTCGAAGCCGGAAATCTCCAGCCGCGACACCAGCGCGTTCATGTCGATCTGATTGCCTGGCTTTGCGTGGAAAGTCTGCGCTTCGACCAGATCGGCCGGCGGAATACGCTGCAGCAGCGCATTGGCAGTGGTCAGGATGACGGCGCGATGCGGCTTTTTCGCCAGCGCGATCATCGCCGTCAGCGCATCGAGCCGCTTGGCGGCGGCATCGGAGCCTGGCGAAACGCGGTCATAGGGCAGGCAATCCCAGGCCGGCAACTCCAGCACCGGCAGGCCGGGGGCGGCAAAGGTCAGCGCTTCGATAATCGACGGCAGGCGCTGGCCGTCGCGCGCCACAAACAGCACGGGTTTGTCAGGCGCAATCTCATGGATCGCCTGCACCAGCGCAAAGGCTTCGTAGCCATCGGCAACGCCGTCGACGATGAACTGGCCGGCGCGGCCTTTCGGCAGGCCGATTTTGGGAATGAGGCTCATGGTTGCACGTTTAAAATGTCATGGTCCGGCGCGATGCCAGGATCTTTTGCAGGACGGCACAGTCGATATTCCCGGGAACCGGGCGTTCGCCGGTGACCATGGGCAGGAATTCGGTGTCGGGAATGTCGAGGAGCTTTTCATATTGTTCGATCTCATCGCCGGTCAAGGCGCCGATCTCGTTGTCGGCAAAGGTACCGAGGATAAGGTCCATCTCGCGCATCCCGCGATGCCAGGAGCGGAACAACAGCTTGCGGCGCCTGATATCCAGCCCCTCGCTTGATCGTTTCGTCCCGGTCATCGTGCCGCATCCTTGCTTGGTGCGGCGCATATAGCGTGGATAGAGGGCGGTGTCAGCCTTGCAACGCACGGGTGGGCGGCTAAACATCCCGGGTGTGAAGAACACTCCTGACAACGCTGGTGCCGGACACCGCCCGCACTTCACCCTCCCCCTTGTGGGGAGGGTCGGCGAGCACGCTTCGCAAAGCGAAGCGAGTGAGACGGGGTGGGGGTGCGGCGCTGACCTACCGACTTCCTGGAAAGTTAGACGCGCACCTACCCCCACCCCGCCCCGCTTCGCGGATCGACCCTCCCCACAGGGGGGAGGGTAAAGGCATGCGCCCCTCCCTCCTCGACCCTCTCTTCGTCCCCATCACTTCGCTTGCCGGCGTCGGCCCCAAGGTTGGCGCTCTGATCGAGAAGGTGGTGGCGGCCGATCTCGGCGAACGGCCGGCGCGCCCGGGCGACCTGTTGTTCGTGCTGCCGCACACCGTCATCGACCGTCGCAATCGTCCCGGCATCGCGCTTGCGCCTGCAGGCGCCATCGTCACGCTCGACGTGCGCATCGACCGCCACCAGCCGCCGCCGCGCGGCAACCGGTCGGTGCCTTACCGCGTCTATGCCCATGACGACACCGGCGAGATCGGCCTGATCTTCTTCCACGCCCATGCCGCCTATCTCGAAAAGGCGATGCCGGTGGGCGAGCATGTCGTCGTCTCCGGCCGCATGGAGTGGTTCAACGGCCGCCCGACCATGGTCCATCCCGACCATATCGCCCTGGTGAGCGAGGCGGAAACACTGCCGCTGGTCGAACCGGTCTATCCGCTGACCGCCGGCCTGTCGGGCAAGGTGCTGCGCCGCGCCATCGGCCAGGCGCTCGGCCGGCTGCCGGAATTGCCGGAATGGCAGGACGGCGCCTTCATGCGCAAGCAGACTTTCCCCGCCTTCGCCGACGCGCTCGCCCGCATCCACTATCCCGCGGACCCGATCGATGTCGCCATCGAGGGGGTGGCATGGCGCCGCCTTGCCTATGACGAGCTTCTCGCCGGCCAGGTCTCGCTGGCATTGGTGCGGGCAAAAGTGCGCCGCCTGTCGGGCCGGCCGCTCATCGGCGACGGTCGCATCGTCGAGAAACTGCGCGCAGCCCTGCCCTATTCATTGACCGGCAGCCAGGAATTCGCGCTTGCCGAAATCAATGCCGATCTGGCCGACCCCGAGCGCATGCTGCGCCTACTGCAAGGCGATGTCGGCTCCGGCAAGACGGTGGTGGCGCTGCTGGCCATGGGGCGCGCAGTCGAGGCCGGCGGCCAGGCGGCCTTGATGGCGCCGACCGAAATCCTGGCGCGCCAGCATCTGGCGACAATCACGCCGCTGGCCGAACAGGCCGGCCTGCGCGTCGCTATCCTGACCGGCCGCGAAAAGGGCCGCGAACGCACTGAAACGCTATCAGGTCTCGCCAGCGGCGAGATCGACATCGTCGTCGGCACCCATGCGCTGTTCCAGGAAACGGTGACCTATCACGACCTCGTCTTTGCCGTGGTCGACGAGCAACACCGCTTCGGCGTCCACCAGCGGCTTGCCATCACCGCCAAGGGCGACGCCCCCGACATGCTGGTGATGACGGCGACGCCGATCCCGCGCACTCTGGTGCTGACCGCCTTCGGCGACATGGACGTCTCCAAGCTGACGGAAAAACCGATCGGCCGCCAGCCGATCCGCACCGTCACGCTGCCGCTGGAACGGCTTGACGAGCTGGTCGGTCGCATGCTGGACGCGGTTGCCGACGGTCAGAAGATCTACTGGATCTGCCCGCTGGTCGAGGAATCCGAAGAGATCAAGCTTATGTCGGCCGAGGACCGTTTTGCCTCGCTGCAGCCCTTGTTCGGCGATCGCATCGGCCTCGTGCACGGCCGCATGAAGGGCGCCGAAAAGGACGAGGCGATGCGCGCCTTCAAGGCCGGCGAAACCCGCATCCTTATCGCCACCACCGTTATTGAGGTCGGCGTCGACGTGCCGGACGCCACGATCATGGTCATCGAACACGCCGAGCGTTTTGGCCTGGCGCAACTGCACCAGCTGCGCGGCCGCGTCGGGCGCGGCGACAAGCCTTCTTCCTGCGTGCTGCTCTACAAGGACCCGCTCGGCGAGACGGCAAAGCGCCGGCTGTCGGTGATGCGCGAGACCGAGGACGGGTTCCTGATCGCCGAAGAGGATCTGAAGCTGCGCGGCGAAGGCGAATTGCTCGGCACCCGCCAGTCCGGCACGCCGGGCTTCCAGGTGGCGCGCATCGAGGTGCACGCCGACTTGCTCGAAGCAGCCCGCGACGATGCAAGGCTGATCCTGTCGCGTGATCCGGAACTACAGTCTGAGCGCGGCGAGGCGCTGCGGCTGCTGCTCTATTTGTTCGGCCGCGACGAGGCCGTGCGGCTCTTGCGTGCCGGCTGAGCCAAAGCACCAAGCGGCGGGTTGGCGAGATCTCCGTCGATCGGCTGGCCGTTCATCGTCACCATCTTCGGCTTGACTTCGGGCGCCACCAGCCCGGCCGAGACGATCAGCCTGGCGCCGTCCTCAATCGTCATGTCGAGCAGCACGATGTCGGATTTCGGCACGTACATCAGGAAACCGGTGGTAGGGTTCGGCGTGCACGGCATGAACACGGCGATCATCGGGTCGCCTGCATGGTCGAGCTTCTGGTTGATCTCGGTTTCCTTCTCGCTGGCGACGAAGACCAGCGACCAGACGCCTTTTCGCGGATATTCGACCAGCCCGACCTGGCGGAACATATCGCCCTTGTTCGACAGCACCGTCTGGAATATCTGCTTCAGCGAACCGTAGATGCCGCGCACCAGCGGCATACGGCCAAGCAGCCGTTCGCCGAAATTGACGATCGCGCGGCCGACGATGTTGGCGGTCATGAAGCCGATCAGCGTGATCAGCACGAGCGCCACGATCAGGCCGAAGCCGGGCACCGGAAACGGCAAATAGGTGTCGGGGCTGTAGCGCGCCGGAATGTACGGCTTCACCCAGGAATCGACCCAGCCGACGAACGACCAGGCGATATAGGCGGTGATCGCCAGCGGCGCGCAGACGATAAAGCCTGTGAGGAAATAGTTCCTCAGCCGGGTCATGCCGGAAGTTCTGGGAGCATCAGACATGGTTCACCGGGGACGCGGGTTGCAGGGCCACACTAGTGAAGCGAACGGCGCTTTGGAACCGCGAAGTTTTTAAGACCGCCGATGAGCGCCGACTACTCCACGGTCACCGATTTCGCTAGATTGCGCGGCTGGTCGACGTCTGTCCCCATAAAGACGGCGGCGTAGTAGGCCAGCATCTGGATCGGCAGCGCGTAGATGATCGGCGAGATGATTTCCGGCACGTCGGGCAGGATGATCGCCTCCATCGTCTTGACGCTGACCTGCGCCGCGCCCTTGGCGTCGGTGATCAGGATGATCTTGCCGCCGCGCGCCGCCACTTCCTGCATGTTCGACACGGTCTTTTCGAAGATACGGTCATGCGGCGCGATGACGATGACCGGCATGTTCTCGTCGATCAGCGCGATAGGCCCATGCTTCAGCTCGCCCGCGGCGTAGCCCTCGGCGTGGATGTAGGAGATTTCCTTGAGTTTCAGTGCGCCTTCCATGGCCAGCGGGAAATTGGTGTCGCGGCCGAGATAGAGCACATCCTTGTAGCGCGAGATTTCGCGCGCGATGCGCTCGATCTGCTCCTCGAGCTTGAGCACCTGGTTGGCGTAGCGAGGCGCCTCCGAAAGAGCGCGTACCAGCGTCTTTTCCTCGTCCTTCGAGATCGTGCCGCGGGCCACGCCGGCGCGCACCGCCAGCGAGGCCAGCACCGAAAGCTGGCAGGTGAAAGCCTTGGTCGAGGCTACACCGATCTCCGGGCCGGCCAAGGTCGGCAGCACGACATCGGATTCGCGCGCCATGGTCGATTCGCGCACATTGACGATGGCGCCGATCTTCATGCCGGCCTTGCGGCAATAGCGCAGCGAGGCCAGCGTGTCGGCGGTTTCGCCGGACTGCGAAATGAAGAAGGCCGCGTCATCAGCCGATAGCGGCATTTCGCGGTAGCGGAACTCCGAGGCGACATCGATGTCGACCGGCAGCCGCGCATAGCGCTCGAACCAGTATTTGCTGATCAACCCCGCGAGATAGGCGGTGCCGCAGGCCGAGATCGCCAGCCGGCCGATCTTGGCGAAGTCGAACGGCAGCTCCAGCGGCTTCGACACGCCGGAGACGAAATCGACATAATGCGCCAGCGTGTGCGAGATCACTTCCGGCTGTTCATGGATTTCCTTTTCCATGAAATGGCGGCGGTTGCCCTTGTCGACCATGAAGCTGGTCGACAGTGATTGCTGGCGCTTGCGGGCAACCTCTTTGCCGTCGATGTCGAAGATGGTGACGCCATCGCGGCGCACCACCGCCCAGTCGCCGTCTTCGAGGTAGGTGATGGAATTGGTGAACGGCGCCAGCGCGATGGCGTCGGAGCCCAGAAACATCTCGCCATCGCCATGGCCGACGGCCAGAGGCGGACCATTGCGGGCGCCGACGATGAGGTCCTCGTCGCCGGTGAACATGATGGCCAGCGCAAAGGCGCCTTCCAGCCGCTTCAGCGCCTGGTGCGCTGCCTCGATCGGCTTCAGTCCTTTGGCGAGTTCCCGCGCCACCAGATGTGCGACAACTTCGGTGTCGGTCTGCGACGAGAAGACATAGCCGTCGCGGATCAGCTCGTCGCGCAATTCGGCGAAATTCTCGATGATGCCGTTGTGGACGATGGCGACGCCGTCGGAGAAATGCGGATGCGCATTGGTCTCGTTGGGCACGCCATGGGTGGCCCAGCGCGTATGGCCGATGCCGATCGTGCCATCGAGCGGCTCGTTTTTCAGCAGGCGTTCGAGGTTGATCAGCTTGCCTTCGGCGCGGCGGCGGCCGAGCGCGCCCTTCTCGACTGTAGCGACGCCGGCCGAGTCATAGCCACGATATTCAAGCCGCTTCAAAGCATCGACAATGAGCGGCGCGACTTGGCTCTGGCCGACAATTCCGACGATACCGCACATGCGCCTGCCCCCGATTCACCTGGAAAACCAGTCCCGATGGAAAACCAGCGCTATCTAGGGATTGCCGGCCCGCCGCGAAAGTCACTTTGCGTTTCGTCTGCTGTAACGGAACGCTTCTCAACCCGATGCACCATGACACACCGCTCTTGCAATCCGGTTACCGCAATTCCTCGGTTGTTCAATTGCTTCGGCGGTTAATGGCCGGTGCCGGCCTTTTTCTTCGCCGCTGCGGCAGACGCGAAGCGCTCGCGCAATTCCTTGCCCTTGCCGGGAATGGTCTTCTGGCGGGCGCGGCCGAAGGCCAGCGCATCGTCCGGCACGCTTTCGGTTATGACGCTGCCCGAGGCGATGTAGCCGCCCTTGCCGATCGTAACCGGCGCCACCAGCGACGAGTTCGAACCGATGAAGGCGCCCTCGCCGATGTCGGTGAAAAACTTCGAGTAGCCGTCATAGTTGCAGGTAATGGTGCCGGCGCCGATATTGGCCCCCGCGCCCACACGGGCATCGCCGATATAAGTCAGATGATTGACCTTGGCGCCCTCCTCGATGACCGCCTGCTTGACCTCGCAGAAATTGCCGACCTTGGCTTTCTCGCGGAGATCGGCGCCTGGCCTGAGCCGTGCGAACGGACCGACGTCGCAATTGGCAGCGACGGTCGCGCCTTCGATGTGGCTGAAGGCGTGGATCTTGGCGCCGCCGGCGATTTTCACGCCCGGGCCGAACCAGACATTGGGCTCGACGATCGTGTCGGCGCCGATTTCGGTATCGTGCGAGAAATACACGGTGTCCGGCGCAATCAGCGTTACGCCCGACAGCATCGCCTCGTCCCGACGACGCTGTTGCCAGATGCCTTCCGCCTGCGCCAGCTCGGCCCTGTTGTTGATGCCGAGCGCGCTCTCGAAGCTCGTTTCGGTGGCGACGACATCGAGCCCTTTCGCACTGGCGATCTCGACGATGTCGGTGAGATAGTACTCGCCCTTGGCGTTCTTGTTGCCGACCTTGTCGAGCAGTTCGAGCGCATGAGCGCCGGCCACCGCCATCATGCCGGCATTGCAGAAGCCGATCTTCTTTTCCTCGGCGGAGCAGTCCTTCTCTTCGCGGATGGCGGTGAGCTTGCCACCTTTTTCGATCAGCCGGCCATAGCCGGCCGGGCTGGGCGGACGGAAACCGATCACCACGACGGCCGCGCCATCGGCAAGCTTTTGCCGCGCGGTCACCAGGGCTTCAGCATCGATCAGCGGCGTGTCGCCGAACATCACGAGAATGTCGTCATAACCCGTTGATATTGCACCGCGTGCGGCCAGCACCGCATGCGCGGTGCCGAGCCGCTTCTCCTGCACGAACGTCTCGGCCTTGGGCGCGAACTTCGCCGCTGCCTTGCGCATATCCTCGGCGCCATGGCCGATCACCAGCGCCTGGCTGCGGGCGCCGGCGGCCTCTGCCGCCCTCACCACATGGGCGACCATCGGCAGTCCGGCGATCTGATGCAGCACCTTCGGCGTCGCGCTCTTCATGCGCGTGCCTTCGCCGGCGGCGAGAATGACGGACAAGCAGGATCTCTGGCTCATGGAAGGACAACCGTATGAATGGGATCAGGAATCGCAGAGTGGTAGCATCTGGCACCATGCTGCACCAATGGGGTTAAATTCCGGTGAGGTGATGAGGCAGTTCACTCTCGATCAGCGGATCTCTACCCCAGCCGGCCCAGCACCGGAAAATTCTCCAGCAGCCAGTAGGACACCGTCTGCACGCCGCCGGTGAGGAAGAACACGCCGGCGACGACCAGCAGCGCGCCGATGGCTTTTTCGACGCGGCCGAGATGGACGCGGAACCTGCCGAGGAAGCGCATGAAGGCGCCGGAGAACAGGGCAGCGATCAGGAACGGAATGCCGAGGCCAAGCGAATAGGCGGCGAGCAGCAGCGCCCCCTCGCCCACCGTCTCGCGGCCGCCGGCCAAGGTCAGGATCGGCCCCAGCACCGGGCCGATGCACGGCGTCCAGCCAAAGGCGAAGGCCAGCCCCATGACATAGGCGGCGACCATGCTGGCAGGCTTGCCCTGCGACTGAAAGCGCGCCTCGCGCGACAGAAGTGGTATGCGCAGGATGCCGAGGAAATTCAGCCCCATCAGGATGATCAGCACCCCGGCCGCCATCGCCAGCGGCTCCTGCCAGACGCGCAGCCAGTGGCCGATGGTCGAGGCGCCGGCGCCAAGCGCCACGAACACGGTGGAGAAACCGAGTACGAAGGCGAGCGAGGAATAGATGAGCGCGCCGCGGGCGCCGGCCTTGGCCGTGACGCCAGCATCGTCACCGCGAAAATCGTCGACCGACACGCCGGCCATGTAGCAGAGATAGGGAGGCACCAGCGGCAGCACGCAAGGCGACAGGAACGAGATCGCCCCCGCTCCGACCGCGCTGACATAGCCGATGTCCAATGGCATTCCAGAACTCCAGATTCCCTGGCGCCGATATAGCGGTGCAAACCCGTGTTCGCCAATCACCATCGTGTGGCATTTGGCTACAGATACGCTCCGGCGGACGAATTGTTGGCGGCCAATCCCAAGTTGACCAAGCCGGGGAAGAAATGTCCCTCGCCGAACGTTCACAGAGCGAAGCCGCGATTTCTGCGCGCTTCGTCGGATCACCAGGGAGATTTCCATGAAAACGATCACCGTCGGCCTGGCCGCCCTTCTGCTCAGCACCGCCGCATCCTTCGCCGCCGAAGCGTGGAAGGAAGCGGAAGTCGGTGGCACCAAGATCTACACCGATGCCAATGGCATGACGCTCTATACCTATGACAAGGACGAGAAGGGCAAGACCAACTGCTACGACAAATGCGCCACCAACTGGCCGCCGCTGAAGGCCGAGGACGGCGCCAAGGCGGACGACGAATGGACCATCGTCGACCGCACCGACGGCACGAAGATGTGGGCCTATGACGGCAAGCCGGTCTACACCTTCATCAAGGACAAGAAGGCCGGTGACATCACCGGCGACGGCGTCGGCGAAGTCTGGCACATCGTCAAGGCCGACTGATCGTCCGAACCTCTATCCCGCCCGCCATCGGCGGGACTCGGCTGGCCGCCGGCTCCAAGCGACCCGGCGGCCAGTTCGGCATTTACGGGCAGCACGAACCGGTCGCGGCGCCTTTCCCGGTGGCTCGAAACACGAACCGTCCCAGACAAAAATTTTGTGATCTTCTCCATACACTTTAAGAGTGTATTGCGGCACACGCCTCCGCATTTTGGCCGCTTGCCCTTGACCGATCGCAAAAGCGCGGCCATGTGAGCGACCAATTGAATGCGTCACGCAGCGGAATTCTTCTGCCGCCCCACAGCTGATATGAGACCTCATGGACGTCGTCGTCGTCGAATCGCCGGCCAAGGCAAAGACAATCAACAAGTATCTCGGCAAGAACTTCAAGGTTCTGGCCTCGTTCGGCCATGTCCGCGATCTGCCGGCCAAGGATGGTTCGGTGCGTCCCGACGAGGATTTCGCCATGTCCTGGGCGGTCGACACCGCGTCCGGAAAGCGTCTCACCGACATCGCCAACGCGGTCAAGGATGCCGATGGCCTGATCCTCGCCACCGATCCGGATCGCGAGGGCGAAGCCATTTCCTGGCACGTGCTGGAGGTCCTCAAGCAGAAGCGCGTGTTGAAGGACAAGCCGGTCAGCCGCGTCGTCTTCAATGCCATAACCAAGTCGTCGGTGCTGGAAGCGATGGCCAATCCGCGCCAGATCGATGCACCATTGGTCGATGCCTATCTGGCTCGCCGCGCACTCGATTATCTCGTCGGCTTCACGCTGTCGCCGGTGCTGTGGCGCAAATTGCCGGGCGCCCGTTCGGCCGGCCGCGTCCAGTCGGTGGCGCTGCGCCTGGTCTGCGACCGCGAATCCGAGATCGAGCGCTTCATCCGCGAGGAATACTGGCAGATCGCTGCCCTCCTCGGCACGCCACGTAACGACAGCTTCGAGGCGCGGCTGACCGCGTTCGAGCGCAAGAAGCTGCAGAAGCTCGACATCGCCAGCAAGGCGCAGGCCGACGATATCAAGGGCATGCTCGAAGGCGCGACCTTCAAGGCTCTGTCGGTGGAAGCCAAACCGACAAGGCGCAATCCTGGCCCGCCCTTCACCACTTCGACGCTGCAGCAGGCGGCATCGTCCGGCCTCGGCTTTTCGGCGACGCGCACCATGCAGGTGGCGCAGCGCCTCTATGAAGGTATGGAGATCGGCGGCGAGACTACCGGCCTGATCACCTATATGCGAACCGACGGCGTGCAGATGGCGCCGGAGGCGATCGACGCCGCCCGCGACACCATCGCCAAGGAATTCGGCCCAAGATACCTCCCGGAAAAGCCGCGCCAGTACACAGCCAAGGCCAAGAATGCCCAGGAAGCGCACGAGGCGGTCCGCCCGACCGATTTCATGCGCACGCCGGCTTCGGTCAGGCAGTATCTCGATTCCGACCAGCTGCGGCTTTACGAATTGATCTGGAAGCGCGCCATCGCCAGCCAGATGCAGTCGGCCGAGATCGAGCGTACCACGGTCGAAATCGAGGCGGTCAATGGCGCTCGCACCGCGGAGCTTCGCGCCGTCGGTTCCGTCGTTCGCTTCGACGGCTTCATCGCCGCCTACACCGACCAGAAGGACGACGACGCCGAAGACGAGGAAAACCGTCGTCTGCCCGAGATCCGTGCCGGCGAGCAGCTGGCCCGTCAGGCGATCAATGCCACCCAGCACACCACCGAGCCGCCGCCGCGCTACTCCGAGGCGTCGCTGATCAAGAAGCTGGAAGAGCTCGGCATCGGCCGTCCGTCGACCTACACCGCGATCCTGAAGACGTTGGAAGACCGCGACTACGTCACCATCGACAAGCGCCGGCTGGTGCCGCAGGCCAAGGGCCGGCTGCTGTCGGCTTTCCTCGAAAGCTTCTTCGAGCGCTATGTCGAATATGACTTCACGGCCTCACTCGAGGAAAAGCTTGACGAGATTTCCGACGGCAAGCTCGCCTGGAAGGACGTGCTGCGTGACTTCTGGAAAGATTTTTCCGGCGCCGTCGCCGACATCAAGGAACTGCGCGTCACCGACGTGCTCGACGCGCTGAACGAGGAACTGGCGCCGCTGGTGTTCCCCGCGCGGGAGGATGGCTCGAATCCCCGCATCTGCCCAAAATGCGGCTCCGGCAATCTGTCGCTGAAACTCGGCAAGTTCGGCGCCTTCGTCGGCTGCTCCAACTATCCGGAATGTTCCTTTACCCGCCAGCTCGGCGATGCCGCCAACCCGAATGGCGAGAATGGCGGCGGCGAGGACGGCACCAAGGTGCTCGGCAACGATCCCTACACGGCAGAGGAAATCACGCTGCGCTCAGGCCGCTTCGGTCCTTATATCCAGCGCGGCGACGGCAAGGAAGCCAAGCGCTCCAGCCTGCCCAAGGGCTGGACGCCCGACTCGATCGACCATGAAAAGGCCTTGGCGCTGCTGTCGCTGCCGCGCGATATCGGCAAGCATCCTGAATCCGGCAAGATGATCTCCGCCGGGCTTGGCCGCTATGGTCCATTCGTTTTGCATGATGGCACCTATGCCAATGTCGACAGCATAGAGGATGTGTTCTCGATCGGCCTCAACCGCGCTGTCACCGTGATCGCCGAGAAGCAGCTGAAGGGCAAGGGCGGCCGCAATGGCGGCACCGCGGCGGCGCTGAAGGAACTCGGCGACCATCCCGATGGCGGCGGCAAGATCGTCGTGCGCGATGGCAAATACGGGCCCTATGTCAACTACGGCAAGGTCAACGCGACACTGCCCAAGGGCAAGGATCCGCAGTCGGTGACCGTCGAGGACGCGGTGGCGCTGATTGCCGAGAAGGAAGCCAAAGGCGGCGGCAAGAAGCCGTTCCGCAAGGCGGCAGCCGCCAAGGCCCCCGCAGCCAAGACAACCACTGGCAAGACAACCACTGGCAAGAAAACCACAGCCAAGGAATCGGCGACCAAGAAGCCGGCGGCGAAGAAAAAGGGATAGCAGCGTGGCGCGCAGGATCACCGGTAGAAGCCACGGCGATCCGCGCACCGCCGATACCCGCGCCAAGGTCAAGGACGACTATCGCCCGTCGCGTGACGAAATCCTGCGCTACATCGCCGAGAACCCCGACCGCGCGGGAAAACGCGACATCGCCAAGGCCTTTGCCTTGCGCGGCGACGACCGCATTTGGCTGAAGGACATCCTGCGCGACCTGCAGGACGAAGGCATCCTGACCAAGGAGCGCAAACGGCTGGCCCGTGTCGGCGCCTTGTCGCATGTCGCCGTACTCGACATTTTTGGCCGCGATGGCGACGGCATCCTGCTGGCGCATCCTGCCGAGCCCGTAGGCACCGGCGAACCGCCTGTCGTCTCGATCCGCGTCTCCCGCGGCGGCAATGGCCCGCAGCCGGGCATTGGCGACCGTGTGCTGGCCAAGACCTTCCCGACCGACGAGGCGACCGGGCCTGCCTATACGGGCCGCGTAATGAAGATTTTCGAGAAGCGGACAGATGCCGTGCTGGGCGTCTTCCGTATCCTGAGGGACGGCACCTTCCGAATCGAGCCGGTCGAACGTCGCCAGCCCGAACTGATCGTCGACAAGGAATTCCAGAACGGCGCCAGGAACGGCGACCTTGTCGAGGTCGAGCCGGCGCGGGCCTCCCGGTATGGTTTGCCGCGCGCAAAAGTGCTGGCTGTGCTGGGCTCGCTGACCAGCGAAAAGGCGGTCTCGATGATCGCCATCCACGCGCACGACATTCCGCATATCTTCCCGGCCGACGTCATCGCCGAATCCGAGGCGGTAAAACCGGCGACGCTTGCTCACCGCGAGGACTGGCGCGACCTGCCGCTGGTGACCATCGACCCGGCCGACGCCAAGGACCATGACGACGCCGTCTTCGCCACGCCCGACCTCGACGAGAAGAACCCCGGCGGCGTGATCGCCACGGTGGCGATCGCCGATGTTGCAGCCTATGTCCGCTATGGCACCGCACTCGATCGCGAGGCGCTGAAACGCGGCAATTCTGTCTATTTCCCCGACCGCGTCGTGCCGATGCTGCCAGAGCGCATCTCCAACGACCTGTGCTCGCTGCGAGAAGGCCAGGACCGTCCCGCGCTTGCCGTGCGCATGATTTTTGCCGCCGATGGCCGCAAGCTGCGTCACACCTTCCACCGCGTCATGATGAAATCGGCGGCAAAGCTCGCCTATCCGCAGGCCCAGGCCGCGATAGACGGCCTTCCTGACGACAAGACCGGCCCGATCCTCGATACGGTGCTGAAGCCGCTGTGGGACGCCTACGCCATCCTCAAGCGCGGCCGCGATGGCCGCCAGCCGCTCGAGCTTGATCTGCCCGAGCGCAAGATCCTGCTCAAGCCGGACGGCACCGTCGACCGCGTCGTCGTCCCGGAGCGGCTCGACGCCCACAAGCTGATCGAAGAATTCATGATCCAGGCCAATGTCGCCGCCGCCGAAACGCTGGAAGCGAAGAAGCAGGCGCTGGTCTACCGCGTCCACGATGCGCCGTCGCTGGCCAAGCAGGAATCGCTGCGCGAGTTCCTGCAGACGCTCGGCCTGTCGCTGGCGCGTGGCGCGCAGATGCGGCCCGCCCAGTTCAACGGCATTCTCGAGCGCGTGCGTGGCGCCGACAATGAGGGGCTGGTCAACGAAGTGGTGCTGCGCTCGCAGAGTCAGGCCGAATATTCGCCCAAGAACATCGGCCATTTCGGCCTCAACCTGAAGCGCTACGCGCATTTCACCTCGCCGATTCGCCGCTATGCCGATCTGATCGTGCATCGCGGGCTGATTGCCGCACTTGGGCTCGGCCCTGGCGGGCTGACGCAGGACGAAGCGACGCAGCTGGAAGACTTCGCGGTGCTGATCTCCGGCACCGAGCGCCGCGCCATGGCGGCCGAGCGCGACACCGTCGACCGGCTGATCGCTGCCTACCTCGCCGAGCGCATCGACGACCGCTTCGACGCCCGCATTTCGGGCGTCACCAAATCGGGACTATTTGTCCAATTGCCGCAGTTTGGCGCAGATGGCTTCATCCCGGTGTCAAGTCTGGATGGCGATTACTATATATATGACGAAACCGCGCGATCGCTGTTCGGAGAACGCACCGGCAAGGGTTATCAGCTTGCCGACCGCGTCGAGGTTCGCCTGATCGAGGTGGCGCCTATGGCCGGCGCGATGCGTTTCGAGATGCTGACCGACCCGAAGCCCCTGCCCGGCTCCAAACGGTCGTTTCACAAGGCAAAAGGCCGCGCCCGCGCGTCGCAATCGCGCCCGGGGTCGCGCGGCAGGAGACGATAATGGCAAGCGAAATGGGAATCCAGAAGCAGGTTTTCGGCGGCGAACATCATTCGGGCCGAGTCGCCCGCCCGCTGTGGACGGCGATGAAGCGCGGCGCCCTTGGCCGCTGCCCGCATTGCGGCGAAGGCAGGTTGTTCGCCGGCTTCACCAAAAGCGTCGACAAATGCGCCGCGTGCGGTGAGGAGTTCCACCACCACCGCGCCGACGACCTGCCCGCTTATCTCGTCATCGTCATCGTCGGCCACATCGTTCTCGGCGCCTTCATGGGCGTCGAGGCGACGTCGACGCTCTCCATGTGGCAGCACATCGCCATTTGGGTGCCGTTGACCATCGTGCTGTCGGTCGCTCTGCTGCAACCGGTCAAGGGCGCCGTCATCGGACTGCAATGGGCGCTCTATATGCACGGCTTCGGCGGCGAAAAAGACGGCACCGAGCCGCATCCCGGAACCTAGTTTGCGTCAGGGCAATGTCGCCTGGCGCAACATGCCGACCGTGAAAGGCCACTTTCGTTTGCCAGAAGTTTCCGCTAGGTCCTGCGCATGGAAGGTATGACCAAGGCGGAAGTCAGCAGGATGGACCGTGGCGCAGCCGCCCACAGCGGCCTGCCCATACGCCCGCGCGATGCCGCCACCCTGATCCTGCTCGACCGCGAGGGCGACGAGATTCTGGTGCTGATGGGCCGGCGCCATGCAGGCCACGCCTTCATGCCCGGCAAGTTCGTCTTTCCCGGCGGCCGCACCGATTCGGCCGACAGCCGCATTGCCGTTGCCACCCCATTGCTTCCGGAGGAAGAAGCCAGGCTGACCGCCGGCGTCGGCCGCATCAGCCCGTCGCGGGCCCGTGCCATCGCGCTCTCGGCCATCCGCGAGACCTATGAGGAAGCCGGCCTGCTCATCGGCCGCAAAGGCTCTTTCGCGACCGACAAGCGCGACTGGCAGGGCTTTGTCGAGCACGGCGTCCAGCCTTCGCTGGCGCCGCTGCGCTTCATTGCCCGCGCCATCACCCCGCCCAATCGCGTGCGTCGTTTCGACACCCGCTTCTTCAGCGCCTGGCGCAGCGATGTCGCCGTGGAACTGCCGGGTGGCGGCCCGACCAATGAGCTGGAAGAACTGGTCTGGCTGCCGCTCGCCAAGGCCAGAGAGGCCGATATCCCCGACATCACCCGAACGATCTTGCAGGAGCTGGAGACGCGGCTTGCCGGCGATCCGCGCCTGCGACCCGGTGGGTCCGTGCCGTTCTACCGGCTTGTCCGCAACCGCTTCGTTCGCGAAATTCTTTAGAGCAATTCCAGGAAAAGTGTGACGCGGTTTTCCGTCCGGAATTACGCAATATCAAACAGACAGAGTATTCAGGCATCACATGACGGTCGATACCCAGCAAGAGGGCGACGAGCGCGTACATTGGCTACCGATGATCGCCGCGATCTCGTCGATCAGCGTCGTCGGCATCGCCATAGGCCTCGGCATGCCGCTGCTCAGCGTTATTCTCGAGAGCCGCGGCCACTCGGCATCGATGATCGGCCTCAACACCGCGGTCGCCGGCCTCGCCTCGATCGCCGGCGCCCCGCTGGCCACGCCGCTGGCGATGCGCTTCGGCGTCGCCTGGACGATGATCGCCATGATCGCCGCCGGCGCGCTCGCCTTTGTCGGCTTCCACTTCGCGCCGGACTTCTGGATGTGGTTCCCACTACGCATCGTGCTGCACATCGCGCTGACGGTGCTGTTCATCCTGTCGGAATTCTGGATCAGCACCTCGGCCCCGCCGCGCCGGCGCGGCCTGGTGCTCGGCATCTACGCCACCGTGCTGTCGCTCGGCTTCGCCGCCGGACCATGGATCTTCGCCCATATCGGCAGCACCGGCTTCTTGCCGTTTGGCGTCATCATCGTCCTGGTCGCGCTGGCCGCAATCCCGGTGCTGGCCGCACGGAATGAAAGTCCCACAATCGTGGTTGACGGCGAAACCAGCAACTTCCTGCGCTATATCTGGCTGGTGCCGACAGCGACCGCCGCCGTGCTGGTGTTCGGCGCCGTCGAGACCGGCGGCTTTGCGCTGTTCCCCGTCTATGGCAACCGCATCGGCTATTCCGAGGCGGATGCAGCCCTCCTGCTCACCATGATCGGCCTCGGCAACGTGCTGATGCAGATCCCTATCGGCATGATCAGCGACCGCGTCTCAGACCGCCGCTATCTGCTGTTGGCCTGTGCCACCGTCGGACTTGCCGGCACCATCTTCATGCCGTTCTTCGCCGGCAATTGGCACCTGATGGCGGCGCTTCTGTTCGTCTGGGGCGGCGTGGTGGCCGCCATGTACACGATCGGCCTTGCCCATCTGGGCTCGCAGCTCTCCGGCCATGAACTGGCCTCGGCCAACGCCGCCTTCGTGCTCTGCTACGGCGTCGGCATGGTGCTTGGCCCGCAGGCGATCGGCATCGGCATGGATGCCTTCGGGCCCTCCGGCTTCGGCTGGTCGCTCGGCCTGTTCTTTGCCGCCTATATCGCCTTGGTCAGCGCCAGGCTGATCCGCAAGATCTGGTAGCCTGTCCGCCGCAGCCTGCGCAATCCTGACCGGATGTCGCCCCTGCTGACAGAACCGTGTCAGGAGACCTCAGCTAAAAGGGTGTCCCAAAAAACCCGAGTTTGAGGATACGGCGATGATCGACAGCGGCTTTGAAACCACATCTCTGCGCATGACGCTTCTGCTGCTTGTCAGCTTCCAGGCCCCGGCAGCCGATGTCGACCGCATCATGGACGCCGTGGTCGCGATCGCGCCGCTGGCAATGGGCAAATACGACCGCAACGCCTATCAAACGGCGCACGGCATCGAACGCTACCGACCGCTGGAAGGTGCAGCCGCCGGGGTCGAAACCGAACTGCGCCGCCGCCCCGGCACCGTCGAGGTCTCGTTCGAGTTGCCCGACGACCAGGTGCTCGCCGCCCGCATCGTCGAGGCGATTTTCCAGGCGCATTCCTACCAGGAGCCGGTGATCCGCATCCAGCCAATCCTCGCCAGCCGCTCCAAGGGCCTGGACGACCGCGCCAATCCGAATCGCTGGTGGAACACCACCGGGGACTGGAAGAAAGCGCTTCCAGTTAAGGAAGAAGCCTAGAAATCCGGCCCGCTGAAGGGAAGCAGCGACCTTACCTTCTCCCGTTGTGAGGTGAGAAGCGGTCCGTAGCGGACGAAAAGCCAATTGCTTGCTTTTTCGAGATTCGAACGCCCTGAGCCTGCGAAGAATTGGGCGGGGGTGACAATCCACCCTGCCCAACCCGCCGCTTCGCTGCGTCCCGGCATTCGCCGGCCCATAGCCATGCTGTCCGTCTCGTCCTCAGCCTCCATCGCGCCGATGATAAAACCGGACAACTCACGTGCTACCTAATCCGGACAACTCATGTGCTTACGACAGAGGCAAGGCGTCGGGCTTGACTTTCCGGGCACGTTCTTTATGTGTCGCGCCAAGTTTCCCGCGTCCGGGTGTTTTCCCCCGCTCCAGCGGCCAGAACCCCACGAACATAACGGACTGATACAATGGCCAAAGCCGCAAACATCAAGATCAAGCTTCTGTCGACCGCCGACACCGGTTTCTTCTACGTGACCAGCAAGAACAGCCGTACCAAGACCGACAAGCTGTCGTTCCGCAAATACGACCCGGTCGCCAAGAAGCATGTCGAGTTCAAGGAAACCAAGATCAAGTAATCTGGTTTTCATACGCTCTGTCAAAAGCGCCGCCCCTTCGGGCGGCGTTTTTGATTCAAGGCCCCGAAAGCCAGAACCCTCCGCTGTTTGGCGCGAAGTGCTCATCTCATTTTTGGGCAAAAAAGGGGGCCGGTCGGCGTACGGCAGCGGTACGAGGAGGCCACTATCTGCCAGCGCCGGCCGGCCGACCCCACGGACCCAGGAGATGCGGCGGACCTGAGCATCATGGGGTATTCGGCGAAGCGATGCGGCTGTCTACCCTCGTGCCCGCATCGCCCTTGTTCTTGCACCGCACATTTGCGCAACAATGTTTGAAAATCAATAGTTTCTTAACCAAGCCTGCCGAATCGCTTGGATTAAGGTAAATTCCTAACCCTGTCGGGTTGACTGGATAATCCGGCGTCGGACCTACGCGGCCTTGGCGACGACGCGGTTGCGGCCACCGCTCTTGGCTTCGTAAAGCGCGACGTCGGCGCGCTTCATCAGCGTCGCGACAGTGTCCGTGCCTTTCAGCACCGACGACACGCCGACGCTGACCGTGACTTCGATCGCCTTGCCTTCAGGGCCGATGGCAAACGGCAGCTGGGCGATTTCGGCGCGAATGCGCTCGGCAACCTTCTCCGCCACCGCGCCGTCCGTGTCCGGCATCACAACGACGAATTCCTCGCCGCCGAAGCGGCAGGCAAGGTCGATGCCCCTGACGTTCTTGCGCAGCCGCCTTGCGAACTCGCGCAGCACATCGTCGCCGCCATCATGGCCATGCGAGTCATTTACGGTCTTGAAGCGGTCGAGATCGGTGATCATCACCGACAGAGGCCGCCGCCGCGCCACGGCGCGGTCGAACAGCGTCTGCAGATGACTGTCGAGGTAGCGGCGGTTGTGCAGCCCGGTCAATGCGTCGGTCACCGCCATCTCGATGGTCTGGGCGACGCTGGCGCGCAGCTGATCGTTATAGCGCTTGCGCCGCACCTGGGTACGCAGCCGCGCCGTCAGCTCCTGCTGGTCGATCGGCCGCATCAGATAGTCGTTGATGCCGAGTTCGAGGCCTCTGATGATGCGGCCCTCCTCGCCTTCGTCGGCAATCAGGATGATCGGCAGGAAGCGGGTGCGGTCGAGCGAACGCAATTGCGAACACAACCGCAGCGGATCGAAATCGGTAAAACCGGTCGAGATCAGCACGCACTCATAGGGCGCCTCGGCGGCCTGGAAGAAGCCGGCATGCGGATCGGTGGCAATGTCGAGCTCGGCGCTGCCGCGCAGCATGTTCTGGATGCGCTCAACCGACGATTTGCGCTCGTCGATCAACAGCACCTTCGGCGTGGCATCCTCCGACGCGAAGCTGCGGCTCAACAGCGCCTCGATGCCGATGTTGCGGGTGGTCGATGCGCGCAGCCGCAGCTCGTCGGTCAGCGACTTCAGCCTGACCAGGCTCTTCACCCGCGTCATCAGTTGCAGATCGTTGACCGGCTTGGTGAGAAAGTCGTCGGCGCCTGCCTCGAGGCCGCGCACCCGGTCGGCAACATGGCTCAGCGCGGTCACCATGACCACCGGTATATGCGTGGTCGCCGGATCGCTTTTCAGCCGCCTGCAGACCTCGAACCCGTCCATGCCGGGCATCATCACGTCGAGCAGCACGACATCGACCTTGCCGTTTTCGCAGGTCTCGATCGCGTCCGGCCCGTTGGAGGCCGTCAACACCTCGAAATATTCGGCCAGCAGCCGAACCTCGAGAAGTTTGACATTGGCAGGGATGTCGTCGACGACGAGGATCCGCGCGGTCATGTCACAAGGCTCCGGCTGAAGGCATCAGGCATCACCGAGATAGGATTTGATGGTCTCGATGAAACGCGGCACCGAGATCGGCTTGGAGATGTAGGCCTCGCAACCGCCCTGGCGAATGCGTTCCTCGTCGCCCTTCATGGCGAAGGCGGTGACGGCGATGACCGGAATGGAATGGAGGTCGTCGTCCTCCTTCAGCCATTTCGTCACTTCCAGCCCCGACACTTCGGGCAGCTGGATGTCCATCAGGATCAGGTCGGGCCTGTGCTGGCGCGCCAGATCGAGCGCCTCGAGCCCGTTGCGCGTGCGCACCGTTTCATAACCGCTGGCTTCGATGAGGTCGCGAAAGAGCTTCATATTGAGCTCGTTGTCCTCGACGATCATGACCTTCTTAGGCATCGATTTCCCGTCCCGGCCAGGCTTCTGCCCGAAGCCCTGCCGCTATGCGCCCTTGTCGAAGCACACCAAACCCTCGCTCACTCTTAAGGCAATATGATTGACGAAATGGAAACCCGAAGCGGCAAAAGCCATTCGGATTCCACCTCGAAAACCACATTGGATCGGGGCTGTGGCTTGCCGCAGGCGACGCTTGCGATTACTGCGGAAAAGAGACTCATTTCCGCAACGAGAAAGTAGTGATGGCAAACGCAGCGTCAATGCGCGAGGAAGCGGAAACCATTGCCGTGAAGGCACTGGGCTTCGTCGCCGCCGACCCCGAACTCCTGCCGCGCTTCCTGGCCATCACCGGCATCGAGGCGTCCGCCATCCGCCGCGCCGCGGCCGAACCGGGATTCCTTGCCGGCGTGCTGCAGTTCATGCTTGCCCACGAGCCGACCTTGCTGCGCTTTGCCGAGGAAACCGACACGCCCCCGGCCGCCATCGGCAAGGCGTTGCTGGCGCTGCCTCTTGGCGGCGACGACCATGAGCATTCGATATGAGCGACGATCCCGAGACGGCACGCCAGATCGCCGAACTTGCAGCCGACGACCGGCCTCTGCTGATCCTCGATGTCGACGATGTCGTGCTCGAATTCATCCGGCCGTTTCCGCATTTCCTGAAATCGCGCGGCTTCGGCCTGACCCTGGCCTCCTTCCGTCTCACCGGCAACATTGCCGAAACGGCGAGCGGCCGGCTGATCGAACAGCCGGAGGTGACGGCACTTCTCGGAGATTTCTTCGATACGCAGGCCGACTGGCAGAGCGTTACCGACGGTGCCGAACAAGCGCTTGCCAGCCTCAGCGACCGCGTCGAGATCGTCCTTTTGACCGCCATGCCGCACCGGCATCGCGCCGCCCGCCGCGCCCATCTCGATGCGCTCGGTCTGCCCTATCCGCTGTTGACCACCGAAATGGCCAAGGGACCCGCGGTGGCCAAATTGCGTGGTAGCAGAGGCCGGCCGGTAGCCTTTGTCGACGACCAGCCCGCCAACCTCATCTCGGCACGCAACTCGGTTGCCGACGCCCATCTCTTCCACCTGATGGCCGACAATTCGCTGCGCGCCTTCCTGCCGCCGGTGCCGGACGACATCATCTCCGTCGAGGACTGGCACGAGGCCGCGCCAAAGATTGCTAGCGCGCTGGGACTCTGAGTTAGCCGCCCCCGAGGTCAGTGCTCAAGGCTTCGTTGCTGTCCCAGGGATCGCATCCGGATCGGCGTTGTCTTCCACGACCGGATCAGGCCCCTTCAGCATGGCGCCGTTGACCGTCACCGACCCATCGTGCCTGGCGTTGATCACCCATTCGATACGGCCGTCCGGCAGCGTCTTGGCAAATCCCTTGATGGCCAAGGCGCCGGTAAAAGCCTGTGAGGCCTGCGGGTCGGTCTTCGCCGCCTCCTGCAGGCTTGCCACGATCTTGTCGTAGCCGGTCACGTCGATTGTCACGTTGGCATCGGGCTTCTCGCCATCGGGAAACGTCATATCGCCCTCCAGCCCGATTTCGGCACCGCCGCCCTGGACCGTGCTGTGGCCGATGAGGATCTTGGGGCCGTTCGCCAGAAAATCTTTCTTCAGGCCGTCGCCGAAATCCGCCGAAAGCGGCGGGTTGTTGTTGAGATCGAAGGCCTCGATAGCCTTCTTGGCCATTGTGTCGAGATCGATGTTGGCCCCACCGAAATTGAGGTCGATGTCGGTGGGCAACAGCGCGACGCTCCAGGCTGGAACAAGATTTTGCGGTATCGAGAGCCCAGACGCTTTGATCCCGTAGCTGATCGTTCCGTTGCGCGAGACACCGTCCATGCCGAAGGCGATGCCGAGTGTTGCTGCGCCGAAACTGCCGATCGGGCTGCCGACGCTGAAATCCTTGAGACTATAAGCCCCATCAATCCGCTCCCATATCGGCAGCGCGGTCAGAAGATGCGATTTGAGCTCCGCCTGATTGGCTTTCAGTTTCGCCTCGTCCTCATTGGCCACGGCGAAAGCCAACAGGTCCAGAATAGGCTTCGTGCGCAGCCCCTTGCCTTTCGCGTCGACCGAAAATTCGGGCGACTTGACCGTCAGCGGGATTTTCTGCCCGCTGTTGGGGTTGTCGATCGTGATGACCTCTGCAAAATCGGCAATCGTCTGAACCATGCTAAAATCGACACCGCCATTTGCGCCCTTGGTAGCGCTCATTGTGGCGGTTCCAGCACCAGAACTCATCTCCGTGCGCTGCCTGGCGTCCTGCGACGTCATATTCATGCCTTCAAGTGACGACGTGGCGCTGCTGAAAGCCGCCAACTCGGGATCGTAGACACCAACGAACTTCCCGCCCTTGATAGACATCTTCATGCTTTGCGGCCCCTGAGGGCCGTTGAACTCCATCGACCCTTCCGGCGCCAGATTGCCTGAGACATCCCACGCGCCATCGCTGCGTGGTTTGGTCAACAGCGTATAAGGGGTGAGATCGAGCTTCAGGCCATCCTGTTTTGCCAAGAGTTCCACGACGGGCTTGAAATCGAATGCGAGCTTGTAGGCGTCGCCTTCGACCGAGACCTTCAGAAATCCGATCTCGAACGGCTTCTTGCTGAAATAGCGCGCCAGATTGTCGGTAAGCTGCTTGGCGCCCTCGCTGTCGACCGTCTGCCCAAGCGCCGGCGCACTGCAGGCTAGAAGCAAAGCGAATGGCAAAACGCGCTTCATATCGATCCTCCACTTTATTGCAGTCGTCAAAACCGCTTCTACCACTGGTAGGAAAATACCATCACAGCCGCAAGACAAGACCTATGGATTGCTGCCGCCTACAGCACAAGCCGCATCAGCGGCCGGCCGGCCTTGCGTTCGAGGAGCCGCTCGAAGCCGGCCTTTTCGAACACACGCGACGAGCCGACGAACAGCCCGATCGAACGCGAATCGCGCGACACGTCGATCGGACACGCCTCGACCAGCCGCGCCTTGTTCTGGCGGGCAAAAGCGATGCCGCCCTCGACCAGGCGGTGGCTGACGCCCCGGCCGCGCGCGCTGGCGCGGATGAAGAAGCAGGAGATGGCCCAGACGCCGGGATCTACGGCGTCGGTTGGATCGACCGGCGCCGAGCCCCGGCCCCGATTGTTCCATTCGGGCACGTCGGCGCGTGGACCGATCTGCATCCAGCCGACCGCCTGGCCGTCCTCGAAGGCCAAAAGCCCCGGCGGCGGCCCGGCCTCGATACGCGCCTTGATATGATCCTTGTTGCGTTGCTTGTCGCTGGCCCGTCGGACCGCCGGCGCCATCCGGAAATGCGTGCACCAGCAGCCGTAACAGGCGCCCTGCTTGCCGAAAAGATCCTCGAAATCCGCCCATAGGTCAGGCGCCAGCGGCGCTATGGTGGTGCTCATGAGTTCTCTCCCGGCTAACCGCTTGTGGCGGCTTCCGTCCTGACGTACCATTGCATCTGTTCTCTTTATGTTCGCAGCGATGGCGGCCCCTGTCAACAATCCCGAGCACGGTTTTTGCCGCGACTGCCTGACCCTTCAGCGCAGCGATACCAGGCGCTGTGAGCGTTGCGGCAGCCCTCGACTCACCCGCCATCCCGAGCTCTACCAGCTGCATCTGGCGCATATCGATTGCGACGCCTTCTATGCGGCGATCGAAAAGCGCGACAATCCGGCGCTGAAGGACAAGCCGCTGATCATCGGCGGCGGCAAGCGCGGCGTCGTCTCCACCGCCTGCTACATCGCCCGCATCAAGGGGGTGCGCTCGGCAATGCCGATGTTCAAGGCGCTCGAAGCCTGTCCGGAAGCGATCGTCATCCCGCCCAATATGGAGAAATACGTCCGCGTCGGCCGCGAGGTCCGCGCGCTGATGCAGGCGCTGACGCCGCTGGTCGAGCCACTCTCCATCGACGAGGCGCTTCTCGACCTCGCCGGCACCGAGCGCCTGCACGGCATGCCGCCGGCAGTGGTGCTGGCACGCTTTGCGCAGACCGTCGAAAAGGAAATCGGCATCACCGTTTCGGCCGGCCTTTCCTACTGCAAGTTCCTGGCCAAGGTTGCCTCCGATTTCCGCAAGCCGCGCGGCTTTTCGGTGATCGGCGAAGCCGAGGCGCTGGGTTTCCTGGCCGAACAGCCGGTGACGTTGATCTGGGGCGTCGGCAAGGCTTTTGCCGCAACGCTCGAACGCGACGGCATCCGCAGCATCGCCCAGTTGCAGCGCATGGAGCGCGCCGATCTTATGCGCCGCTATGGCGTGATGGGCACCCGGCTCTACCATCTCTCGCGCGGCCAGGACGACCGCCGTGTCGATCCTGACCAGGATGCGAAAAGTGTGTCGGCCGAAACCACTTTCGACACCGACATAGCTGAAATGGGCGAACTGGTTCCAGTGCTGAGGGGATTGTCGGAAAAGGTCTCGGCGCGGCTGAAGAAGTCAGGCATTGCCGGGCGCACCGTGGTGCTGAAGCTGAAGACGCAGGATTTCAAGCTGCGCACCCGCAACCGCCAGCTCGGCGACCCGACAAGGCTGGCCGACCGTATTTTCCAGACCGGGCTCGACCTGTTGCGCAAGGAGGCGGACGGGACAAAGTACCGGCTGCTCGGCATCGGTGTCAGCGATCTCTCGGATGACGAGAAGGCCGATCCGCCCGATCTCGTCGACGTCGGCTCGCGCAAGCGCGCCATGGCCGAAAGCGCCATCGATACGCTGCGCGACAAGTTCGGCAAGAAGGCGGTGGAAACCGGCTACACCTTCGGTAAAGGCCGCAACGCCAACCCGCCGGAGCCGATCGAGGAGTGAGACGGCTTAGATACGCTTGAGATCGATGCGGCTCGTCACCACGTTGTTGCCGGTTTTCGGATCGACGTCGGTAACGGTCAACCGCATTCCGTCGCCGCTGGTTTTCTCGACCGTCAACCGCACCTTGCGATCGCCATTGACCTCCGCCGCCCAGCGAATGCCGAGACTGAGCGCGTTCCCGGAACGGCTGCCGGCGAGCTGTGCCGGCCCGGTGCGCGACCCGACATAGACGCCAGTATACTTCGCCCCGCGGGCCTTCAGATTGGCGCTGATGGCGCGCGTCACCACGACAAGACCACGGCAATTGCCGTCAAGCGACAATGAACTCGAGGTCGCGTCGGAATTGAAGGTGCAGGACACATTCACCGTCGGTGCGTCGGTGGTGACCTTGACTGTCCCCTTGCCGGAGAAATTCCCTTGCAAGGAGCTGAGAAAATTCGCCTCGTCGGCATCGGCCGTGGCGCTTGCAGTTAGCAGGCAGCCGGCTAGCAGAAACCGCGCGAATGATTTCATCGGAATCTCTCCCCCGTTGATGTTTAAGAAACGATGCGTCCAGCAATTGGCCAATACCGGGAACCAACGCCTGCCGTTGCGTCAGGTTCCACTTCCAGCATGGCTGTTTTGCAACGGGTCTGGCCCAGTCGAATGCGTCGCCTAACGGTTGCGATAGAAGTCCCGGCTTGCGACATAGCGCCTATGGCACCTTCCCCATCGATCCCCAAAGCCGCGTTCTGGATGGCGCTGTCGATCGCCTCGTTCCTGGCGATGTCGGTCGCCGGCCGCGCCACGACCGCGGAGCTCAACGTGTTCCAGGTGCTGGAACTGCGCTCGGTGATCGGCTTTTTCATCCTGCTGCCGCTGGTGATTGTGAGCGGCGGCTTTGCGGCGATGCGCACGCAGCGCCCCGTCGCCCATCTCGCCCGCAATGTCATCCACTATACCGGCCAGGCGGCATGGCTTTACGCATTGACACTGATCCCGCTGGCCGTGCTGATTTCGATCGAATTCACGACGCCGATCTGGACGGCCCTGCTGGCGGTGGCCTTCCTCGGCGAAAGGCTCTCCCGACCCAAGCTGGCGGCGATCGCGCTGGGGCTGATCGGCGTGGTGATCATCGTGCGGCCCGGCGTTGGCGCCGTCGATCCGGGGCACCTGATCGTGCTCGGCGCCGCTGTCTGCTTCGGCATTTCGGTGGTCATGGTCAAGTCGCTGACACGCACCGACAGCGTCGTGCGCATCATCTTCTGGATGCTGATCATCCAGTCGGTGGTCGGCCTGATCCCGGCGCTTTATGAATGGCGCAACCCACCGCTCGAACTCTGGCCATGGATCCTGCTGATTGCCTTCACCGGCATGTCGTCGCATTTCTGCATGGCGCGTGCCCTCACCTATGCCGACGCTACGGTGGTTTCACCGATGGATTTCCTGCGCGTGCCACTGTCGGCGCTGATCGGCTGGCTGCTCTACAGCGAACAGATCGACATCTTTACAGCCGGCGGCGCCCTGCTGATCCTGATGGGCAACCTGCTCAACCTGCAGCGCAAGGCGCCAAAGCCGGCCGAGGTCGCGGCCTCGTAGCGGTCGGTCAATTCCCCTCATCCGGTATGTTGAGGAGATGCCCGCAGGCCTTGCAGTGCACGGCGTCCGGCTCATGCCGTTGCAGTCCGCACTGCGGACAGGGAAAGAACACCTTGGCGGGTCGAAAAATCGCGGTCGCCAGTCTGACGAACAGCGAGATGCCGATGATCATGGTGGCGATCGCGGTCAGCTTGCCGGCGATCCCCGGCAGCACGATGTCGCCGAAACCGGTCGTCGTCACCGTGGCGACGGTGAAATAAAGCGCATCAATGTAGTTTTCGAGGCCGGCGCCGGTGCGGAAGAAGAAGGTGTAGACGAAGCCGGTGATGACGAACAGGAACGTCAACAGGTTGATGACCGCGTGGCTCGCCTCGCGCCAAGGCCTTAAGCCACGCATCTCGAAATGCCGCCACAGCGACCCGCTGCGCGACAGCGACCACAGCCGCAGGATGCGCAGGAACGCCAGATTTGCCAGCGCCGTCGGCATCAGCAGCGTCAAAAGGATGAAGACATCGACCCAGGATGTCGGCTGTTTCATCAGCCGCAACATGTCGTTGGAGGCTAACAGTCGGGCAATCAGGTCGGCGGCGACCAGCGCCGCGACGGTATAGTCGAGCCACAGGAATGACGGCTTGTCCTGGAGCACCGGCGTGGCAACGAAGAAGGCGATGATGGCGAGGTCGATGATGACCGCCACCAGTTGAAACCGGAACGCCGCCGGCGTGCGTCCGTGATAGAGCTTGCGCAGCCTGTCACGCAGCCGCGCGATGGCAGAGCTTTGCTGCGATCCGTCCTTCTCGGCTGCTTTCATCACCAAGTGCGTAACGGTCCCAGGCGGGGCCGTCTAGAGCATGATCCCAAAAAGTGGGTGCCGGTTTTTGGAAAAGATCCCGTTCCAACAAAGGGTTAGATCATGATGAGATTTCAACCGAATCTCATCATGATCTAGTGGGCCCGGTGATCGTCAGCCCTCCACCACCTTGCCGTCCGGCCCGACGAGGCGCCAGGCCGAGGCGGTGTCGTAGACGAACCGCTCCTCCGCAATCCGGTCACCACGCCAGCGCTGCAGGGCCACCTCTTCCAGCCGGCGCACGGTGCCGGCCTTGTCGACACGGTCGAAGGTCCAGCGGATGGCGACATTGTCGCCATCGACCAGGAATGTCTGGACAGGATGGGTGTGCATCTTCTCGATCCGGTCGAGTGCTGCCTGCTCATGCGCCATCAGTGTTTCCTTGCCGCGCCGCGGGACGCCGAGATTTTCCTGCATGGTGGCATCGTCATGGTAGAAGTCGGCGATCGCTTTGACGTGGCTGCCTTCGACCACCTCCTTGAGGAAGGCTTCGACGCGTTCGCGGCTGGGCATGATTGTGCGTTCCTGTGAAGTTTCTGCTCAACGCATGTGGTTCAAAGGAAGGTCAGGTCAACCACGCCCCGCACGCTGGCCCTATCGGCTGCAATGTCAGGCCCAGAGCATCTTTAGGCCGTGATGCACTGGCCGACGTCGATGCGATTGCCGTGTATATCAGCGCAGCCTAGACGAGCTCGACTTCGACCACACCCGGCACCGCGCGCATGGCCGACGCGATCTGCGGCGAGATGCGGTAGCGATTGGGCAATTCGATCTCGATCTCACCTTGCCCGGCTTCCTTGATCAGCACGAAGCTGACCTGGCCCTCGCCCTTTACCGCCAGTTGGCCGGCCAGCATGCCGATCGGAGCCGCATCGCGCACGAAGATGCGCAGCGCCTTCTGGATACGGCTGGCCTCATCCTCCAGCGACTGCACCGTCTGGATGCGCAGATTGACCCCTTCGGGCCTATCCTCGGCCGAAACGGTGATCACCACCGAACGTCCGGGCTCGAGCAGATCGCGATACTGCGCCAACCCTTCCGAAAACAGCACGGCTTCATATTGGCCAGATGTGTCGGAAAAGGCGATGACGCCCATCTTGTTGCCGGTTCGGGTCTTGCGCTCCTGCTTGGTGGTGACGGTGCCGGCGAGCCGGCCCGCGGCGGCACCGCGTTTGACCGCAGCCGAGAACTCGCCCCAGTTCTGCACGCGCATCTTCTGCAGGGCCGCCTTGTACTCGTCGAGCGGATGCGCCGAAAGATAGAAGCCGACGACCTGGAATTCACGGTGCAGCCGGTCGGCGGCAAGCCACGGATCGGTCTGCGGTAAATTGAGCGCCTGCTGCTGCGCGCCGAGCGACGCGCCGAAAATGTCGTGCTGGCCCGAAATGGCATTCTGCTGCGCCAGCGAAGCCAGCCCCATCATCCGTTCGACGCCGGCCATCATCTGGGCGCGGTCGTGGCCGAAGCAGTCGAGCGCGCCGGCCATGATCAGGCTTTCGAAGACGCGCTTGCCGACGATCTTGGGATCGACCCTTTCACAGAAATCGGCGAGATTCTTGAACGGCTTTTCGCCGCGCATGGCGACGATGTGCTCGACCGCAGCGTCGCCGACGCCCTTGAGGGCCGCCAGCGAATAGTAAATGCGGTTCTCGCCGACCTCGAAATTGCGGAAGCTGGTCATCACCGACGGCGCCACCACCTCGATGCCGAGACGCAGCGCATCCTGGCGGAAATCGGCGAGTTTGTCGGTATTGCCCATGTCGAGCGTCATCGACGCCGCCAGGAACTCGACGGGGTAATGCGCCTTGAGATAGGCGGTCTGGTAGGACACGACGGCGTAGGCGGCCGCGTGCGATTTGTTGAAGCCGTAGTCGGCGAACTTGGCCAGAAGGTCGAAGATGAAGTCGGCCTGCGGCTTGCCGACGCCGCGTTCGACCGCACCGGTGACGAAGCGCTCGCGCTGCTTGTCCATTTCGGCGCGGATCTTCTTGCCCATCGCGCGACGCAGCAGATCGGCTTCGCCGAGCGAATAGCCCGACAGTTCCTGCGCGATCTGCATCACCTGTTCCTGGTAGACGATGACGCCTTGCGTCTCCTTCACCAGATGGTCGATCTTGGGATGGATCGATGCCATCTCCTCTTCGCCATGCTTTCTGGCGTTGTAGGTCGGGATGTTCTCCATCGGGCCGGGACGGTAGAGCGCCACCAGCGCGATGATGTCCTCGATGCAGTCGGGCCGCATGCCGATCAGCGCCTTGCGCATGCCGGCACTTTCCACCTGGAACACACCGACCACTTCGCCGCGCGACAGCATGGCGTAGGTTTCAGGATCGTCGAGCGGGATCGTCGCCAGGTCGATCTCGATGCCGCGCCGGCGGATCAGCTTCACCGCCGTCTCCAGCACCGTCAGCGTCTTCAGGCCGAGGAAGTCGAATTTTACCAGCCCGGCCTGCTCGACATATTTCATGTTGAACTGGGTGACCGGCATGTCGGAGCGCGGATCGCGGTACATCGGCACCAGTTCCGACAAGGGCCGGTCGCCGATCACGATGCCGGCGGCGTGCGTCGAAGCGTGGCGGTAGAGCCCTTCCAGCTTTTGAGCCATATCGAGCAGCGTCTGCACGATCGGCTCCTTCTCGGCCTCCTCGGCAAAGCGCGGCTCGTTGGCGATGGCATCCGCCAGCTTGACCGGATTGGCCGGGTTCTGCGGCACCATCTTGGAGAGCTTGTCGACTTGGCCGTAAGGCATTTGCAGCACGCGGCCGACGTCGCGCAGCACCGCGCGCGCCTGCAGCGTACCGAAGGTGATGATTTGTCCCACCTGGTCGCGGCCATATTTCTGCTGGACGTAGCGGATGACCTCTTCGCGCCGATCCTGGCAGAAGTCGATGTCGAAGTCGGGCATCGACACGCGGTCCGGATTGAGGAAGCGCTCGAACAGCAGCGAGAAGCGCAGCGGATCGATATCGGTGATGGTGGTGGAATAAGCGACCAGCGATCCGGCGCCCGAACCACGGCCCGGCCCGACCGGAATGCCTTGCGCCTTCGCCCATTTGATGAAGTCGGCCACGATCAGGAAGTAACCGGGAAATTTCATCTTCTCGATGATGGAGAGCTCGAAATCGAGCCGCTCGCGGTATTGTTCGACCGTGTAGCCGGCGGTGGGTCCATGCGCCGCCAGCCGGGCCTCCAGCCCCTCATGCGCCTGCCGGCGTAGCTCATCGGCCTCCGCTTTCAGCGCCACCTCATTGTCGGCGACATCGCCGCCGGTAAAGCGTGGCAGGATCGGATTGCGGGTCTTGGGATAATAGGAACAGCGCAGCGCGATCTCGACGGTGTTGTCGATCGCTTCCGGCAGGTCGGCGAACAGCCGCGCCATATCCGCCTGGCTGCGCAGGAAATTGTCCGAAGTCAGCCGGCGACGGTTGTCGGCGGCAACCACCGAACCCTCGGCAATGGCGATCAGAGCATCATGCGCGTCATAGTCGTCGCGGGCGGCGAAGAACGCCTCATTCGTGGCGACCAGCGGCAGATCATGGATATAGGCAAGGTCGACCGATGATTTCTCGATAGCGCGGTCATAACCGGAAACACGGTCCAGCTCGACATAGAGCCGGTCGCCGAACAGCGCCTTGAGTGCCAGCAGCCGCGTCTCGGCAAGATCTCGGCGATCCTCCTTCAGCGCCCGGCCGATCGGGCCGCGCGGCCCGCCGCTGAGGCAGATCAGGCCATCGCTATGGCCTTCCAGCATTGCTGACGTCAGATGCACGGGCTCGCCCGGCGGCGTCTCCAGATAGACCTGGCTGACCAGCCTGACGAGGTTGCTGTAGCCGGCCTCGGTGGCGGCGAGCAGCACCACGGCGTGCATCTCCGGACCATGGCGGCGGCGGTCGCGCTGCGCGTCGCTGGTCTCGCCGGAAAAGGCGAGATCGATCTGGCAACCGATAATCGGCTGGATGCCTTCCTTCACCGCCTTCTGGGCAAATTCCAGCGCGCCGAACAGATTGTTTGTGTCGGTGACTGCGATTGCCGGGCACTCGTCCTTGACTGCATGACCGACAACGGCGGCGACCTGCAAGGCGCCCTCGAGCAGCGAATACGCCGAATGCACGCGCAGATGGATGAACGGCCGCGCCGGCGCCTCCGGGCGCGCAGCAGCGAGCGCTGCTTCGCGCCTCAGGGGATCGCGTGGAAGTTTGTCATCCGCCATGATGTTTCAAATTGCTCGAAGGGCTTTGAGTCGATGGAGATGTATTGTCCCGGACCGGGCGATGCCAGTCCAGCACAAATGACCACCGACCACAGGCTTCCGTACCCAGCCGCACGGCTCAGAGATTGTTCGAAATTCGCTCTGGCGAGTCATATGATGGTGGTTTCGAGAACCGGAGCGCAGCGGCCATTGGTCCGTGAGCACGGGAAGCGCAGAAACCACCTTCAGATGGCCGCCGGAGTAGAATTTCCAAACAATCTCTAGGCGAACTCCATGATCACCGCATCGACAGCCAGGCTGTCACCCGGCTTGGCGTTGAGCTTCGACACGACAAGATCGCGGTCGGCGCGCAGCACGTTTTCCATCTTCATCGCCTCGACCACGGCCAGCGTCTCGCCGGCCTTGACCTCCTGCCCCTCGGCAACCGCGATCGACACGACCAGGCCCGGCATTGGGCAAAGCAGCATCTTGGACGTGTCCGGCGCCACCTTCTCCGGCATCAGCCTTTCCAGCTCCGCCGTGCGCGGCAGCATGGCGCGCGCCGTCACCGACATGCCTTTCCAGGCAATGCGCAGGCCGTTCGGCTCCGGCCTGATCTGCGCCGTGACCTTGCGGGCACCGACAGTGCCGCGCCAGATGAGGTCGCCCGGCCGCCAGTCGGACGCCACCGTCAGCGCTTTGCCGCCATCGACCGACAGATCGATTTCCATCGGAATGGAGATCATGCCCTCGATGATCGAAGCCTGGAGATAGTCGTCGCCGAGCTTCACCACCCAATCGCGCTTGAGTGCGCCCGAATGCGGCGCCAGCCGCCCGCCCAGCCGGTCGAGCCGGTCGCGGCGCAGAAGCTCGACCGCGGTGGCGATCGCCGCCAGCACTGCCTTTTCATCGCCATTGGGCACGATCGGCGCGAAGCCGTCAGGATATTCCTCGGCGATGAAGCCCGTCGATATCCGCCCCTCGCGCCAGCGCGGATGCTGCATCAGCGCCGCCAGGAACGGGATGTTGTGCTCGATGCCGTCGACGATGAAACTGTCCAGCGCTTCCGACATGGCATCGATGGCCTCGATACGCGTGGGCGCCCAGGTGCAGAGCTTTGCCACCATCGGGTCATAGAACATCGAAATCCCGGAGCCTTCGGTGACGCCGGTGTCGTTGCGGATGACGACATCGCCGAACGTGCCCTCCTCCGGCGGCCGGTAGCGCGTCAACCGGCCGATCGAGGGCAGGAAATTGCGATAGGGATCCTCGGCATAGAGCCGGCTTTCCACCGCCCAGCCGTTCAGCTTGACGTCGCTCTGCTCGATCGCCAGCTTCTCGCCGGCGGCGACACGGATCATCTGCTCGACCAGGTCGATGCCGGTAACAAGCTCCGTCACCGGATGCTCGACCTGCAATCGTGTATTCATTTCAAGGAAATAGAAGTTCTTTTCAGCATCGACGATGAACTCGACGGTGCCGGCGCTCTGGTAGTCGACCGCCTTGGCCAGCGCCACGGCCTGCTCGCCCATGGCCTTGCGCGTCCTGGCATCGAGGAATGGCGACGGCGCCTCTTCCGCAACCTTCTGGTTCCGGCGCTGGATCGAGCATTCGCGCTCGCCGAGATAGAGGGCGGTGCCATGCGCGTCGGCCAGCACCTGGATTTCGATATGACGCGGATCGACGACGAACTTTTCGATGAAGACGCGGTCGTCGCCGAACGAGCTTTTCGCCTCCGAGCGCGCCCGGTCGAAGCCGTCGCGCACTTCCGACTGGCTCCAGGCAATGCGCATGCCTTTTCCGCCACCGCCGGCTGAGGCCTTGATCATCACGGGATAGCCGATCTCGCCGGCGATCTTTTCGGCATGGTCGGCATTTTCGATGACACCAAGCCAGCCGGGAACCGTCGACACCTCAGCGGCCTTGGCGAACTTCTTCGATTCGATCTTGTCGCCCATCGCCTTGATAGCCTTGGGTTTCGGACCGATGAAGACAATGCCCTCAGCCTCAAGCGCTTCGCAGAAGGCGGCCCGCTCCGACAGAAAACCGTAGCCGGGATGCACGGCCTGCGCGCCCGTCTCCTTGCAGGCAGCGATGATCTTTTCAGGCAGAAGATAGCTTTGCGCGGCAGGCGATGGCCCGATATGCACGGCTTCGTCGGCCATTTCGACGTGCACGGCGTCGCGATCGGCGTCGGAATAGACCGCTACGGTGGCAATCCCCATCCTGCGCGCCGTCTTGATGACGCGGCAAGCAATCTCGCCGCGATTGGCGATCAGGATTTTCGTGAACATCGAAGGCGTTTCCTCGGTCTTTCGTCCTTCTTATGGGCTTCGGCAGCCGGGCTCAAGCACCGCCGGCAGCGCACCCATCAAGACACTCCCTGCCCGCCAGGCCCCTGCCGAGGGGCGAAGGTTGGGCTCGCCGACGACTGGGCCAAGATTTGCGCCATATTTGGTCGCCAAATCGGGTTGAAACAGTATAAAAACCCTGAAAGCCTGAAGACCAATCGCCTTGGGAGGAATTGCCTAATGAAAACCCGCGCCGCTGTCGCTGTCGCCGCCGGAAAGCCGTTGGAAATCATGGAGGTCGACCTCGACGGACCGCGCGAAGGCGAGGTGCTGGTCGAGATCAAGGCGACCGGCATCTGCCACACCGACGAGTTCACCCTGTCGGGCGCCGATCCCGAAGGCCTGTTTCCGGCAATCCTCGGCCATGAAGGCGCTGGCGTTGTCGTCGATGTCGGCAAGGGCGTCACCTCGGTCAAGAAGGGCGACCACGTCATCCCGCTCTACACGCCGGAATGCCGGCAGTGCCCATCCTGCCTGTCGCGCAAGACCAATTTGTGCACCGCCATCCGCGCCACGCAGGGCCAAGGCTTGATGCCCGATGGCTCCTCGCGCTTCTCGATCGGCAAGGACAAGATCTTCCACTATATGGGCTGCTCGACCTTCTCCAATTTCACCGTTTTGCCCGAGATCGCCGTCGCCAAGGTCAACCCGGACGCGCCCTTCGACAAAATCTGCTACATTGGTTGCGGCGTCACCACCGGCATCGGCGCGGTCATCAACACCGCGAAGGTCGAGCAAGGCGCGACTGCTGTCGTCTTTGGTCTCGGTGGCATCGGCCTCAACGTCATCCAGGGCCTGAAGCTCGCCGGCGCTGACATGATCATCGGTGTCGACCTCAACAACGACAAGAAGGCATGGGGCGAGCGCTTCGGCATGACGCATTTCGTCAATCCGAAGGAGATCGACGGCGACATCGTTCCTCACCTCGTCAACTTGACCAAGCGCGGCGCCGACCAGATCGGCGGCGCCGACTACACATTCGACTGCACCGGCAACACCAAGGTGATGCGCCAGGCGCTGGAAGCCTCGCATCGCGGCTGGGGCAAGTCGGTCGTCATCGGCGTGGCCGGCGCCGGCCAGGAGATTTCGACCCGGCCGTTCCAGCTGGTCACCGGCCGCACCTGGATGGGCACCGCCTTCGGCGGCGCACGCGGCCGCACCGACGTGCCGAAAATCGTCGACTGGTACATGGACGGCAAGATCCAGATCGACCCGATGATCACCCATTTGCTGAAGCTTGAGGACATCAACAAGGGTTTTGATCTCATGCATGAGGGCAAGTCGATCAGGAGCGTCGTCGTTTACTAAGTGCGATCAGCAAAAGTGGCGCCCGGTTTTGCGTCCGATCGCACACCAAACGGAGGAAGAACAAGCCGCCGACCGAAGGGCCAGCGACTGAAGTTGCACAGGTTCAACAAGGGAGGAAGACAATGCCTGAGAAACTGCATCCCAAAATCGACAATGGCCTGCCGAAGGAAAGCGCAAGCTTTGCCGGCGGCACGCTGGTCTGCGCCTGCACCAGCAAGCCGGTGAAGGTGACGGTCAAGGGCCAGATCGCCCACAACCATGCCTGCGGCTGCACCAAATGCTGGAAGCCTGACGGCGCGGTGTTCTCGGTCGTGGCCGTAGCCGGCACCGGCGATGTCACAGTCACCGAAAACGGCGACAAGCTGAAAGTGGTCGACCCCTCGGCACTTATCCAGCGTCACGCCTGCACCGGCTGCGGTGTCCATATGCACGGACCGGTCGAGCGCGACCATCCGTTCAAGGGTCTGTCCTTCATCCATCCCGAGCGCTTCCAGGAAGACGGCTGGTCACCGCCGGGCTTCACCGCTTTCGTTTCGTCGATCATCGAATCCGGTGTCGACCCCAAGCGCATGGACGGCATCCGCGGCCAGTTGAAGTCGATGGGCCTCGAGCCCTATGACTGTCTCAACCCCGGCCTGATGGATTACATTGCCACCTGGACGGCGAAGAAGTCGGGCGCGCGGCCGGCCTGACAGTACGAGATTTCTGGCATGGGGCCGGGTAACATGCCGGCCCCATGTCCGTTTTGGAGAGATAATGCCGGCACCCGCCATCTACGTCGACGCCGACGCCTGCCCGGTGAAAGCCGAGGTCGAGAAGGTCGCCGAGCGCCATGGCGTGGTCGTCACCTACGTCTCCAATGGCGGGCTGCGTCCGTCGCGCGATCCGATGATTCGCAACGTCGTCGTCTCTAAAAGCGCCGATGCCGCTGACGACTGGATCGTCGAGAACGCAAAACCCAACGACATCGTGATCACCGCCGACATCCCGCTTGCCGCCCGCACCGTGGCGCTCGGCGCGCATGTGCTTGGGCCAACCGGCCGGCCGTTCACGCCGGAGACCATCGGCATGGCGGTTGCAATGCGCGATTTGAAGCAGCATCTGCGCGAAACCGGCGAGAGCAAGGGCTACAATGCCAGCTTTGCGCCACAGGATCGCTCGCGTTTCCTGGGTGAGCTCGACCGTATCTTGCGGCGGGCTCTGAAATCCGTCACACCCGACCAGACGTGAAGCATCATCCGAGGTCGGGCTATGGCCGACACATCGCCGAATAACCCCTTGCAGCGGCACAAGCAGTTCTTTGTGTCGCTAGCCGTCGGTCTGGTCGTATTTGCCGCGGTATTGCCTTTGATTGGATCGCTCCCCGTCTCCACGCGGCTTGCCTATTCGATCTCGATTGCCGCCGATTCCTTCTTCGTCGTCTTCATCGCGCTCGTCATCGCCAAGATGCCGCTGCTGTCCGGCCGCTATCTCAGCAAGAACGCGCGCGAACTGGACCTCCCAGTGCTGGGCATCTTTGCCATCACGCTCGGCATCGTCGCCATGGCCATTGTCCTGCTGTTCCTTTTGATCAATCACAAGGATCGCGACCCCATCGAACTCGGCTTCGCCATGCTGTCGATCCCGCTTGGCTGGTTCACCATCCATGCCATGGCCGCCCTCCACTATGCGCATGTCTACTGGATGGACGGCGACGCGATCGATGCCGAAACCAAGAAGAAGATACCGGTCGGCGGCCTCGATTTTCCCGGCAGCAAACGGCCGGACGGTTGGGACTTTCTCTATTTCGCGACGGTGATCGGCATGACCGCGCAGACCGCCGACACCGCGATCACGACCTCGCATATGCGCCGCGTGGTGCTTGTCCATTCGATCCTGTCGTTCTTCTTCAACGCCGTCATCGTCGCCGCCGTCGTCAATCTCGCGGTGAGCCTCGGCAATTGAGTATCCGTGCCCGCGATAAACCCGTGCCCGTAATAAAAACGTGACCGCATGAAACATCGCTTTCGATAGCGACGTATTGGGAGGACAAGGACGAGCGCGGCCATCCCAGGATCGCGCAGCCGGAGGCGAGGAAAAGATGGAAACCATTACCATGAGTCAGCCCGGCGCAGGCGTCGATGCCGCCTCAACGAAGGATGCGACGCTGATCTACCGGCAATCGCGCTGGACCCGCCTGACGCACTGGCTGTGGGCGATCTCGCTGTTCTTCTTGCTTTTGTCCGGCCTGCAGATCTTCAATGCCCGGCCGCAGCTCTACATCGGCAAGCAATCCGGCTTCGAGTACAACAACACCGTCTTTGCCATCGGCGCCGAAAACACCGCCACCGGCCCGCGCGGCTATACCGAAATCTTCGGCCATCGCTTCGACACCACAGGCGTGCTCGGCTGGTCGGGCCCGGCCGGTCAGCAAACGTCGCGTGCCTTCCCGTCCTGGGCGACAATCCCGTCCTATTACGATCTCGGCACCGCCCGCGTTGTGCATTTCTTCTTCGCCTGGATACTGACAACCACCTTGGTCGTCTGGCTGGTCGCCAGCCTGGTCAACGGCCATCTGCGCCGCGATCTGGCGCCGCGCCTTGACGATCTCAAGCGGCTGCCGCAGGACATCATCGAGCACGCCAAGCTCAGGTTCCACCACACACGCGAATACAACACGCTGCAGAAAATGGCCTATGGCGGCGTACTGTTCGTGCTGTTGCCACTCATGATCATCACCGGCCTTGCCATGTCGCCGAGCATGAACTCGGTGCTGCCCTGGCTCAACGAACTGCTCGGCGGAAGGCAGACGGCGCGCACCATCCATTTCACGGTGATGGTGCTGCTGGTCGGCTTTTTCATCGTCCATATGATGATGATCCTCGCCGCCGGCCCGATCAACGAACTGCGCTCGATCATCACCGGCTGGTACCGCACCGATCCGCCAAGGCATGGCGACACCGAGAGGAGTGCGTGAGATGGCCAAATTCCAGATCAGCCGCCGAAAGTTCCTGACGGGCGCCGGCCTCGGCGTTTCCGGCATCATGTTGTCGGGCTGCGATGCCTTCGACAGCCAGCTCGGCATGGGCGACGGCCTGCGCAGTTTCCTCGAAAACGCCAATGGCCTGACCTACCGCGCGCAACGCTGGCTTGCCGGCCGCGATGCTCTGGCGCCGGAATTCACCGAGGCCGACATCCGCCAGCCGCAGCGGCCGAACGGCGTCACCGCGCCCGACGATGACACCTACAAGGGCCTGCTCGCCAACAATTTCGCCGACTGGCGGCTGGAGGTAACGGGCCTGGTCGAAAAGCCGCTGTCGCTCAGCCGCGAGCAGTTGGAGAACATGCCGAGCCGCACGCAGATCACCCGCCACGACTGTGTCGAAGGCTGGAGCTGCATCGCCAAATGGACCGGCACCCCGCTGTCGCTGGTGCTCGACCAGGCTGTGGTCAAGCCGCAGGCCCGCTATGTCATGTTCCACTGCCTCGATACGATCGATCGCAGCCTCTCCGGGGAAATCAAATATTACGGCACCATCGACCTGATCGATGCCCGCCACCCGCAGACGATCCTCGCCTACGGCCTCAACGGCAAGCCGCTGCCGGTCGAAAACGGCGCGCCGCTGCGCGTGCGCGTCGAACGACAGCTCGGCTACAAGATGCCGAAGTATCTCTACAAGATCGAGCTCGTCGACAGTTTTGCCAATATCGGCGGCGGCCGCGGCGGCTATTGGGAAGACAATGGCTATGACTGGTATGGCGGGATTTGATGGCCTCGCATTCTGACCGAGCACGATCTGACTCCGACCGAACCGAGCTTGCCTGAGGAAGCCGGTTTCGAGCGCGTGGCCGAACTTGGCGATTGGCCTGAAGACACTCCAATATCGTCCTCTGCAAAACGGTCGCAGAAAACGGCGCGGCTTAAGCAACCTTGTCGAGCAGTGGCTTGAGCGCCGGATGTATCTCCGGCGAGGCGAGTTTGATCAGCGTCAGCAGCGCGCGTTCATTGTCACGCAGCGGGCGGTCGGTGCCGATGCGATCGGCCAGCCATTTCGCCTCGCTGGCGTCGATCGTCTCGGCGCGGCGCGCGAGTGCCTCGGCGGCACGGTTCTTCGACTCCCATTCGGCCTCGATATCGCCGGGCGAACGATAGGCTTCCATGATGCCGGCCAGTCCGCCCGACACCATGCGGCTGATGAAGCCACCAATTTCGGGCTCGGCCTGGTCCAAGAAACTGTCACGACGCAGCGCCACATCGCGCGTCGGCGCTTCGTAGCCGGCCGAACACATGACGAAATTGGCGAGCGCCTTGACGAACAGGTCGTTCCAGGACGGGTCGTTGTGGGCCGCTGCGGTCTGCTCGTTGATCTGGAACAGCACCTCGGCCTCAACCCGTGTGATGGCGATGTTGCCGTCGCCGCCATAGGCATGGAGAATGCGGCGCAACAGATCGACCTCTGCCTTGGCGACCAGCCCGGGAACCAGCGCGCCGCCGAGCATCAGTGGTCCCTTGCCGTCGACCACCGCGTTGGCGACCTGCTCGAGCGCATAGGCGGAGAGCCGGCCGGGCGATGATTTCGCCCTTTCCAGCACATGCACCAGCAGCTCCAGTTCGGTCACACGGTCGACCATTCCGTCGCGCGAGATGGTCTGGATCAGCCAACCGGCATTGTCTTCAGAGATATAGCCTGCCGGCTTTTCCTGGTGGACGATGTAGTCGGTAACGGCCTCGACGAAGAATTCAGGCCATTGCGGGCATTTGTCCGTCGCTGTCGCATCGAGCGCGAACAGTGCTTCAGCCTCGCCGCGCGTCACCACGCCGTCAGCGAACACTTCGCGACGCAGCATGACGACATCTTCCGCCGTGATGCGGTCCTTCGAGGCCAGCCCCGCCACCGGCGCGCTCCCGATCCGTTCGCCCATCTGTCAATCCCCATCCGCCGTGCCCAACGCAATTGCCGGCCAAACCGTCAGCCCAGAATATCGCCATTGTCTTGAAAAACCGGCAAACGGCGTGGTTAGCGAAGACTGTAAAGACGACGCGCTTTACGTGTCGCTGGCAGGTGACAAGGTGTCGCCGACAAGCTATGGATGGCGCGTCGAGGGCTTAAGTTTTGAGTCCTACCTGTTTGCGGGAGAGAGCAGCGCGAGCTGCCGCCGAAGGGGAAATCGCCCGAAATCTCTCAGGCAAAAGAACCGTAGACGGGAAAGACACTCTGGAAAGTCGGGGCTTGCCCCCGCGCCGAAGGTGTAAGCGTCGCCGACAGAGTTCCGGTTGCGCGAGTCTCTCAGGCTTCAGACAGAGGGGCACGGACTGGTCGCCAGCAGCGGCCGATTGCGTGCGACTCTGGAGATGACATGACGGGCGACGACACCAAACACCTTCCTCTCGAAGATCTGCACACCGCCGCCGGCGCACGCTTTGGCGCCTTTGCGGGCTGGTCTATGCCGCTGATCTATCCGGCCGGCGTGATGAAAGAGCACCTTCACACCCGCGAACATGCCGGCCTGTTCGACATTTCGCATATGAAGCTGTTCGCTGTCAGCGGACCGGGCGCTGCGGCACTGCTCAACCGCGCCAGTCCGCTCGATGCCGGCGCGCTTGAGATTTCACAGTCCAAATATACTTTCTTCCTCAACGAGGCCACCGGGATCATCGACGATCTGATCGTCACCCGGCTCGGCGCCGAGCGCTTCATGGTGGTCGCCAACGCCGGGAATGCGGTCGAGGACGAGAAGCATCTGCGTGCGCTGGCCGCGGACTTCGACGTCAAAGTCGATGCGCTCGACCGCGTCTTCCTGGCGATCCAGGGGCCGGAAGCCTGGGCTGCCTTGTCCCGCGCCGGCATCGAGACCGGCTCACTCTTGTTCATGCATGGCATCGAGCCTAAGCAAAACTGGTTCATGAGCCGCTCCGGCTACACCGGCGAGGACGGCTTCGAGATCGGCCTGCCGGAGGCGGATGCGCGCGCTCTGGTCACGAAACTGCTCGAGGACGAGCGTGTGTTGTGGATCGGCCTTGCTGCCCGCGACTCGCTGCGGTTGGAGGCCGGCCTGTGCCTGCACGGCCAGGACATCACGCCGGAGATCGATCCGGCGAGTGCCGGCCTGATGTGGGCGATCCCCAAAGATCTCCGCGCCGGCGGGTCCTTCATCGGCGCCGATGCGCTGCGGTCCATCCTGGAGCGCGGGCCGTCTCAAAAGCGCGTCGGCCTGAAGCCGGACGGCCGCCAGCCGGTGCGCGCCGGCGCTGCTTTGTTCGATGCCGACGGCGATCCGGCCGGCTACGTGACATCAGGCGGCTTCGGCCCGTCGGCCGGCCATCCCGTCGCCATGGGCTATGTGTCAACGGCCTTGGCCAAGCCGGGCACGAAACTGTTCGCCGACGTTCGCGGGACGAAAATCCCGGTCGATATCAGTTCCTTGCCCTTCACTCCTCATCGCTACCGCAAAGGATAATTCCGATGGCAAAAACCTATTTCACACAAGATCACGAATGGCTGAGCGTCGAGGGAGGCATCGCCACCGTCGGGATAACCGACTATGCGCAGGAACAGCTTGGCGATCTCGTCTTCGTCGAACTGCCTCAAATCGGCACCAAACTCAGTAAGGGCGACACCGCCGTGGTCGTCGAATCCGTCAAGGCGGCATCCGATGTTTATGCGCCGGTTGATGGCGAGATCACCGACGCCAACGGCGCGCTGTCCTCGGACCCGTCGCTGGTCAACTCCGCTGCGACCGGCGACGGCTGGCTGTGGAAGATGAAGCTCGCCGACGAAGGCCAACTCGCAGGCCTCATGAATGAGGCCGCCTACAAAGCCCATATCGGTTGACATCAGGACCTATTGCCATGAGCGCAGCACTTACCCCCTTCTCGGCCCGCCACATCGGTCCTGATGTAAACGACGTCAGAGCCATGCTTGCCGTGATCGGCGTTCCCTCCGTCGAGACGCTGATCAGCCAGGCCGTGCCGCAGTCGATCCGCCTCGATCTGCCGCTAGCCCTTCCCGCGCCGGCGAGCGAAGCCGAAGCGCTGGCCGAATTGGCTGCGACCATGGCAAAAAACAGGGTGCTGAAGAGCTTCATCGGCGCCGGCTATCACGGCGTCCATGTGCCGCCGGTCATCCAGCGCAACCTGTTCGAGAACCCGGCCTGGTACACCGCCTATACACCCTACCAGGCCGAGATCAGCCAGGGCCGCCTGGAAATGCTGTTCAACTTCCAGACCTTGGTCACCGAATTGACCGGCCTGCCGGTGGCTTCGGCCTCCCTGCTCGACGAAGCGACGGCGGTGGCCGAAGCGGTCGGCATCGCGCTGCGCCATCACCGCGACAAGCGCACCAAGGTGGCGCTGGCCGGCACGCCGCATCCGCAGACGCTGGACGTCGTGCGCACCCGCGCCGAGCCGCTCGGCATCGAGATCGATGGCGAGACCATCGACGACAACACCGCCGCCCTGCTGGTGTCCTGGCCGGACACGTTTGGCGTCTATGGCGACCACAAGGCGGCGATCGAGAAAGCTCGCGCCACCGGCGCCGTGGTCGTCTTCATCGCCGATCCGCTTGCGCTCACGCTGACCGAAGCGCCGGCCAGGCTTGGCGCCGACATCGCCGTCGGCCCGATGCAGCGCTTTGGCGTGCCGATGGGCTTTGGCGGCCCGCACGCCGCCTATTGCGCCGTCTCCGACAAGCTGACCCGGCTGATGCCCGGCCGCCTCGTCGGCCAGTCGATCGACAGCAAGGGCCGTCCCGGCTATCGCCTCGCCCTGCAGACGCGCGAACAGCATATCCGCCGCGACAAGGCGACCTCCAACATCTGCACCGCGCAGGCGCTGCTTGCCAACATGGCGACCGCATACGCGATCTGGCACGGGCCTACTGGTTTGCAGGCGATCGCAGCCCGAATTCATGAGCTCGCCAACGGCCTCGCAGCAGGCCTGAAAACCGCTGGTGTTTCCGTGCTCGGCTCAAGCCGTTTCGACACGGTGACGGCCGAAGTGAAGGGCAAGGCAGCTTCGATCGCCGCTGCCGCTGAAAAAGGTGGCCGGCTGCTGCGCGTCATCGATGCCGACCGCATCAGCATCGCCTTCGACGAAACCTCGACCGAGGCGGATCTCGAGGCTATCGCCGCGCTGTTCGGCGCCAAGTCCGGCGCTACTGAGGCCGGTGCGATGCCCGGCAAGCCGCGCGGCAAGGAGTTTCTGACCCAGCCGGTTTTCCGTGAAAACCACTCCGAGACCGACATGATGCGCCTGCTGCGCAGGCTAGCCGACAAGGATTTGGCGCTCGACCGCACCATGATCCCGCTGGGCTCCTGCACCATGAAGCTCAACGCGGCGGCCGAAATGATGCCGGTCAGCTGGCCTGTTGTCGCCAACCTCCATCCCTTCGCGCCGGCCAGCCATTCGGCCGGCTATCGCGCCATGGTCGGCGAGCTGGAAGGCTGGCTGGCGGAGATCACCGGCTTCGACGCCGTCAGCCTGCAGCCCAATGCCGGCAGCCAAGGCGAATATGCCGGCCTGCTCGCCATCCGCGCCTATCACCGTTCGCGCGGTGAAGGCCATCGCACCATCTGCCTGATCCCCCAGTCCGCGCATGGCACCAATCCGGCGAGTGCGGCGATGGCCGGCATGAGCGTCGTCGTCGTGCGTTGCCTGGAGGACGGCAATATCGACATGGACGATATGCGGGCCAAGGCCAACGAGCATTCGACGAATCTCGCAGCTCTGATGTTCACCTATCCCTCGACGCACGGCGTCTACGAGGAAGGCGCGCGCCACCTGTGCGCTCTCATCCACGAACATGGCGGCCAGGTCTATTTCGACGGCGCCAACCTTAACGCGCTGGTCGCGCTGGCGCGGCCCGCCGACATCGGCGCCGATGTCTGCCACATGAACCTGCACAAGACCTTCTGCATCCCGCATGGCGGCGGCGGTCCGGGCGTCGGTCCGATCGGCGTCAGGGCGCATCTGAAACCCTATCTGCCGGGTCATGTCACGGAGGGCTCGGCGCATGCCGTGTCCGCTGCCCCGTTCGGCAGCGCTTCCATCCTGCCGATCACCTGGATGTACATCCGCATGATGGGGGCCGCCGGCCTGAAGCAGGCGACGGAGACGGCGATCATCTCGGCCAATTATGTGGCGACGCGGCTCGCGCCGCACTTCCCGCTTCTCTACAAGGGCAGGCACGATCGCATCGCGCATGAATGCATCCTCGACACGCGCGTGCTCAAGGAGCGCGCCGGCATCAGCGTCGACGATATCGCCAAGCGGCTGATCGATTACGGTTTTCACGCGCCGACCATGTCGTTCCCAGTCGCCGGCACGCTGATGGTCGAGCCGACCGAATCCGAGCCCAAGCGCGAACTCGACCGGTTCTGCGAGGCGATGATCGCCATTGCCGGCGAGGCAGCGAAAGTGGCGAAGGGTGAATGGCCGCTCGAGGACAACCCGCTGGTCAATGCCCCGCACACGGCGGCCGAAACCCTTGCCGGCCAGTGGACCCACCCCTATTCGCGGCTGGAAGCGGCCTACCCCGCCGGCGATGTCGACAAAGCGGCCAAATACTGGCCGCCGGTCTCGCGCATCGACAATGTCGCCGGCGACCGCAACCTCGTCTGCTCCTGCCCGCCGCTGTCGGAATATCTCGGCGCCGCCGAATGACACTCTGGCCTGTCAGGCTGAACGCAAGGCCGGCCCATCGGCCTTGCTTACCTGGTTCAGCACAAGCACGCGGTTCCGCCCCGCGTGCTTGGCCGCGTAAAGCGCTTTGTCGGCCTCGGCCAGGACGTCCTCGAGGCTGCTGCCGTCTTCCTTGCCAAAGCCGATGCCGCCGCTGACGCTGCTGCGCAACGGCCCGCGCGGCGTCGGCACCACTTCCGTGCCGAAAGCGACGCCGATCTTGCTGGCGAGGTCATGGGCCTTGTCTTGCGGCATCCGCGACATGACCAGCGCGAACTCCTCGCCGCCCAGCCGAAAGGCGTCGACGCCAACCCGATCATATTTCTTGATGATTGCCGCGAAGCGGCACAGGACCCGGTCGCCGACCGGATGGCCGTAGACATCGTTGGTCCGTTTGAAATGATCGAGGTCGAACATGGCGATCGACATGAACGGACCGAAGACGCGCTCGCCATAGAGCGAGTTCAAGGCACGCCGGTTCATCAGCCCGGTCAACGGGTCGGTCAGAGTCTCGGCCTTCAGTTCGATCTGTGCCTGAAGATGATGCAGCGACAGCGTCAGCGCGCCGAGCGCCGTCATGCAGGCGACTGCCACGACCGAATTCAGCCGCTCGGCCCAATTGTCGGGTGCAACGCCGAGCACCCACTGGCCCTTGACCAGAAGCACAGCGCCGCAGAGCCCGAAGGATACGCCGCAGACGCCGCTTAGCGCCGAAACGACCAGCAGAATGCCGCGATCCTGACCGCCCTTGATCCAGAACATCACCCCGATCGAGGCGAGCAGCACTGTTACCGTCGTGTAGGTGAGGATGAAGCCGACACCATCGAAACCGAGATAGGTAACGCCGGCGCACACAGCCATCGCAAGCATGGCCGGCAGGACAGCGCGGCTGTAATTGCGCATACCAAGATATTGCATGGCCGAAAGTGAAAGCGCCAGGAAACCTAGGCTGAGCAGCGCCAGCGCCGCCTGGCAAAGCAAGGGACTGGGCTCCCTCGTGTAGCGCCAGAAGACGATGACGTGGGCGACAAGGACGAGAATGCCGCACGCCACCGTCAGCACGAAGCGTGCACGCGGCGCCGTGAACCAGATCACAAACATGGTGACGCTCAGGCATGTGCCCGACAGCGCAGCCGCCAGCAATAGCGAACTGAAATCCAGCATGGATGAGCGGCAACCTTTGGGATCCTCGATTTGTGGCGCATCATAGGCATGCAACCGGCCGGAGATACCGTTTTCGGCCGGTTTTCAAAGCAACCTGCCGACAGGGTTTACAAAGCGTCGACTGCCGTCCCCGCGAAGAGTCTCAGCCCTTGTTGAGCAGCGCCAGATTGGCGTTGATCACGCTCGGGTCGGCCATTCCGGCCCTTGCTTCCATGAGCAGCGCCCTCGCCTTCTTCTTGTTGCCGCGCAGCAGCTGCGAATAGCCCATATTGTTGACAATCTGCGGCTTGCGCCCGGCAACCTTCAAAAGCTGGTCGTAGGCGCGGTCGGCGAAGTCGAAGCGGCCGAGTTCGTCATAGGAGGCGGCAAGCCCCATCCATCCCTCGGCACTGTCGGCCTTCAGTTCCACGGCCTTGCGGAAATGCTGTTCGGCAAGGCCGTAATTGGCCTCGCGGAACTGCGCCTTGCCTTGCGCAAGGTCGGAGGTGCTGACGTCTTTTGCCACCGGTTGGATCGACGTGGTCTTGGTCTTATCGACGTTCTCAGTCGTACAGCCGCTGACCATCAAGACGGCCGCTAGCGCGGCCATTGCCGTGAAAATTCTGTGACGCATGCCCCTGGCCCCAATCGCCCGATTTACCGGGTCGTTCTTCAGGAGGCAGACTACAACAGGGCAATTAAACTTCAGTGCTGAAACGCCCCTAAAATTTGGTTTCGGGCACACCAGCCATTAACCAGCCGAGGGCTAGTCCGGCTCCATCGACTTGAGCCCCGCCGGAAACTGATAGCGGCTGCCGTCATAGCGCAGCCGGTAGGTTCGTTTCATGGACCTTCCGGGATGGGACTGGCACTCGCCATTCTTGTCGACAGACGGATTGTCGGTGTCCAACCGCTCGAACACTGTGATGTCGTGATAGCCGTGATGTCTCGCCGGGCTCATCGCCAGGCTGACCCGGCTGGATTGAAAGGATCCTGCGCAATTGGTGTCGCCTTCGCCGCCAAAGCCGGCCACGATGATGCCGTCGAGCACCAGGCGCAGATCACCGCCGTCAAGGGCATAGAGTCGCAGGTCGGTTTCGCTGAAGGGATTGGGCCGCGAATGGCTCGCCATTTGGATGCGCAGGCCAAAGCCGGTGACACCGGGCGCCAGGCCATAGCGGCCGGTATCGAATTCGACCTTGTTGATGGCGATGGCATCATCGGTCATCAGCCCGGGCTGGAGCAGGCGCTGGCGCACCTGCCGGGTCTTCCTGTCGACGACCAGAAGGTCGACATCGCCGACATGCCCGTCGTCGCTGGATTGGCTGCTGTCGATGAGCGGCACCGCGACCAGCAACAGATCGTCATGGGCAGGCCATATCTTGCAGACGAGGCCAAACGGCGTATCCGGGAGCGTCACGGCGATGCTGGTATGGGGTTCGAGCGTGAACGAGGCGCCGTCTGCGCTCTTTTGGGCCCTGGGATAGGCCTGTTGCACCAGGGCGGCAGCATCGCCGCAATCGTCGGCCGCGGCCGAGGCCGGCGACAGACTGGTGGCGGCCAGGCCGAGGAAAGCGGTGCACAAGACTATTCGCATGGACGGCTCACTCATTTTGCTTTGCGGATTTTGCCGAAGGAGAGCGACCGAACCGGCCGGGTTTCGACATCCAGATGAAGCGTAGTTGGAGTGAGTAACCGCAAGAAGCCGCCGGGCAATCCCCTAGGTATCTACTGAACCGCCGTCATTTTGACGATGATCGGGATGACGGCGATCATCAGCACCACCGGCAGGATGCACACCACCACCGGCACCGACATCTTGGCCGGCAAGGCATGTGCCTTCTCCTCGGCCAGCGACATGCGCTTGTGGCGCATTTCGTCGGAGAACACGCGCAGCGCCCCGGCAAGGCTGGTGCCGAGTTCCTTCGACTGCTGCAAAAGCGTGGCGAAGGAGCGCACCTCGTCCAAGCTGAGGCGGTCGGCGAGCGCCTTCAAGGCATCGTCGAGGCTGCGGCCGGCCCTGAGTTCCAGCGACACCAGCTGCAGGTTTTGGCTCAGCGACGGATAGGTCTTGGCCAGTTCCTTCGAGACCCGCTCGATGCCTGCCTCCATGCTCATGCCCGCATCGGAGCAGACGATCATCAAATCCATGAAGTCGGGAAAGCCGTTGCGGTATTCGCGCATCTTTTCCCGCACCTTCTGGCTGAGCACCAGGCCGGGCACGAAATAGCCGGCGGCTCCCGACAGGATGATGAAGGTCCAGCGGCTAGTCGCGGTGGAATCGGCGCTGCCCATCCAATGGTTGACCAGGAACGCGCCGATCGTTGCGCCCACCAGGCAGGCGAAGCGGATCAGGAAGAATGTGCCGATCGCGCGCGGCTCCATATAGCCCGCCTGGATCAGCTTCATACGCAACCGGGCGACATTTTCCGGATCGCTCTTGGCGTAGAATTCCTGCGCCCGCTTCACCGCCTTCTCGCGCACGACGCTCTGGTTCTTCTTCGGCGCCGCCTCGGCCTGTTGGGGAGTCTTGCTGTCGTCGATCTTGAGCCGGCGCTTGAGATCGTTGCGGTCGCCTTTGGCTACCACGAGCGGCCATGCCACCGCGCTGCCACCCAACACCAGCAGCAGCGCGGCTACCGGCATCAGCGACGTCGGCGCCAGCGATGCAAGAAACTGGATCATCTGCTCCATCTCAGAACCGGAAGTTCGACATCTTGAACATGATGATGTTGCCCAGCATCAGCCATGTCACGGAACCGCCCAGCAGATACCACGTCTTCGGTACATCCCAGACGCTCTGATAGAATTGCGGCATCATCACCATGATGGTGGCGAACAGCAGTGCCGGCACCGCCGTCAGGATATAGGCCGACATACGACCCTCAGTCGAAATGGCGCGCACCTTGCGGCGCAGCTTGCCGCGTTCGCGGATCGTCGTCGACAGCCCGTCGAGGATCTCGCGCAGATTGCCGCCCGAACTCGTCTGGATGGAAACCGCGGTGACGAACAGCGGCAGATCCTCCTGGCCGACGCGGTCGAACAGTGCATTCAGCGCAGAAACCAGGTCGGAACCATAAGTCACCTCGTCGGAGATAACGCCGAATTCGGTGCCGATCGGATCGGACATCTCGCGCGACACCATCGAGATCGCCACCGGAACCGGATGCCCGGCCTTCAAGCCGCGCGTGATCAATTCCAGCGCCTCCGGCAACTGCACGCCGAAACGCTTCACCCGCCGGGCACGCTTGGAACGCAGCACAATTACCGGCAGCAGCGCTGTCAGCACCACAAACAGCAAAATGGCGAGCAACAGCGGCAGCCCGTACCAGAGCGCGACGAGCATCATCGCCAGCGCCACGCCCGTCGTCATCGTCAGGAATTTCGGCAACGGCATCACCATGCCAGACTGCGTGCGCAGCGCGCGAAAACGGTCGGGCGAGAAGAATGACGTGCCGGAATCGAGGCCGCGTTCCTTGCGCAGCTGAATCAGCACCTGTTCCTGGCTGATCTTGTTTTCCTGCAGCCTCATGCGCCGGTTGATGGCCAGGCGCTTGTCGCTGCGGCCGGCATAGAGCAGATAGCAGCCTTCGGCGATCATGATGCCGGTCAGCGCTGCCGCGGCATAAACGACATAGATCGGGCTGAAATTCTCGAACACCCGGCTACTCCTGCGGCCGGCCGGGTTCGAAATATTTGCCGGGGAATTCAATGCCCATATTGCGCAGGTCCTCGAGGAAACGCGGGCGAATGCCGGTCGCCTCGTAGTGACCGAGGATCTTGCCGTCGGCCTCCATGCCAGTGCGCACGAAGCGGAATATCTCCTGCATCTGGATGACGTCCCCTTCCATGCCGGTCACCTCGGCGACGCTGGTCACCTTGCGCTTGCCGTCCGACAGTCGCGTCAGCTGGACGATAAGGTCGAGCGCGCTGGCGATCTGACTGCGGATCGACTGCACCGTCATCGGCATGCCGGTCATGCCCAGCATCTGCTCGAGGCGTGAAATGGCGTCGCGCGGCGTGTTGGCGTGGATGGTCGCCATCGAGCCTTCATGTCCGGTGTTCATCGCCTGCAGCATGTCGAAGGCCTCCTCGCCGCGGCACTCGCCGAGGATGACGCGGTCGGGGCGCATGCGCAGCGCGTTCTTGACCAGGTCGCGCTGCTTCAGCTCGCCATGACCTTCGATGTTGGCGGGGCGCGTTTCCATGCGCGCGACATGCGGCTGCTGCAGCTGCAGTTCGGCCGCGTCCTCGATGGTGATCAGCCGTTCGTCTTCCGGAATGAAGGCCGACAATGCGTTGAGCATCGTCGTCTTGCCGGTGCCGGTGCCGCCCGAGATGATGGTCGTCTTGCGGGCGTGGACTGCAGCCGCCAGCACCTCGGCCATGTTCTGGGTGATGGCGCCGAACTCGACCAGCTTGTGCAGGCCGAGCTTGTTCTTTGAAAACTTGCGGATCGACACCAGCGGCCCGTCGACGGCGACCGGGCGAATGGCGGCGTTGAAGCGCGAGCCGTCGAGCATGCGGGCATCGACCATCGGCTGCGATTCGTCGACCCGGCGGCCGACGGCGGCGACGATCTTGTTGACGATGCGCAACAGGTGCGCCTCGTCCTTGAACGGGATATGGACCTGCTGCAGCTTGCCCCGTTTTTCAACGAAGCAGTTCTGGTGGCCGTTGATCAGGATGTCGTTGATGTCGGGGTCCTTGAGCAGCGGTTCCAGCGGGCCGAGGCCGACCATCTCATCGACGATGTCATCGACCAGCGCTTCAAGTTCGACGGTGTTGATCGCCATACGCTCCTGGCGGGTCTTTTCCGACACGAACTCCTGCACCTGCCGGCGCATCTCATCCTTGGGCAGGCGCTCCAGCGCGACCAGGTTGATTTCCTCGAGCAGCAGCCGGTGGATGCGCACGCGGGCATCGAGCACCTTGTTGGCGCTTTTTCCCGGTGTTGTCTCCGGCTTCGGCGGCAAGGCCTTGCGGTTCGTCGGGATGACCACGGCGTGATGCGCGACCGGCGCCGCCTCGGCCGGCTTCAGCGCGCGGACGTCACGGTTCTGCAGGGTCGAGAAGCGGCTGGTCATCCGGCTTTCCTCTTCAGGAGGCCCCTGCCGATGCCGAACAGCGAGCGCGATTTCTCCGGCGTCACCACGGCTTCTTCCGGCAGGATGATCCTCTTCAGATCGTTGACGACATTGGCGTTCGGGTCGATCTCATGCAGCGGCACGCCGCGGTCGACAGCTTCACGCACAAGCCGGTAATTGTTGGAGATGCCGCCGACGAAATGCTCGCCCAGGATTTCCTGGACATCGGCCTGCTTGATGCCGTTGTCGAACATCTTCTGCTCGAAACGGTTGACGATCACGTTCGGCTTCACTTCCTTGCCTGCCGTCTCGTAGACCGCCTGGATCAGCCGCTGCGTATGGCGCAGGCATGGCACCGTCATTTCGGCGACGATGTAGAGCTTGTTGGAGCCGAGCAGCACCGTCTCCGTCCACGGAAACCAGGTGCGCGGCATGTCGATGACGACGTTATCGAAATAGGCCGAGACGAGATCGAGCATGCGCACCACGACATCGGTCTTGAACGAGCGCATTTCCGACGGATGCGTTGGCGCCGCCAGCACGCAGAGCCCGCTCGCATGCTTGGACAGCATCACGTCCAGCAGCTGACGGTCGAGGCGCTCGGGCTGGTTCTCGATTTCGGTGATGTCGAAGCGCGGCTCGAGGTCGAGATATTCGGCGCAGGCGCCTTGCTGGAAGTTGAGGTCGACCACGCAGGTCGACGCGCCGCGCGTCACCGAATGATGCAGCTGGAAAGCGGTCTGCAGCGCCAGCGTCGTGGTGCCGACGCCGCCGGCGGCCGGCATGAAGGTATAGATCTGCGACTCGGTGTTTTCCTCGCGCCCCGGCCCTTGCAGCGCGCGCACGACCGACCGCACCAGATCGGCGGTGGTGATCGGCTTGACCAGGAAATCGGCGACCTGGAGCTGCACCAGGATGCGCACCGCGGCGGCGTTGAATTCCTGGGTGACGACGACCACCGGAACGCGGCCTTCAAGCCGGCGCATGATGCGCTGCAGCGACTCGATCTCTTCCAGCTTTGCCGCATCCATGTCGACGATGAGCGCGCCGAAATCGGCTTCCTGGACCTCGCCGCGCAGTTCGGCAATGTTCTTCTCGACGGTCGAAAGCTGGATCACCTCCGAGGCCGCGAACGCGGTGCGCGTATCCTGCACAAAGGTCCGGTCGCTGGACACCAGCAGGATCTTCTTGGTCTTGATGCCGCTTGCCATTTTGTCAGCCTGTCAGGTCATTCCCGGTCAAATCACCGGGCAAATCAATCGGTTGTCGCTGTCGGTTGCACGGCCTTGGCAGCAGCAGCCTGGTCGGCGGCGTTGACTGCCGCCTCACTGCGCTGCGCCGGCACCAGCAGCCTGGTGTTCTGGACGCCGTATTTCCAGGGATCGACCATCTGCATGGCCGTATTGGCGGCCTGTGCGTTGCCGGCGGCAATCGTCGGCCCCTCGGAGCGGATATAGTCGTCGCTGGTGCAGCCGCTGGCGAGGCCGGCGAGCAGCAGGGCGATGCATGGTCGCAAGCGCATGGCTTCAATCCTTCGGCAGGTCGAGGAAATGCCCGACGGTGGTGACCGCAGCCGGCTGTGCCGTGCTGCCGCTGGCCATTGCCACCGCACGATTGGCGTCGGACGATTTCACTTCCTCGGTGTTGTTTAGGAAATAATCGACATTGCTGGCCGGCTGCGTGCCGTCGGTCGGCTCGAGCAGCTTCTTCGACGGATCGACCGGCTTGACCAGATAGGGGGTGACGATGATCACCAGATCGGTCTCGCGCCGCTGATATGATTTGGAGGAGAACAGCGAGCCGAGCACCGGCAGCTTGCCGAGGCCGGGAAGACGCGACGTGGTGATGTCGTTTTGCGACTGCAGCAGGCCGGCGATCATGAAGCTCTGGCCGTTCTTCAGGTCGACCGATGTCCTGGCGCGGCGCACGATAAAGCCCGGCACCGAGATATTGCCGATATTGTAGGAGGCCGAAGCATCGATCGAGGACACTTCCGGCGCGATGTCGAGGCTGACCAGCCCGTCCTTGAGAACCGTCGGCGTGAAGTCGAGGCTGACGCCGTATTTCTTGTAGCTGACGGAAATCTTGCCATTGTCCTCGGAGACCGGGATCGGGAACTCGCCGCCGGCGAGGAAGCTTGCCGTCTGGCCCGAGCGGGCGATCAGGTTCGGCTCTGCCAGCCGCCGGGCAAGGCCACGTTCCTCCAGCGCCTTGATGGCGACGTCGATCGACAGGCCGTTGGACAGCAGCCGGCCGATGATCTCGCCATTGCCGGCTCCCGGCACCGAGCCCGGCTCGATGGTGACGTCGCGCCCGCCAATGCCGTAAGCAAAATTGGCGCTGTATTTGGCGCCGAGATCCTGTCCGGCCTGGCGATTGATCTCGACGAAGCGGACGTTGAGCTGAACCTGCTGCGAGGACGAGATGTTGACCGAATTGATCACTTCCTCATTGCCGGAGAAACGGCTGGCGATCTTGCTTGCCTTCTCGGCGGCGACCGCGTCATCGGCCTCGCCCGACAGCACGACGCGGCCATTGGCCGAGCCGACCTTGATCTTGGCGTCCGGCACGCTGGCGCGAATGGTGCTGGCCAGCTGGTCGGTGTCCAGCGTCACCTCGATGTCGACGGTGCCGACCAACTGCTTGTTCTCGTCGAACAGTGCGATGCCGGTGGTGCCGAGATTGTTGCCCAGCACATAGAAGGATTTGTCGGTCAGCGGATTGACGTTGGCGATCTCCGGATCGCCGATGACGATCTGGTAGAAGGCGGCATTGGTCATGACCGTCTTCGGCTTGCCCTTGGCTACCTTGATCGACGCATTCGTTGTCGACGAGACATGGACGATATCGTTGTCGGCCTTGGCTGGCGCACTGAGGCCGAGCATTGCGGCCGCGGCGAGGCAAGCCCCCACCGCAAGCGCCCGCATTGTGCGCAGCCCTTTCGTCGTCTGAAATGCATGAAGTCCCGACATCTGTCCCGTCCCTCGCCCGGTCCCCACCGGCAGTTATTGCTGGTCCCGCGCAGGAACCTGGTATTCTTCGACCTGCGTGCCGCGCGTCACGATGATCGTCTTGAATTTCGGCTTCTCAGGCTCCTTGGTCGCGGCAGTGAACAGCGCGCCGGCAGCGGCCTGGACGCCGGAGGCGACCGATCCGCCGAAGGACGAGATGGTGGTGACGCCGTCCTTGGCGGCACCACCGTCGGCGGCCGAGCGGAGCGACAGCGACAAGGTGCCGACGGTGCGGGCAAGCGCCACTTTCTGCGCGCCTTCGGTCGTCACCTCGATGGTCACGGAATTGGCGATCTGCGGTGTGGTCTGGCGCTCGTCGGCGCCCTGCCCCACGGTCAGCACCTTGGCGTCGGAGACGACGATCTCGGAGGTAACGGTCGATCCGGCAGCGCCCTGCGCGTTCTTGGCCACTTCCTGGATTTCGCCCGCATCGCGTGTCAGCACCACGTCGACCCGGTCGCCCGGCATGACGAAGCCGCCGACACCGGCGATCTCGTCGGTGCGGATTGTCACCGCCCGCATGCCGGGCGTCATCATGTTGGACAGCGTCGCGCGGCCGTTCGGCCCCGACAATTTGCTGATCAGCACCGGCTCGTTGATCTCGATCGGCGACAATACCACGCGGCTGCCTTCGGCGAGCAATGCATTGACTGTGGTGAACGCGCCCTGCGGCACCGAATCCTCGGACCATGGGATTTCGCTGAGCTGCGCCCGGTCAAGCTCCATGCCGTAACGCAGCGGCGCGTTGGCCACCACGATGGTCTTGAAGACAACCTTGGGGACGGCGGGCGCCGGGATCGACGCCGTTTTCTCTTCGGCATCGGCCTTGGCCTGGCTTTTCACCCAGAAATCCGCGGCAAAGATTGAAAACGCGCCGAAGACGGCAGCGATGCCAATCATCGTTATGGCCTTGCCCCTCACAACCAACCCCTGACTCTCGTGGTCTTTTGTTTTGTTGGGGCGACGCTAGGCCGCTTTGTTAAAGATTCAGGAATCCCAGCGGCTCCGCACGGACCTATTTCCGCCGGCTTGGTTATCGAAAGGTTTTAGGATAAGAAGGGGTTAATCCCCGAACGTAACAGGAACTTCCGTCGCTTGGCGCCGAAAAGCGTGGCAGTATCGACGGGTGATTCGCGGCACCGGATTCTATGGCAGGCATGGACGACAACAACGATCTTTTCGGCAATCTGGAAAAGCAGCCGCAACCGGCTCGGACACCTTCGCGCCCGGCCGACCCGCTGGTGCAGGCCACGAAGCGTCCTGCCGCGACCAAGGACGGCAGCGAGGGCTATAGCGCCGCCGACATCGAGGTGCTGGAGGGGCTGGAGCCGGTGCGGCGCCGTCCCGGCATGTATATTGGCGGCACCGACGACAAGGCGATGCACCATCTGTTTGCCGAGGTCATCGATAATTCGATGGACGAGGCGGTCGCCGGCCATGCCACCTTCATCGATGTCGAGCTGTCGGCCGACGGGTTTCTGACCGTTACCGACAATGGCCGCGGCATCCCGGTCGATCCGCATCCGAAATTCAAGAAGCCGGCGCTCGAAGTCATCATGACGACGCTGCATTCGGGCGGCAAGTTCGATAGCAAGGTCTATGAGACCTCAGGCGGTCTGCACGGTGTCGGCGTCTCGGTCGTCAATGCGCTGTCGGACCATCTTGAAGTCGAAGTCGCGCGCGGTCGCCAGCTTTACCGCCAAAGGTTCTCGCGCGGCGTTCCGGTGAGCGGGCTGGAGCAGCTCGGCGAAGTGCACAACCGGCGCGGCACCAAAATCCGCTTCCATCCCGACGAGCAGATTTTCGGCAAGGGCGCCGCCTTCGAGCCGGCGCGGCTCTATCGCATGACCCGCTCGAAAGCCTATCTGTTCGGCGGCGTCGAGATCCGCTGGAGCTGCGACCCATCGCTGATCAAGGAAAAGGACCAGACGCCGGCCAAGGCGGAGTTCCATTTCCCCGGCGGCTTGAAGGACTATCTCAAGGCATCGCTCGGCGATGATTTCCAGGTGACCCGCGAAATCTTCGCCGGCAAGAGCGAGAAGCAGGGCGGCCACGGTTCGCTGGAATGGGCGGTGACCTGGTTCGGCGGTGACGGCTTCGTCAACTCCTACTGCAACACCATCCCGACCGGCGAAGGCGGCACGCATGAGGCCGGCTTTCGCAATGTGCTGACGCGCGGGCTTCGGGCCTATGCCGACCTGGTCGGCAACAAGCGCGCCTCGATCGTCACCTCCGAAGACGTGATGATCTCGGCGGCAGGCATGCTGTCGGTGTTTATTCGCGAGCCGGAATTCGTCGGCCAGACCAAGGACAGGCTGGCAACGATCGAAGCCATTCGCATTGTGGAGACCGCCATCCGCGATCCCTTCGACCACTGGCTGGCCGACAATCCGCAGGAAGCCTCCAAGCTGCTGGAATGGGTGATTGCGCGCGCCGACGAGCGGGTGCGCCGGCGCCAGGAAAAGGAGGTGTCGCGCAAGAGCGCGGTGCGCAAGCTGCGCCTTCCCGGCAAGCTCGCCGACTGCACGCAGAACGCCGCCGCGGGCGCCGAACTGTTCATCGTCGAAGGCGACTCGGCCGGCGGCTCGGCCAAGCAGGCGCGCGACCGTGCGAGTCAGGCGGTGCTGCCGCTGCGCGGAAAAATCCTCAACGTCGCCAGCGCCGGCAACGACAAGCTCGCCGCCAACCAGCAGATATCGGACCTGATTCAGGCGCTCGGTTGCGGCACGCGCTCGAAATACCGCGACGAGGATTTGCGCTACGACCGCGTGATCATCATGACCGACGCCGACGTCGACGGCGCTCACATAGCGTCGCTGCTGATCACCTTCTTCTACCAGGAAATGCCGAACCTGGTGAATGGCGGCCATCTGTATCTGGCGGTGCCGCCGCTCTATTCGATCCGGCAAGGCGGCAAGGTTGCCTATGCCAGGGACGATGCGCACAAGGACGAGCTGTTGCGCACCGAATTCACCGGCCGCGCCAAGGTCGAGATCGGCCGCTTCAAGGGCCTGGGCGAGATGATGGCCGCGCAGCTCAAGGAAACCACCATGGACCCGAGGAAGCGCACGCTGCTCAGGGTCGATGTTATCGACGCCGTGGCGGCGACCAAGGATGCTATCGACGCGCTGATGGGCACCAAGCCGGAAGCCCGCTTCCGCTTCATCCAGGAACGCGCCGAATTCGCCGCGACGGAAGTGCTGGATATCTGAGCGCCGGCCAACTCTTCGTTTTGACGCAGTTCCGGGCGGAAAACCGTTTCACACTTTTCCTGGAACTGCTCTAGCCTGCGCTTCCGATACGGAGACCAGCTTGTGATCTGGGCGCGGCTGAAGAGCGACTTCGAAACCAGTTTGGCGGGCCTGACGCAGCCGACGCGCTCGGATTGGATTTTCGCCCTGCGCACGGTTTCGGCCGGTCTGATCGCGCTTCTCGCTGCTTACGCGCTAAAACTCGACCACCCGCAATGGGCGATGATGACGGTCTTCATCGTCGCCCAGCCGGTCGCCGGCATGGTGCTGGCGAAAGGTTTTTACCGGCTGCTCGGCACGCTGGCCGGTGGACTTGCGGCGATCGGCATCACCTCGGTTTTCGGCACCAATCCCTGGCTGCTGGTCACGGCGCTATCCGTCTGGATTGGGCTGTGCACGCTGGTTTCGTCGCTGCTGCGCAATCCGGAAGCCTATGGCGCCGCACTTGCCGGCTATACCGCGATGATCATTGGGCTGCCGGCTTTCGGCCAGCCGCACGTGGTCGTCGATCTCGCTGTCGCGCGCTGCGCCGAGATCGTGCTCGGCATCGTCTGCGCCGGCCTGACCAGCCGGCTGATCCTGCCCAAGCTGGCCGCTGACGCCATCATCTCCAGGCTGAAGCGCAGCATCCTCGACCTTGCAACCTATGCGGGCGGCGCTTTTTCCGGCGGCGACCCGGCGAGACTGGCCGGCCTGCACGGCAAGCTGATCACGGACGCCCAGATGCTGGCCGAGATGCGCACCTATGCCCGGCTCGAAGCCCCGAGCTTCGCCACCCGCGCCCATCCGGTCCGCCTCACCATCGGTCAGCTTCTGTCGGCGCTGTCGGCGGCACGCGCGCTGCATTCTCACGCCGCGCCGAAAAACGCAGCGCTCATTCCGGTGCGCTCGGAACTGCAGTCGCTGGTCAGCGAACTGGCAGCCACGCCCGAGGCGCTGGAGGACACGTCGCCCTGGGTGACGCGGCTCGACGCGATTGCCGGCAAGGCCCGGCAAATGCCCGATGCCTCGACCGATCAGGACGACAGGGTCGGCACCATCACGCGCCTCACCATCGCCGCCGATTTCGCCGAAGCCTTCAAGCAGGTGCTGCGCGGCCTCGACGCCCTGCGCGCACCGGTGACGCGCCCGAGCCGGAGCAACAGGCAGCTGCCTGCGCTGGTGGTGCATCGCGATTATCCCGGGGCTTCGCGCAATGCCATACGCGCCGCCCTTGCCACGCTGGCGGTCGCCGCCTTCTGGCTGACGACGAAATGGTCCGACGCGGCCGGCACCGTTATCCTCGTTGCGGTCGTCTCCAGTCTTTTCGCCGCGCGGCCTGACCCGGTGCGGGTGTCCTGGGGCTTCTTCAAGGGTACGCTGCTGGCTTTGCCCTTTGCCTTCCTTGTTGGCCAGGTCGCGCTGCCTGCTTTGCCCGGCTTCGGCTGGTTCACGCTGTTTGTCGTGCCGATCCTGGTACCGACGGCGCTGGGCATGGCCAATCCGCGCACCGTCGGCGTGGCGACGGCCTTTGCAATCAATTTCCTCGCCTTCCTCAGCCCGCATCAAGCGATGGCCTATGCACCAGGCCCGTTCTTCGCCGGCTCGGCGTCGGTGCTGGTCGGCATCCTGCTGGCTATCTGCGTCTTCATCGTGGTGCTGCCGGTGGATCCATGGCGCGCGGCCAACCGCATCGTGCGCGCCATGCGCGAGGATCTGGCGCGGCTGTGCCTGCATGAGCGGGTGCCGCGGCGTTCGGCCTTCGAGAGTCTGGCCTATGACCGCATCAACCAGCTGATGCCGCTCTTGCAAAATGCCGGCAGGAAGGGCGATGCGATCCTGGGCGGCGGGGTCGCCGCCGTTACCGTCGGCCTCGAAATCCTGCGCCTGCGCGCCGCGCAGCAGAGGCCGTCCACTCCTACCGACACCGCGCTCTCGATCGCCAATTTCCTGCGCGGCCTCGCGCGTGAACTGCTCTTTCGCGCAACCGGCGATCCACAGACAGCAACTGTCACTGTGGCCCGGCAATATGCAGCCAGCCTTTCAGAGCGCAGCGGCGGTGCGGATATGCTGCAGATCGCAGCCTCGCTGCGCATCATCGCCGCCGCGATCGAGGATTTCCCGGATTTCTTCGCCAAGGACCGAGTTTAAGGCGTCAGGCCGCGGCTATCGCCAGCGCATGCCCGCGCGCGTTTTCCCGCAGCGCGTCGAGGTGGATCGACTTGACCAGGCCGGCGAGATCGCCCTCGGTGGCCGGACCGCCGAGCTCCTTCAGCATCAGCCAGCTGACCTCCTGCACGCCAGCGAGGCGCTTGCCGTTGGCGACTTCGCGCCAGATTTTGAGCGCGCGCAGGATGATGCCATGGGTGGAAGCGGCAAGGCCGGCGCCGCGGAACAGCGCCTGCAACGCAACGTCCTGGCCGCCTGCGAGCAAGGCCCGCACCCGCTGCTCCGACTGCTGGCTGAGCGCAACCAGGGCCGAGCCGAAAAAGTCGACCTTGCCGTGGGCAATGGCACGGATGATGAAACTTGCGGTCAGGTCGCCGCGCAGGCGCAGATGTTCGATAAGTGCCGCATGTTCCTCCGCGCGCGTGCCTTCGACCAGCCGCACCGAAGCCTTGACGCAAGCATCGCGCGTGACGCGCTCGGCTCTGGCCGCCCCCATCAGCGCCATCACCAGCGGCGAAGCCTTCAGCGTTTCGCCGAGCTTGACCAGTAGCATGTGCCGGCAGTCGGCCGGCAGCCGCACATCCGTGACCATTGCCTCGCGCAAATGAGCGATATGGCCATGCCGCTCGGCGATGCGGCGGAAGGAGAGCGAGGCTATGTCGGCGCCGTCATTGGCGAGCAGCGCCGCACACGCTTCCGGTTCGCCGATCTCGGCGATCGCCGCGGCAACCGCCATCGAAACGACCGGCCGGTCGGCGATCAGTTTTTGCGTCGCCTTGTGCCCGGCCGCGACGCGGTCGATCAGGTCGGCGTCCGTCAGCAGCGGGGAGCGCGCCAGCACCAGGGCTGCCACTTCCGGCTGATCGGAGGCAAGCGCGCTGATGATCTGCAGCGGCGCGTGATGGCTCATCGACAGCGCTTCGGCCATAGCCAGCCGCACCTTCGACGAGGCGTCGTCGAGCAGCAGCGTCAGCGCCGCTTCGGCCGCGCAACGGTCTTCGAAAGGCAGGTCGGAATTGACGTAGGCGCGGGCCAGCGCGCTCGCCGCCGCGGCGCGCTCCGAAACTCTCGCGGTGTAGATCCATTTGAGAAAATGCGAGACAACCATACTGCCTGCTACGCCCCTTGCCGGAAAGCTTCCGGCCCCAGGAATGACCCTAGGCAGAAATGGTTTACGAACGGTTCACCATGTTTATTAACTGGCTTGCGGGTGGCATGGGCAGCGCCTATCAACCGTCAGGCAGCGGAGGAGAAAAACGATGCCCGGGCTTTATCTCGAAGAGTTCGTCGTCGGACATGTCTTTCGGCACACGCTGCGCAAGACCGTCACCGAAAGCGATAACATGCTGTTCTCGGTGATGACGCTGAACCCACAGCCGCTGCACATCGACTTCGACTTCGCCGCCAAGAGCGAATGGGGCAGACCGCTGGTCAATTCGCTGTTCACGCTCGGCCTGATGATCGGCATTTCCGTCAATGACATCACCGTCGGCACCACAATTGCCAATCTCGGCATGAAGGAGACGGTGTTTCCGCACCCGGTCTTCCACGGCGACACCATCCGTGTCGAAACGACGGTGCTCTCGGTCAGGGACTCGAAATCGAAGCCGGACCGCGGCATCGTCGAGTTCGAGCATCACGCCTACAATCAGAACGATGTGCTCGTTGCCAAATGCACGCGCCAGGCGATGATGATGAAAAAGGCGGCCTGATGCGCTCGCTGCTGTTTGTGCCCGGGGATTCCAAAAAGAAACTGGAGAAGGGTTTTGGCGCCGGCGCCGACGTGGTCATCGTCGACCTTGAGGATTCCGTGGCGCCACAAAACAAGCCGTCGGCACGCGACATCGCAGCACGCTTTATTGCCGGCAACAGGCAGCAGACAAGCTCCGCCATCTATATCAGAGTCAACGACCTATCGACCGGGTTGACCGACGATGATCTGGCCGCCCTGGTTCCGGTCAAACCCGACGGCATCATGCTGCCGAAGTCGAACAGCGGCCAGGATGTCCAGCAGCTATCCGTAAAGCTCCGCGTACATGAGGCCGAAAACGGATTGCCGGATGGCGCGATCAAGATCCTGCCGATCATTACCGAGACCGCTGCTGGGTTGCTGGCCGCCGCGACCTATGCCGGGGCAAGCGCCAGGCTTGCCGGCCTCACCTGGGGTGCCGAAGATCTGTCGGCGGCGATCGGCGCGCAGGCTGCGCGCGACGACAACGGCCGCTACACCGATGTCTTCCGCCTTGCCCGCACCATGACCATCCTTGCCGCCGGCGCAGCTGAAGTCGCGGCGATCGACACGGTTTTCCCTGCCTTTCGCGACATGGCCGCCTTCGAAGCCGAATGCACGGAGGCCGAGCGTGACGGCTTTGCCGGCAAGATGGCGATCCATCCGGCGCAAGTGCCGGTCATCAACGCCGCCTTCACGCCATCGGCGGAGGCAGTGCAACGCTCGCAGGCCATCGTCGCGGCCTTCGAGGCGGCCGGAAATCCCGGCGTGGTCGGCATTGACGGCAAGATGTATGACCGGCCGCATCTCAGGCTCGCCGAACGGCTTCTGGCTCGCGCCAAGGCAGTCGGGGTTTAGTCCCGCGCCAGCACGATGACCCGGTCCTCAGGCAGGTAGGCCAGCGCTTGCGACTTCAACGGGTTGACGGTGACGCCGCCCAGAGCCCGCTCATCACTCTGCGCAGCGCGAACGCGCCTATGTCCGATGGCGATCTCGCCGCGCAGCCGCGCCGATTCCGCGATCGTCCAGAACGTCACCGGCTGATCGATGGCGACATAGTGGCCGACCGGACGCATGTAGATTTCGGAGCCCTCCTCGTCGAGCAGGTCATCGAAGATCGCTGCGAGATGCTGGTTCTCCGATGCCTGCGCCAGCATCAGGCTGACCAGCCGGTTGCTGACGACGAAGTCATCGGCCTTGGTCACCGCCGCCAGCTCGCGGTTGCGCACGTCGATCATTTCGCTGACAATCGAGATATGCGTGCCGGCATCGTCTGCGATTTTGCGCAGATGCAGCAGCGTCACCAGCGTGCGCGTATCGGCGGGCTGCGCTGCCATGGTCTCGCTGTAGCCGAGGACGAGCACGTGGTCGTAGGAAGGCACGTCCAGGCTTGCCAGTGCTGTGCTGCTCGACGTGTCGGTGATCCGGCAGGAAACCGACAGATTGTCGCCGACGACCGGCAGCCCGGCAACTTCCTGTTCGAGGCCTGGCGTATCGGCGGCGATGGTCAGGATCGAACCAGGCGCGACATAGCGCGACAGTTCATAGGTTATGATCGGACCGCGCCGGTTCCAGCCAAGGATCAGCGTGCGCTCCGGCTTCGCCTCGATGGGCTGATGGCGAAGAATCGCCGCGGCATCGATCTTGGCTCCGGCGCTTCCCAGCTTGATGGCGGCATCGTCCTCGGCAATGATGATGGCGCGCATGTCCTTGCCGATTACCAGCTCCGACGGCGGGTTGAGATTGACGCGCCCCTGCTGGTCGCAGAGCCCGATCAGCGTGCAATGCTCATACGCCATCACTGCCTCGCCGAAGGTCTTGCCGGTGAGATCAGGCTGCTCGGTCGTGTAGATTTCGCAGCCGTCGAAATCGAGCAGCTCCGAATAGACGCCGCTGAGACCCGACTGCCGGCTCGAATGCACGACAATGCGCGAGATCAGCTGGTCGGCCAGGACAAGCTGTACCTCGGCCCCGCCGACGACGCGGGCGACCTCGGCGTTCTTTCCGTCGCGGATCTCGGCGGCGATGTTATAGGGCGCCGTGCGCCGGTTCGGGTCGTTGGCCAGCGCCAGCACCGTCTTGATCACCTGCGAATCCGGGTCGTCGCCGTCCGGCGACAGCACGATGATCGAGCGCGAGGTCTGCGGGTTGACGATGGCCAGATCATATAGGTCGGTTGGGTCGCCGCTGCGGCAGATGATGCGTGTATTGCCCAGTCTGTCGACTTTGGCGGCGATCTCGTCCTCCATCGCCACCTTGTCCATATTGGCCATGACGACAATGCGCGGATGGCGGCGGCTGGCATTGGCAATGACGAGTTCGGAGATGACGTCGAAGACCGACGGCGACCAGTTGAGGATGATGGTGTGGTCGCTCTCCAGCACCCGCGAACGACCCTTGCGCAATTCATCGAGCTTGCTGTCGACGCCGGCGCTGAGCACGCCGATGAGGGCCGACACGACGAAGATGCCGGCAAGCGTGACAAACAGCATGACGAGACGGAAGGCCCAGCCGGTGTCGCCGCCCATCGTGCCGGAATCGAGCGTGCGCATCAGCGATTCCCAGAACGCTTCGAAGAAGTTCAGCGGTTCGCCGCCCTCCGGCGCGATGCGGGTCACCGCAAGGAAAGCCGCGGAGGCAATGATGATCAGCAGCGAAGCAACGGCGAGCCAGCCGATTAGCGCGATCGGGCCGGCGGCCATGCTCTTGTCGAACCCATAGCGCAGCCGGGTTCGCAGCGAGTCTCCTTTGTTCATGTCGCCAGCGACCCCCAATCCCCATGGTCGATGCGCCAACCCCCAACGCATCGCCGAAGCCGCTGTCTTAGCCTGTGTTTAAATAAAGGGGAATCGCTTTCGGGTGTCAGCCGTTCCACGGCCCCGCATAATCGGCATAGAGCTTTGCCGGATCGGGCCGCGGCCGTTCCGGCGCCGGTCCCTGCCAGGAGCCGATATGGATAAAGCCGACGACGCGCTCCTGCGGCGCCAACCCCAGGATCGCCCTGCCCTCGGCCACATCGGAATACCAGTTGCTGATCATGTTGGTGCCATAGCCCAGCGCATTGGCTGCAATCATCAGGTTCAGCGCCGCCATGCCGCCGGACAGGAACATTTCCCATTGCGGGATTTTTGGATTGTCCTTCGGAACCGACACCACGCCGATCACCAGCGGCGCGCGGGAAAACCGCGCAAGCTCCTGGTTGCGGCGGTTTTCCGGCAGCGGCCCTTCGCGCTGTTCGGCGAGCGCCGCCAGCTTCCTGCCGATCTCGAATCGCGCCTCGCCGCGATAAAGGATGAAGCGCCACGGCTCCAGTCGGCCGTGATCGGGCACACGGCTTGCAGCCGCGATCATGGTCGCGATATCGCCATCGCTGGGCGCCGGTTCCTTCAATTCAGGAATCGGTGCGGAGTTTCGGGTCAGCAGGAAGTCGATGATCGGCGACGCCATGGGGGCCAGGTCTCCTAAAGCACTCGATTTTGAGCTGAAGCGCGCCATTGCGGATCGGGGCGGCTCGGGCATTGGCGCGGGCGCGCCGGACGAAAGAACCTGTTGCCAAGGCGGTCGGACTCTTAAGCCTTGAAATTGCCACCGCCTTGGGCTTCAACGCAAGGCATGTTTGAGGGGAGATCGCGCCTTTTCCTGATTTGGCTCGCCGTAGCGCTGTTTGCGCCGGCCTCGATGGCCATGGCGCAGAATGCCGACGGCATCGGCAATCTGAAACTCCCCGATATTTCGAGCTATGCACCGCCCAAGGGCGAGACGCCGCTGGCACTCGGTGGCGGCGGTGCCATAACGCTGTCGGCGCAGTTGACCGACAAGGGCGCCGACATCACGCGCGGCATCGTCTGGCGCGTCTTCAAGCCCGAGGCCGCCGGCGACGGCAAGCTGCCGATGGTGGCTTCCGCGCATGGCGGCAGCGCCGTGTTCCAGCTCGAACCCGGCAGCTATCTGGTCCACGCCTCATACGGACGCGCCGGCGCCACCAAGCGCATCACCGTCGGCAAGGACGCCAGGCGCGAAAGCCTGGTGCTCGATGCCGGCGGCCTCAAGCTCGACGCGGTGCTGTCGGGCGGCGCGCGTATTCCGCCGAAAAAACTGCGCTTCTCCATTTATGAGGGCACCGCCGAGGCCAATGGCGACCGCGCTTTGATCATTCCCGATGTCGAGCCGAACAGCGTCGTGCGGCTCAACGCCGGCGTTTATCATGTCGTCTCCACCTATGGCGCGGTCAATGCCGTCATTCGCTCCGACATCCGTGTCGAAGCCGGCAAGCTGACCGAAGCCACCGTCGAGCATCGCGCGGCGGAGGAGACCATGAAGCTGGTGCGCGAGACCGGCGGCGAGGCTATCGCCGATACATCCTGGTCGCTGCTCAACGAATCCGGCGATCCGATCAAGGAGGCCGTCGGCGCCTTCGCCTCGATGGTGCTGGCCGAAGGCCAATACACCATCATCGCCAAGAACCGCGACCGCATCTACCAGAAGGATTTCACCGTGGTCGCTGGGCAGAACCAGGAGATCGAGGTGCTGGCCACTGATGCCTCTGCGATCGATCCGGAGGAAGGCGCCGACTGACCGGCGCGCCCATTGGCATCGGTTTGGCTGCTCAGTTGAAGTGGTAGTTCAGGGCTACGTCAGGCGGCCTTGCACAGGCGGCGCTGCAGGAAGTGGACCCGGCCGCGCGGCGCGTCGGGCGCTAGGTCGAAGACACCGCGATGAAGACGGTCGAGCAGCGTCTTGCGGTCGCGCAATGGCTCCAACTCATCCCAGCTCAGCACATCGCCGACGCGCACGTCGATCGCCTTGCCGGACAGCCGCGCAAATTCGCGGATGAGCATTGAAAGGCGCAACGTCAGCGACGCCTTGCCGACGAATTTCGCCAGCCTTCCTTCGCGCTCGGCCATGTTCATCGGACCGCTGACCAGATGGAACAGCCGGCCGTTCTGACCTGAAAAATGCATCGGCACCACCGACGCCTTGGCGTCCTGCACGAGGCGCGCCGGAAACATCTTCCACGGCAGGTCGCGCGCCCGGCCAAAGCCTTTCGGCGCGGTGGCGACGCCGCCGGCCGGAAATACGACGATGGTGACGCCCTCTTTCAACAGCCGCACTGCCTCGTGGCGCACCGCCATGTTGTTCTTCACCGCGTCCTTGGTCTCGGAAAAGTCGATCGGCAGCGAGTACGGTTCCATCTCGCGGATCTTCAGCAGATCCTTGTGGATCATGACGCGGAACGGACGCCCGAGCTGCTCGACGAGCGACAGCACGGCAATGCCGTCGCCAATGCCGAACGGGTGGTTGGCGACGATCACCAGCGGCGTGTCGGGCAGCCCCGCCGGCGGCCACTGATCGGTGCTGCGCACCTTGACGTCGATCAGCTGCAGCATGCGGCTGAACACCCGCTCGCCGGTCGGCGCCACCTGGCGGCGCCAGAAATCATAGAGCGCGGCATACCGGTCGCGCCCCGACAGACCTTCAATGGAATGGATGAACCAGCGCGTCAGCGCCGGCTGGCTCGCATTGGCGTAGGAGAGTTCGGGAAACGGTCTTTCCCGTATCTTCAGCTTGAGCATGGGGGCTCGTTACAAGGTTGGCGTGACAGGCATGTGAAAATGGCGGTGGATCGCTCCACCGCCATTTCTCCGAAATATTGATTGCTCAGGCCGCGTTGCGCCTTCGGTCGGGCGAAACAGCCTCGTCGGAAAGCAGCTTCAGCGCGTCGGCCAGCTTGAGCGATTCCTGATCGCGCGAGCCAAGCCGGCGGATGTTGACCGTCTCCTCCTCCGCCTCGCGCTTGCCGCAGACGAGGATCACAGGAACCTTGGCCAGCGAATGCTCACGCACCTTGTAGTTGATCTTCTCGTTGCGCAGATCCGGTTCGGCCAAAAGTCCTGCCGCCTTCAACTGTGCGACAACCTTTCGCGCATAGTCGTCAGCATCCGAGGTGATCGTCGCCACAACCACCTGCAGCGGCGCGAACCACAGCGGGAAATGGCCGGAATAATGCTCGATCAGGATGCCGAGAAAGCGTTCCATCGAACCGCAGATAGCGCGATGCACCATCACCGGCTGCTTCTTTTCCGAATCCGAACCGATGTAGAAGGCGCCAAAGCGTTCCGGCAGATTGAAGTCGACCTGCGTGGTGCCGCACTGCCATTCGCGGCCGATGGCGTCCTTCAGCACATATTCGAATTTCGGCCCGTAGAAAGCGCCCTCGCCCGGATTGATCGAGGTCTTGATGCGGTTTCCCGAGCGCGTCCTGATTGTATCCAGCACGTTGCCCATGATCGCCTCGGCATGATCCCAGGCCTCGTCGGTGCCGACGCGCTTATCCGGCCGCGTCGACAGCTTCACGCTGACATCGTCGAAGCCGAAATCGGCGTAGGTCGACAGGATCAGATCGTTGATGCGCAGGCACTCCGCCGCCAGCTGCTCCTCGGTGCAGAAGATGTGCGCATCGTCCTGCGTGAAGCCGCGCACGCGCATCAGCCCGTGCAAGGCGCCGGACGGTTCGTAACGATGCACATTGCCGAATTCCGCAAGCTTTACGGGCAGATCGCGATAGGATTTCAACCCATGCTTGAATATCTGCACGTGACCCGGACAATTCATCGGCTTCAGCGCGAACACGCGGTCGTCGTCGGTGTCGTCGCCGGCCACCGTCACCTTGAACATGGCATCGCGATACCAGCCCCAGTGGCCCGACGTCTCCCACAGGCTCTTGTCGAGAACCTGCGGTGCGTTGACCTCCTGGTAGCCCTGCTCGTCGAGGCGGCGGCGCATGTAGTTGACCAGATTCTGGAACATCTTCCAGCCCTTGGCGTGCCAGAAGACGACGCCCGGCCCCTCTTCCTGGAAATGGAACAGGTCCATCTCGCGGCCGAGTTTGCGGTGGTCGCGCTTCTCTGCCTCTTCCAGCATCGTCTGGTAGGCATCGAGTTCAGCTTGCTCGGCCCAGGCCGTGCCGTAGATGCGGGTCAGCATGGGGTTGTTCGAATCGCCACGCCAATAGGCGCCGGCCACCTTCATCAGCTTGAAAGCGTTGCCGATCTGCCCGGTGGAGGCCATGTGTGGGCCGCGGCAGAGGTCGAACCAGTCACCCTGGGAATAGATCTTGAGATCCTGGTCTTCGGGAATGGCGTCGATCAGCTCGAGCTTGTAGCGCTCGCCCTTCTCGGCAAAGACCTTTTTCGCCTTGTCGCGCGACCAGACTTCCTTGGTGAACGGCTTGTTACGCGCAATGATCTCGCGCATCTTCTTTTCGATCACCGGGAAATCGTCAGGCGTGAACGGCTCGTTGCGGGCGAAGTCGTAATAGAATCCGTTCTCGATCACCGGCCCGATGGTCACTTGCGTTCCCGGCCACAGTTCCTGCACTGCCTCCGCCAGCACGTGTGCTGCATCATGACGGATGAGCTCCAGCGCGCGCGGATCGGTGCGGGTGATGATCTCGACCTTGCCGGACTTGCCAAGCGGGTCGGAAAGATCGCGAACGGTGCCGTCGATGGCATAGGCGACGGCTTTCTTGGCCAGCGACTTCGAGATCGATTCGGCGAGGCCCGCACCGGTCATCGCCGCGTCATAGTCGCGAACGGAGCCATCGGGAAATGTCAGGGAAACGGAATTCAGCATTTGTATCTCCTATCCAGTCCCGCAAACGAGCGCGGGTGGTCGTGGTGTGAAGCCGGAGGCATCCGGCAGCGGGCGGGTTTTAGAGGCCACGCGGCATCAGGTAAAGAGCCGTCGTTGGCGCAGCTGTCAGGAAATGGCGCGACAGATGTCGCAGGCCAGTCGCACAGGCTTGCGAATTTCCCCGACACGAGGCTGGAATCCCCGGCATGGAAGACGCAAAACCCAGCCGAACCGCCTTGGGCGTCGCGCGCATGCGGGCCCTCCACCAGTTCTCGCAGCAGGCGGCGCTGTTTCGCGACCCATATGCGAGTGCGATACTGGGCGATGCCGCACCGACGGTGCAGGAGCTCGAGCAGGAAGGTGAGCGCAGCCGGCGCATGCGCCTGTTCGTGGCAGCGCGCGCCCGCCTCGCCGAGGACTGGCTGGCTGCGGCGGTGCGCCGGGGCGTCCGGCAAGTGGTGGTGCTCGGCGCCGGCCTCGACACTTTCTCGCTGCGCAATCCGTACCCTGATGTCGCGGTGTTCGAAGTCGATCACCCGGCGACACAGGCCTGGAAACGGAAATGCATCGCCGATGCTGGTCTTGCCGAACCGCGGGCCACCATGTTCGTGCCGGTCAACTTCGAGCGCCAGCGCCCCGCGGATGAACTGGCATCGGCCGGTTTGCGGCAGACCGAGCCCAGTTTCTTCATCTGGCTGGGTGTCGTTCCGTATCTGAGCCAGGACGCAATCTTCAGCACCCTGTCCTGGATTGCCGGCATGCCCGGTTCGGAGGTCGTCTTCGACTACAGCGAGCCGGCCGAGAACCGCGATGCGGCTGGACAGGCTGCCCTCTCTTTCCATGCGGCGCGCGTCGCCGCTGCCGGAGAGCCCTGGATCAGCTTCTTCGTGCCCGCGGCACTGGCGCAATCGCTGCGCGAGCTCGGCTTCGATGAGATCGAAGATCTGGAAAGCAGCGACATCGCCGCCCGCTTCTCCAGGACGCCAAAGGCGGATACAAGGAATTCCGGCGGCCACATCCTTCGTGCCCGCCGGAGCACTTGAAGCTAAAGCAAGTTCACTTCACCAGTTGCGGCAACTCCCTCAGTAACGCCGCGCGTGTCGCCGGGCCTTTCGGCATGTCGATCGGCTTGGTGTCGACGACCAGCCGGGCGAAGACGATCCGGCGGCCGCCCTTTTCGGCCCAGCCGACGAACCAGCCCAGCGCGCGCTTGTCCTTGCTGTTTCCCAGCCTGGTGCTGCCGGTCTTGCCCCGCACCGTCCAGCCGCCGGCCTGGAAAGTCGGCAGGATGGCTCGGGTCATCTCATGCGCCTTGGCAGAAACCGGCATCTTGCCGGCGAGCAGCTGGCGCAGGAAGGCTGTCTGTTCGACCGGCGATATCTCAAGCGAGGAATTTATCCAGGATTGCGTGAGCCCGTTGTCCTTGTCGGCATCGCCCGAGACATCCATGTTGCCGTAGCCGAATTTCGAGACGTAGCCGGCAAAGCTTTTTGCGCCGAGCCGGCGCACGATCTCGCGCGAATACCATACGATCGAGTCGCGCTCCCAGATAGTCGGGTCGACGGCTTTGTGGTCGCGGCTCACGGCCCTGAATTCAGGCTTGTAGTCCCAGGTCGGCGTATGCGCATCGCTCAGGATACCGCTGTCGTAGCCGATCAGCGCCAGCGGCACCTTGAAGGTCGACGCCGGGCTGACGCGTTGGTCGCAGACGCCGCTTTGATAGAGCGTCTCGCCGCTCGCCGCGTCCTGGATAAGCGTGCAGGCGACATCGCCAAGCGGCGCCGATTGCGCCCGCATCGGAAATCCCAGAAACCAGGCCAGCAGGAAGAGGACCGCGGCAATGATGAAGGGATGGGTTTCGATCCGACGCATGTGGGCTCTCCTGGGAATGAACAGGAGGCGCTTAGCGAAGTGTCTTGGCTCGATTTTGACTCAAATGCGCAGTCTTTGTGCAGCGCGTTGTTAACCTTACCGGATTGTAAAGAAATGCCGCGCTGGCGATCTGGATCAGGGACCAGCGCGCCCGCCGTCAGGCCTCGCCGCGCTTCCTGCCGATCTGCCAATAACGCCATGGCATGAACCAGACATAGCGCTGATCGAGTACCTCCGGCACGCGGTCGACGCCGTGCGTTCCGAACGGCCCGCAGCGCAGCACCCGGAACAGCCCCATGAAGCCGCCGGCCCACAGGCCATGGCGGGCGATCGCCTCATGCGCGTATTCGGAACAGGTCGGCAGATGCCGGCAGGAATTGCCGACAAATCCGGACAGCGTCAGTTGATAGAGTCGCACCAGCGACGTGCCGAAAATGCGGCCGGGTGTTTTGTGCCAGGGACCGGGCCAGTTGCGCCCGCGCCGGGTCCGTCCGGCGGCATGCACATGCCGATGCTGGTCGCCCACTGCAGCCTCTTTCCGAACGCGACCCCGAAACCGGCTTCCGGGTCAGCTTGCGTTTCCAAACCGATAGATGTGAGCTTCGGCCGGCAAACGCAATCCTCTTCACTCGCCTCTTTGTCGGCTTCAGGGTCGCGAGCGGCGAAAGGGATGCCGCTCCGCTGGAGCCGCCCAGCGGGTGGCCGGCCTTTGCTCGGTGCGCTGCACATGATGCCGCCTGTCGCCATGCCACTGAAATGTCGCGATCCGCATCACATCGCAAAAGATCTTCAGTAACTGGATCATGGCGCATCTCCTTTGAGGCGGATTAGACGCCCGCTGGCCTTCGCCTTCAAACGAGTATAATTTCCGGTTCGGATAACTTCGGGTTATGCGAAATGAAGCGCGGACGGTTGCCCCTGACGGCGTTGCGAAGTTTCGAGGCAGCCGGCCGGCAATTGAGCTTTAGCCGGGCCGCCGAGGAGCTGTTCGTCTCGCAGGCCGCCATCAGTCGGCAGATCCGCGAACTCGAGCAGTTCCTGCACCAGCCCTTGTTCCACCGTCATCACCGCCGCGTCGAGTTGACCGAGGCCGGCCAGCGCCTGCTCGATCAGCTGGTCAGGAGTTTCGATGACATCGACAGGCTGCTTTCGGACCTGGTGGCTGTTCCGGCGCAGTCGGTGGTCCGCGTCAGTGTCGAGCCGTCGCTGGCCTCGGTATGGCTGTTGCCGCGGCTCAACCGCTTCAGCCAGTTGCGGCCCGATATCGACGTTTCCCTCGAAGTTGACCCAAGGCCGATCGAGTTCCGCAGCGATCAGCCCGAACTCGCCTTGCGCTTCAGCGCGCGCGCCACCTCATGGCCGCGCAGCGAGGCCGAATGGCTAGCCTCGACCGTCGATTCACCGGTCCTGTCGCCGGCCTTGCTGGGATCGGGCCCTGCCCTCGAAAAGCCGCTCGACCTTGCCCGCTACACGCTGTTGCACGAGGAAAATCGTCAGGGCTGGGCGCGCTGGTTCGAAGCGGCTGGCGTCGCCGCCGACGCCATTCCGGCGCGCGGCCCTATGCTGGCGGATGTGTCGCTGTCGAAGCAGGCCGCCCTGCTCGGCCACGGCGTGGCGCTGGGCGACCTCTTGCAGATCGGCGAGGAGATTGCGTCCGGCGCGCTGATCAAGCCGTTCGACATCGACGTCGCATCCGGCGCCTACTGGCTGGTGGCCAGGAGTTTGAAGGACCTGCCGGAGCCGGCTAAGGCCTTTGCCGACTGGGTGAGAAGCGAATTTGCCGAAAGCAGACGGGCGCAGGAACAGCAGACCTAAGCCGTCGTGCTTCTTAAGCCCTCGGTTCTATTTCTGCTGCGCGCCGGATGACATCACTCGGCCGTCGAAATTGACCGTCGTCTCGCGCCAAGCCTGGTAGCTATCGGCATAAATCGCAAGGCCAATGAAGGGCGCACAACGGGTAATCGCCCGAACTGCGCTGTCATCGAACTTCTTGCCCTGTGGTTCTGTTGCAAGATTGAGTACCTTCGGCGGCGCCGCCAGCGAACCATCCCGGTTAAAGCTGATTTTGACGCGTGTGGCCACAAGTTCGTCGCCGACGGGGATAATCCAGCAGCCAGCCAGCTTGTCAGCGAGGTAGGCGGCAGCCTTCTGCTGCGAGGCGTTTTCTGCGCCGGCAGCATAGCCACTCGTGACCAGCGAAACCACAAGGCCCGAAGCCACCATCAACCAATGCAAACACTTCCTCCGTCATGTCCTGCGCGAAGCCCGCGCTATGTCACGCTGCTTCTTCTGCGCGTTTCTTCTCGATTTGACCGATGGCATCGACGACCGCATCGAAGGTCAGCATGGTCGAGGCATGGCGCGCCTTGTAGTCGCGCACCGGCTCCAGATATCTCAGATCGGCAAAGCGGCCTTGCGGCGGCGCGCCGTTTTCCTTGAGCATCTTCAGCATGGTGTCGCGCACCGCCCGCAATTCGTCGGCGCTGGCGCCGATGACATGTTGAGCCATGATCGAGGACGAGGCCTGGCCGAGCGCGCAGGCCTTCACGTCATGCGCGAAATCGGTGACGACGCCATTGTCCATCTTGAGGTCGATGGTCACCGTCGAGCCGCACAATTTGGAATGGGCCTTGGCCGTCGCATCCGGATGATCGAGCCGGCCGACGCGGGCGATGTTTCCGGCAAATCCCAGAATTTTCGCATTGTAGACGTCGTCAATCATATTTTTCCAATCCGTCGCCGCCAAGCGAACAGCGAATGCCGTTGTACCGTCTTTCATTCGCTGCGTACGACCATATATAATGGTGGCAGTCGGGTATCGACAAGGCAACGCAAAGCCATCGTCCTTGCCCATTTCGTTCACGCCGCTTGCGGGCTGGAAACCGGGCGAGTTTTCAGCACCCGAAAGGTCGTGGTCCGTTCAACTCGTTCCTCCTGAGAGAGGAACTACGGGAGACGCCTTTATGGATGCCGTCATCAAGAAAATAATGCCCCCTTCCGACTATCTGGACAAGCCGGTCACCGACAGGCCGAGCGAAGCCGAGGTCGAGGCCGCCGTGCGCACGCTGTTGCGCTGGACCGGCGACAATCCGGACCGCGAGGGCCTGATCGACACGCCCAAGCGCGTCACCAAGGCCTTTCTCGAAATGTTCAACGGCTATGACATGTGCCCGGCCGAAGAGCTCGGCCGCACTTTCGAGGAAGTCGCCGGCTATGACGATCTCGTCATCGTCAGGGACATCCAGTTCCACTCGCATTGCGAGCACCACATGGTGCCGATCATCGGCAAGGCGCATGTCGGCTACCTCCCGGATGGCAAGGTCGTCGGCCTGTCCAAGATCGCCCGTGTGGTCGATATCTTCGCCCATCGCCTGCAGACTCAGGAGGCCATGACCGCACAGATCGCCGGCGTCATCCAGGACGTGCTCAATCCGCGCGGTGTCGCCGTCATGATCGAGGCCGAGCATATGTGCATGGCCATGCGCGGCATCCGCAAGCAGGGCTCCACCACGCTGACCTCGACCTTCACCGGCGTGTTCAAGGACACGCCCGAGGAACAGGTCCGTTTCGTCACCATGGTGCGCGGCCTCGGGGCGTAAGCCTCTCGCCGGCATCGCTAGATCAAGGACCGGCGATGTCGGCACTAACATTTCCCAAGGCTCCATCAGACAAGAAGGCTCTCGAAGAAGGCGCGGTGTTTTCCCCGCGCTTCGATGCTGCCGGGCTGGTCACCGTCGTCGTCACCGACGCCGCTGACGGTATGCTGCTGATGGTCGCGCATATGAATGCCGAGGCGCTGGCGCTGACGCTCGAAACCGGCATCGCGCACTACTGGTCGCGCTCGCGCAGCACGCTGTGGAAGAAGGGCGAAACATCAGGCAATTTTCAGACCGTCGTCGAGATGCTCACGGATTGTGACCAGGACGCCATATGGTTGCGCGTCAAAGTGTTGGGCCACGACGCAACTTGTCACACCGGCCGGCGTTCATGTTTTTATCGGACGGTGGGGCTAATCGGCGGCAAGGCAACGCTTGCCGACGATGGCAGCACGCCGCTGTTCGATGCGGAAAAAACCTATCGGAAGCCCGCGTGAACCATTCAACAGTCGCAAACCACTCATATTCACTATTCTCAAACGTCCTTCCTGTAGAACGGACGCGGGACAAGGGAGATCATGATGCTCGAGTGGGCGTCATTGCGTAGCAGACCGGACGTGCGGGAGGCCAATGGCCCCTCATCGTCCGGCGGGGTGCCTGACCCGCAACCCGCGGGCAAGACAGGCATTTCGCTCGCGCTGGGCGGCGGCTGCGCACGCGGCTGGGCGCACATTGGCGTGCTGCGCGCGCTCGACGAAGCCGGCATCGAAGTCTCGATGATCGCCGGCACCTCGATCGGCGCGCTGGTTGGCGGCTGCTATCTCGCCGGCAAGCTGGACGAACTCGAGGAGTTCGCCCGCAGCCTGACCAAGCGGCGCATCTTCGGCCTGCTCGATCTCAATCTGCGCGGCAGCGGCCTGTTCGGCGGCATGAAACTGGACGTCAGGCTGCGCGAGCACATGGCAGGCATCCGCTTCGAGGATCTCACGAAACCCTTCGTCGCCGTTGGCGCCGAAATTCGCACCGGCCATGAGATCTGGCTGTCCAGCGGTTCGCTGATCACCGCGATGCGGGCTTCCTATGCGCTGCCCGGCGTGTTCGAACCGGTGAATTGCAACGGCCGCATTCTGGTCGACGGCGCGCTGGTCAACCCGGTTCCGGTTTCGGTCTGCCGCGCCTACGAGCAGCCGCTGGTCGTCGCGGTCAACCTTCACTACGATCTGTTCGGCCGCGCCGCCGTCATCAAGCACAGCGCCGGCGAACTGCTCATCGAGAAGGACGCGCCCCGGCCAGGCCAGGCCAGCCCCGACCACCAGCCGCACCAGAGCCGTCTCGGCATCACCGGCGTCATGGTCGAAGCCTTTAACATCATCCAGGACCGGATTTCACGCGCAAGGCTGGCGGGCGATCCGCCCGACATGTCGCTGCAACCGAAACTCAGCCATATCGGCTTGACCGAATTCCACCGCGCGGATGAGGCGATCAGCGTCGGTTACCAGGCGACGATGGCGCAGATCAGCGAGTTGAAGCGGCTGCAGACGGTTCTCGCTTAAACCAGTTCGGCAATGTCAGGCTTTGGCCGCATCGGTGATGCGGAACTGCACCGTGCGGTTGCCGTTCCAATAATTCCCCGACAGCGAGCCGGCTACATGGATCGTGTTGCCCCTGTTCTTGAACAGGAATTCGCCCAGCGCGGTATCGACGGATCGAAAGGCGATGCCCTGGATGCGGCCGCCGCTTTCCGACTGCAGATCAGCCCGGATGTGGTTGGTGCCGACAGCCCGCGCGTCGGCCAGCCGATGGCGCGGCAGCGCGAACACCGGCGCGACATGGCCGGCGCCGAAAGGCCCGGCCTTTTCCAATGCATCGAGCAAAGCAATCGTCGCGCCCTCGGCGGCGAGCGCGCCGTCGACGGCCAGACTTTCTTCGTCCTGCAGCCGGAACACTTCGGCCGCCGCGCGCTCCTCGAAGAAAGCACGGAGTTCGCCGAGCTTGGCGCGTTCCACCGTGATGCCGGCGGCCATGCCGTGGCCGCCGCCCTTGACGATCAGCCCGGCATCGGCGGCTGCGCGCACCAGCCGTCCGAGATCGAAGCCCGACACCGAACGGCCAGAGCCGGTGCCGATGCCATTGGCGTTGAAGGCGATGGCGAAGGCCGGCCGCCGCGCATGGTCCTTCAGCCGCGAGGCGATCAAGCCGACAATGCCGGGATGCCAATTGGTGCTGGCGGTGACGATGATGGCCGGCCCGTTGCCGCCGGCAAGTTCGGCGTCAGCCTCGGCGCGCGCCGCTGCCAGCATCTCCAGCTCCATCTGCTGGCGTTCCTGGTTGAGCCGGTCGAGTGTCTCGGCAATGGTCCCGGCCTCAACCGGATCGTCGGTGGCGAGCAGCCGGCTGCCAAGTGCTGCATCGCCGATGCGGCCGCCGGCATTGATGCGCGGCCCAATCAGATAGGCGAGATGAAAGGTGCTTATCGGCTCACCGATGCGGGACACCCGCGCCAGTGCGGCGAGCCCCTCATTCTTCTGCTGCCGCGCCATCTGCAGTCCCTTGACGACGAAAGCGCGGTTCACGCCGATGAGCGGCACCACATCGCAAACCGTGGCCAGCGCCGCCAAGTCGAGCAACGACAACAGGTCCGGTGGCGCTGCGTCGGGCAATCGGCTGCGCAGGACCCTCGCCGTCTGCACCAGAGTGAGGAAGACGACACCGGCGGCGCACAGATGGCCTTGCCCGGAAAGGTCGTCCTCGCGATTGGGATTGACGACCGCGGTCGCCTCCGGCAGCGGGCCGCCGACCTGATGGTGGTCGAGCACCACCACATCGGCGCCTGCGGCCTTGACGGCATCGATGGAGACAGCGCTGTTGGTGCCGCAATCGACGGTGACGATCAGCGTCGCGCCGCGCGAGACCAGTTCGCGCATAGCCTCCGGATTGGGGCCGTAGCCCTCGAAGATGCGGTCGGGAATGTAGATCTCCGAAGGCACCGAGAAATGCGTCAGGAAGCGCTTGAGCAACGCCGAAGAGGCGGCGCCGTCGACATCGTAGTCGCCGAAGATTGCCACCTTCTCCTTGGCCATGACCGCTTCGGCGATGCGGGTCGCAGCCTTGCCCATGTCGGTCAGCGAAGCCGGATCCGGCAACAGATTGCGGATCGTCGGATCGAGGAAGCGCTCGGCCTGGTCCGCGGTGACGCCGCGCCCGGCGAGCACGCGAGCCACAATGTCGGGCACGCCGTGGCCCTGCGCTATGGCCAGCGCAGTCATGTCCTGCCGCTCGCTCAACCGGTGTTCCCAGGAAACACCGGTCGCCGACTGCCTGACGTCGAGGAAGAAGCGTTTGTCGCCCGTCATAGGAGGCGTAGTCTACAGATTGTCATTTCCGGCAATATGCGACGGCTAAACAGGAAAGTCTCAACTTTTCCACCTCCTGGTGACGCGCCTTGATCTCGCGGCTCACGCCTCCGCCAGAACCCGATGATGACTGGTGGGTTCGACCTGAAATCTCAATCCGGCTCCAAATCAAAGAGAGAGAGCATTATGGCGTCCGAAACCATTTTCAGCAGCAGCATCAATCGGTTAAAGGAGAAAAATGACTTGGCCTAGCCCGCACGCTCGATGCGGATAACCTGCGGCTTGTCTGTGAGGTGGCCGTCCTTGGTGATGCCGTCGACAGCCTTGCGCACCGCTGCTTCCGTCGTCTCGTGGGTGACCAGGATCACCGTCTTTTGCGCGTCCGTCTCGCCGCTGACGGCATGCTGGACGATCGATTCCAGCGAAATGTCGTTGTCCGCCATGCGCTTGGCGATCGCGGCGAAGACGCCGATGCGGTCGTGCACGGTCAGCCGGATGAAATAGCCGCCGGCATGGCTGCGCATCTGCGCCTTCTTGTAGGGGCGCAGTTCCTTGGCCGGCAGGCCGAACACCGGACCGTGCTGGAAGCCCGGCCGGCTCTTTGCGATGTCGGCGATATCGCCGACCACGGCGGACGCGGTGGCGTTGCCGCCGGCGCCCGGGCCGGAGAGCAGCAGTTCGCCCAGAATGTCGGTTTCGATGGCCACCGCATTGGTAACGCCATGCACCTGTGCGATCACCGACGCGGTCGGCACCATGGTCGGGTGCACACGCTGCTCGATGCCGCTGTCGGTGCGCTGCGCGACGCCGAGCAGTTTTATCCGGTAGCCAAGGTCGCCCGCGGCGCGGATATCGGCCTGGCTGATATTGGAAATGCCTTCCATGTAGATGTCGTTGGCGGCGATCCTGGTGCCGAAGGCCAGGCTGGTCAGGATCGACAATTTATGCGCCGTGTCATGGCCCTCGATATCGAAAGTCGGATCGGCTTCGGCGTAGCCCAGCCGTTGCGCGTCCTTCAGGCACTCGTCGAAGGAGATGCCCTCGGCCTCCATGCGGGTCAGGATGTAGTTGCAGGTGCCGTTGAGGATGCCGAAAACGCGGGTGACCGAATTGCCGGCCATCGCCTCGCGCATCGTCTTGATGACCGGGATGCCGCCGGCAACTGCCGCCTCGTAGTTGAGCAGCACGCCCCTCTTCTCGGCGATTTCGGCAAGCGCCACGCCGTGCTTGGCCAACAGCGCCTTGTTGGCGGTGACGACATGACGTCCGGCTTCAAGTGCTGCCTTGACCGACGCGCGCGCTGCCCCTTCGTCGCCGCCGATCAGTTCGACGAAGACGTCGATATCGGCGGCCTGCGCCATCTTGATCGGATCGTCGAACCATTTGGCGGCGCTGAGGTCGACGCCACGGTCGCGCTTGGGATCGCGCGCGGAAACGGTCGTGACGATGACATCGCGTCCGCACTGGCGCGTCAGCTCCGCTGCCTTGTCGCGCAGCACGCGCGCCACCGAGGCGCCGACCGTACCCAGACCCGCAATTCCAACACGCAACGCTTCAGCCATGCCCGGCGACGCCCCTCAAAAAATCTGCTCGAATAAGATGTGCGGCGACTTTAGCGATGCGCGGCGAGCGGCACCACATTGTTCGGCTGCTTGGCGCTGGACGCCAGGAAGCGCTTGATGTTGCGCGCCGCCTGCCGGATCCGGTGCTCGTTCTCGACCAGCGCGATGCGGACGTGATCGTCGCCATGCTCGCCAAAGCCGATGCCCGGCGCCACCGCCACGTCGGCGTGCTCGATCAGGAGCTTGGAAAACTCAAGCGAGCCGAGATGCTTGAACGGCTCCGGGATCGGCGCCCAGGCGAACATCGAGGCAGCCGGTGCCGGAATGGTCCAGCCGGCGCGGCTGAAGGCATCGACCATGACGTCGCGGCGCTTCAAATAGACCTCGCGCACTTCGGCGATGTCGGCGCCGTCGCCATTCAGCGCATGCGCCGCCGCCACCTGGATCGGCGTGAAGGCGCCGTAATCGAGATAGGACTTCACCCGCGTCAACGCCGAGATCAGCCGCTCGTTGCCGACGGCAAAGCCCATGCGCCAGCCGGGCATGGAGAAGGTCTTCGACATCGAGGTGAACTCGACGCAGACATCGATGGCGCCCGGCACTTGCAGCACCGAAGGCGGCGGATTGCCGTCGAAATAGATCTCCGAATAGGCAAGGTCCGACAGGATGATGATGTCGTTCTTCTTGGCGAAGGCGACCACGTCCTTGTAGAAATCGAGCGAGGCGACCAGCGCCGTCGGGTTAGACGGATAGTTGAGGATCAATGCCAGTGGCTTCGGGATCGAATGACGGACACCGCGCTCGAGCGCCGGGATGAAGCCGTCATCCGGCTCGACCTGCAGCGAACGGATGACGCCGCCCGACATGATGAAGCCGAAAGCATGGATCGGATAGGTCGGGTTGGGGCACAGGATCACGTCGCCCGGCGCGGTGATCGCCTGCGCCATATTGGCGAAGCCTTCCTTCGAACCGAGCGTCGCCACCACCTGCGTGTCGGGATTGAGCTTCACGCCGAAACGGCGCTGATAATAGGCGGCCTGGGCGCGGCGCAGACCTGGGATGCCGCGCGAGGAGGAATAGCGATGCGTGCGCGGATCGCGCACCACTTCGCACAATTTGTCGACGATCGCCTTCGGAGTCGGCAGGTCGGGATTGCCCATGCCAAGGTCGATAATGTCGGCGCCGCGCGAACGGGCGCTGGCCTTCAGCCGGTTGACCTGCTCGAACACGTAGGGCGGAAGCCGGCGGACCTTGTGAAATTCTTCCATGTCAGTTCCAGACGATTTAAGATTGGCTTCAGCACAGTTGGCTTGGCTAGGCGCCCTTGGCAAAGACCGCTTTCGGCGCGCGATATAGCCTTATTTGCAGGTAGGGTCGAGGGCGGGATCGCATTTGGCTTCGATCTGCTTCAGCGTGTCCTTGCCATGGTTCTTCGCCAGCGAATTCAGCGCCGCCGGGCTGGTGGACGGGGCACCGCCGCCGCCCTTGGCCACTTGCCCCTGCTGTTCGCCCTTCAACTGGGCAAGCTTGGCCTGCGTCTCCTCAGGGGTGAGTTGCTTTGCCGCCACCTGCGGTGGGATGTTGAGATTGGGATAAGAGCCGGTGTCCTGCGCGCCCTGGGTCAGGCCGACATTCATCCCGTTGCCGGTGTTGGCGCTCGTGCAGCCACTTGCCGCCAGCAGCCCTGGCGCCAGACAGGCGATTGCAACCGCGATGCGGCAAAAGCGGCCTGCCCCCGAAAAAATGGTCTCGCCGGTGTTAATCGTCATATTGTTTTCCTGGCAGCCGGGGTACAGCGCATTGGACCCGGTCAGATGTCCCATGATAATATGTCAAGAAAACGCCTCGGGAGGAACCCCGCGAGCCATGTCCAAAACACCTGATTCGAGCAAAGCGGAAGATGATCAATCTTCGACCGTCGAGCAATATCTGGTGAAAGACCCGGAACGCTTCGCGTTGAACATGGCGCGCATGGTCGAGCAGGCCGGCAAAGCCGCCTCCGCCTGGGCCGAGCCGCGCGAAAAGGGCGAGGTGCGCGATCATGTCGCCGAACCCGTGGTCGACATGGTAAAAACCTTTTCCAAGCTCAGCGAATATTGGCTGGCCGACCCGCAACGCGCGCTGGAAGCGCAGACGCGACTGTTCGCCGGCTACATGACGGTCTGGGGCAACACCATCCAGAAGGTTAGCCCGAATGCCGAGGCGCCCGAAGATGCGGTCAAGCCCGAGCGCGGCGACAAGCGTTTTCAAGACCCCGAATGGGGTCGCAACGCTTTCTTCGATTTCCTCAAACAGGCCTATCTCGTCACCTCGCGCTGGGCGGCCGACCTGGTCGAGCACGCCGAAGGCCTCGACGATCACACCCGCCATAAGGCCAGCTTCTACGTCAAGCAGGTGTCCAATGCCATCTCGCCGTCGAACTTCATCCTGACCAATCCGGAGCTGTTTCGAGAAACCGTTGCCTCGAATGGCGAAAACCTGGTGCGCGGCATGAAGATGCTGGCCGAAGACATCGCCGCCGGCAAGGGCGACCTGAAGCTGAGACAAGCTGACTATTCGCCCTTCGAGATCGGCAAGAACGTCGCGACATCTCCCGGCAAGGTGGTCGGGCGCAGCGATGTCGCCGAAATCATCCAGTACGATCCGACGACGGAGACGGTGCTCAAGCGCCCGCTGCTGATCTGCCCGCCCTGGATCAACAAGTTCTACATCCTCGATCTCAACCCGCAAAAGTCCTTCATCCGCTGGGCGATCGAGCAAGGCCATACCGTGTTCGTCATCTCCTGGATCAATCCCGACGAGCGGCACGGCGCCAAGGGCTGGGAAGCTTACATACGGGAAGGCCTGCAATACGGCCTCGACACGATCGAGAAGGCGACCGGCGAGAAAGAGGTCAACGCCATCGGCTATTGCGTCGGCGGCACGCTGCTGGCGGCCGCACTCGCACTGCTGGCACAGGAAGGCGACAACCGCATCAAATCGGCGACCTTCTTCACCACGCAGGTCGACTTCACCCATGCCGGCGACCTGAAAGTCTTCGTCGACGAGGACCAGGTGGCAGCGGTCGAGAAATCGATGAACGAAAAGGGCTACCTCGACGGCACCAAGATGGCGACCGCCTTCAACATGCTGCGCTCGGGCGACCTGATCTGGCCTTATGTCATCAACAATTACATGCGCGGCAAGGATCCCCTTCCCTTCGACCTGCTCTACTGGAACGCCGATTCCACCCGCATGGCGGCCGCCAACCACTCCTTCTACCTGCGCAACTGTTATCTCGAGAACAATCTGACTCGTGGCGTGATGGAACTCGCCGGCCGCACTGTGTCGCTGGCCGACGTCACCATCCCGGTTTACAACCTGGCGTCGAAGGAAGATCACATCGCGCCGGCCCTTTCGGTGTTTCTCGGCTCGCAATATTTCGGCGGCGACGTCGAGTTTGTGATGGCTGGTTCCGGCCACATTGCCGGTGTGGTCAACCCGCCGGCAGCCAAGAAATACCAGTACTGGACCGGCGGCAAACCGACAGGCGATTTTGGCCAGTGGCTCGCCTCCGCGGTGGAGCATCCCGGCTCCTGGTGGACGCACTGGCAGCACTGGATCGAAACCCAGGACGACACCCTCGTTCCGGCCCGCAAACCGGGCAAGCATATGAAAACCCTGGGTGATGCCCCCGGCACCTATGTGAAGGTGCGCGTGTAACGGCCGGCACCTTTTGCAGGTGCCTGTGTGTAACGGAATGTAATGTCTGGTGAGTTGACGAGCCGGCAAAACGGGGCGAAATGGTGTCGTCAACCTTCAAGAAGCCTCAATTGGCCTCCAACGAGCAAATAATTCAGAGGCTTGCAGAATTGACACAAGTCTCGTTTCCGGTTTGGGAACACAAGGTTATTGGATGTGAACGTTTCGACGCCGCACCAATAGCAGGCCGACCGGACACCGAGGGGGAATTTAGTTTTGAAATCAGCAGGATCGCGTCTCGCGGGGAGAGAAGGTCGCACTATAGCGGCAGCGCTTTTCTCCGTGCTTCTGGCGTCCTGCACCTCCGCCGGCGACCCCACAATGTCCGTCGGCATGCCTGGCTACAACGCGACCGCTTCTGACATCGCCGCGGCTTCCGGCGCCAGCCCTGCGGCGCCGGGCGATTCGACCGTGCAGGTCACATCCACCGGGCCGCAGATGATGATGACGGCAGCGGGCGATGCGACACTGCCCGAGCAGGTCGCCTATGTGCCGGTGGCCAAGCCCGGCACCGGCTTCCCGGTCAATGTTCCCGCCGGCTCCGAAACCATTGTCGGCCAGACGCCGCAGTCGCTGCAGCAGTCAGCACAGACCGCGGCCGCAACGGACGCCGTGGCGCAGAAGATCGCCGCCGCCGATGCCGGCGTGACCGCACCGAAAGCGACGGCAGCGGCACCCGCGACCAACGAGGTCTACGTGACCGCCGCGCCCCAGCAGATCGACACGCCGAAGAAGGGCTTCCTGGCCTCACTGTTCAGCACCACGCCAACCTCGGCGGCACCTGCTCCGCTGGTCAACTCGCGCTCGGGCGAACAGCCTGCGGTTGCTTCCCAGAAGGCCGTCCCGGCAAAGCCGATCATCACGCTAGCGTCAGCCAATTCCGCCGACAAGCCCTTGCAGCTTGCCTCGCTTGGCAACGAGAGCAACCACATCACCGGCAGCGATGCCTTGCCCGGGGTGCGCCAGACGGCGCTGTTCGAGATCAAGCGCAAATCCGGCCTCGACGACGAAAGCGACGTCGACCTGAACGAGGACGAGGGTTCGGGCGGCGCCTATCAGGTGGCCTCCGCCGCCGGCCTCGCCCGGCTGGCGCCCAATGGCCTGTTGAAGCAAAACGAGAGCGTCGACGTCGCCTGCCTGAAGCCGTCGCTGGTGCGTGTGCTGAAGACCATCGAAGGCCATTACGGCCGCAAGATGATGGTCACATCAGGCTACCGCGACCCGGCCCGCAACCGGCGCGCCAACGGCGCCAAGAATTCGCTGCACATGTATTGCGCCGCCGCCGACATCCAGGTTCCCGGCGTCTCCAAATGGGAACTGGCAAGCTACATCCGAACCATGCCCGGCCGCGGCGGCGTCGGCACCTACTGCCATACCGAATCCGTTCACGTCGACGTCGGCCCCGAGCGCGACTGGAATTGGCGCTGCCGCCGGCGGGGTTAGCATCCCCATTCGGCAAACGGGCCGAGGGGCCGTTAGCAGCCTGCCGTTTTTCCCGATTAGCTATCAGCGACGTTCGAGATTAGCCGAGGCACCCGCGACTTCGTCATCCTATGGCGAAGCAAGGCGCGCAGCGACGCAGCGCAGACCATAGGATGACGACTGCGCGGGGCGTTCAGGCTAATCTCCAAAGATGTGCAATGACGCGAGGGCAGAAAACCTGGGCTGGCTCACAAACTGGCCCTTTTCGCCCCTCTTGAAAAAAGTTTCCGCATCTGGCGGCTGATGGGTTGCCGGTTGGCAACAACGCAATTATAAGCCGCTTCGTCTGAGCGCGCCCATCGTCTAGCGGTTAGGACACCGCCCTTTCACGGCGGTAACAGGGGTTCGATTCCCCTTGGGCGTACCAGATCTTTCAGGAAAACAGGAAGCCTCGCGGCCGCCGCCGTACTAGCAGCGGCTGGAACGGTGGCGCGGCGAATCGGTTGAGACGGCGAACAGCGGCTGCCGTGCCGAGGTTTCCCTCGGCGCCTGCTCGCGGCAATCTCCGGCCACTCACCCTTGGTCGTGGGCTACCTGCGGCCAGCGCTGCAACGCCGCATGGCCGCCTTCGGTCAGCGCGTAGACGCCGCGCTCGGCCCTCGCGAACCAGCCATAGACATTGTCCAAGAGGATGCTGGGCGCGCGTGGCGAAATCGCTTTCAGATCGCGCGGGCGTTTCGGCCCGTCGGTCATGGCTGCGGCGCAGGCCAGCGCATCCTGCCGGTAGGCGGTCATGATCGGGGCGCGCGAGCCACCGCCGACCACCGGATCGCCGCGCCGGCGACGGTGTTCCTCCATCAGTCGGGAGCGGCGCTTCGGATCGCGACGCGGCGGCAGAGCCGCCGGGCTGAGCAGCACTTCGACCTCCCCCTTGCCGCTGACAGCCAGAAGCCCGAAGCCGAGCCGCCGGCACAGCGCGCGAAAACGGCGGTCGTGCTCGCGGCCCTTGCCACGCGCCGACATGCGCGCCGCCAGCCACACTTCGTCGCATGCCGCGGCGCGATCGACACCTTGCAGCACCAGTTCGAGGTTGAACTGCAATTTCAGTTCGCAGATGACCAGCACAGGCGGCTCGCCGTCGCGCACCGCCACGATATCGCAGTGGCCGACTTCGCCCTTGACCGTGAATTCCAGGCTCTCGAGAAACCGCTTCACCGGGATATAGAGAGACGTTTCCTGCATCGCGCAGGCATAGCCGATTCGGACCGGACCGGCACAGGGATCGCCGAGAGGCCGACGCCTGCGCTAAACCGCCTCGATCCCACCATCTGCAAAAGCCATCCGTCAGGCAGGTTCTCCGGCGTGACGGTCCGCGTTCAACAAGGCGCTCGCCGTGGCTGGGACGGCACGATCGACAGCGCAAGGCCCGAGATTCGTCGACGCCAAGACCGGTCCACGGTTGGCCACACAATGATGAGCGCGTGTGTGCTCTGTTTGAGGCTAGGGGCGGGTGCGCGTCCGGCGCTGCCCCGGTGCGGCATCGTCCGCCTTGAAATGCATCTCGTCCTGGACCGCGGCAAAAAACCGGCGGACATCGTTGGCCGCCGAAGCTGCATCGCTGCCGGCTGCGACCGCCTTGTCGAGGAGTTCGCGCGCCGTGGCCTTCCAGAACGACGTGGCCGTGTCGCCGTGCAGTCTGCCCAGCCTTGCGGCGACCTCGCGCACCAGCACGGTCTGCCGATCTAGCGGGAAGGTACGCACATTGGCTGAAGACATGTTCTGCACCATGAAACCGACGCAACGAATCAGACGCTGCTCTATGGCTCATGCCTAGCTGTGAAGTCGGAAACGGAACCTTAACGCCGCGGAGTCCGCGCCGATTGGAACGAGTCGGTTGGCCGGCCTCCAGGCCAAGCAGAACTCTAGACCCTCAGGCCCCTCGCCTCGCCGGCGCGCTTGGCCGTAACCATCATATCCCTGGCCAGCAGCCCACTGACCCGGCAAAACGCCATGAAGGCGCGCCAGGCGTCCTCAGTCTTGACCACATCCACCGTGGCCCCGAAGCAGGCATTGAACGCCGCTTCATAGACCTTGCCCTGTCGCTTCTTTGGCCAGTCATGCAGGATATCCAGCGCCTGTTCGACGCTGTATATTTCCTCTACCGGCAGCCCGGGCGCGGGCGCGATGCGCACCGGCACCTCGAATTGCAATCTGTCCATTCTATATCTCCCGAACTGGCGTCGACCACAGCAACGCCGTTCGTGGTCAAAAGTTGCTTTGGCTGCTTTTGCGCGAAAATGTGTCGTCAGTGCGATCTCGGCATTCGGAGGAGATCGCGCACCTGGATGTCATCTGAGCGGCCGCGCAAGCCAGGAATATCGCCAGTATCAGTCCATTGCCGGCAGTTCTTCCTTGAACCTTGCGGCTTGCAGTGCCAAATCTGGGGAAATTTTCTAACGGGCTGGTATGCGCCGCCCGCTTACAGGCAAACGGACACTATGGTCACCTATCTCGACGCCACCACGGCACCCCTCAGGAATACCGGCCAGATCCGCCTCTATGGCCAGGAAGGATTTGCCGGCATGCGCAAGGCCTGCGATCTCACCGCGCGCTGCCTCGATGAACTGGTGCCGATGGTCCAGCCGGGTGTCACCACCGAGACCATCGACCGTTTCGTCTTCGAATTCGGCATGGACCAAGGCGCGCTGCCGGCGACGCTCAATTATCGCGGCTACACCAAATCGTCCTGCACCTCGATCAACCACGTCGTTTGCCACGGCATTCCAGACAGCAAGCCGTTGAAGGACGGCGACATCGTCAACATCGATGTCACCTACATCCTCGACGGCTGGCACGGCGATTCCTCGCGCATGTATCCCGTCGGCACCATCAAGCGCGCCGCCGAACGCCTGCTCGAAGTCACCCACGGGTGCCTGATGCGCGGCATCGCGGCGGTCCGGCCCGGCGCCCGCACCGGCGCCATCGGCGCCGCCATCCAGACCTATGCCGAGGCAGAGCGCTGCTCGGTGGTGCGCGATTTCTGCGGCCACGGCGTTGGCCAGCTGTTCCACGACGCACCCAACATCCTGCACTATGGCACCGCCTCGGAAGGCGTCGAGATGCGGCCGGGCATGATCTTCACCATCGAGCCCATGATCAATCTTGGCCGGCCGCATGTGAAAGTGCTGTCGGACGGCTGGACGGCGGTGACGCGCGACCGCTCGCTGTCGGCGCAGTACGAACACACGATCGGCGTCACCGAAACTGGCTGCGAGATTTTCACCCTGTCGCCAAACAAGCTCGACCGCCCCGGCCTGCCGCCGGTCAGCTGAAAACAAGATCGCCTCAAAGCCGCAGCTTTGAGGCGCCGTCGCCGAAAAAACTCGACCGCGCGCTGCTTACCGCTCTAATCTGCCGTCGAAGCCTTCGGGGAGTGTGGGGGATGGATGGGGAACAGCGGTGACGACGAACGGGGGTTCTTCTCCGAGCGGTGGCTTGAACCACCGGCGAAGGACAAGGCACCAAGAGACAAATCGACGGAGAAGCCACACTATCACGGCCATCGCGACCGTTTGCGCGAGCGCTTCGTTGCCGGCGGCGCGGACGCCCTGCCCGACTACGAACTTCTCGAACTGCTGCTGTTTCGCCTGATCCCGCGCGTCGACACCAAGCCGATCGCCAAGGCGCTCTTGGCGCGCTTCGGCACTTTTGGCGAAGTGCTTGGCGCACCGATAGCGCTGCTGCAGGAGGTGAAGGGCATCGGCCCCGCCGTGGCGGTCGACCTGAAGGTGATTGCCGCTGCCGCGCAGCGCATGGCGCGGACCGAGGTTCGCGACCGCGAGGTGCTGTCCAACTGGACGCAGCTTCTTGCGTACTGCCGCTCGGCGATGGCGTTCGAGAACCGCGAACATTTCCGCATCTTGTTTCTCGACAAGAAGAACGTGCTGATCGCCGACGAGGTACAGCAGGTCGGCACCGTGGACCACACGCCGGTCTATCCGCGCGAAGTGATCAAGCGCGCGCTGGAACTATCGGCCAGCGCCGTCATCCTGGTGCATAACCATCCAAAAGTGCCTATTTCGATCCCGCAGGATCACGCTCTATCCCGCTGATTCATCTGTATTTTCTGACTTGTCGTAGGCCCGGCTAGTGTGGCAGATTCGGGGTGGTTTTCGGGGGATCAAAACCCCTTCAGACCCCAGTTGCCGGCCCTTCTTTTTTTGGTGGGTATAAACCCCACTCCTCATCCGTCGGCAAAGCCCACTCTCAACCCAAGGGAGAACAAGCATGCCGAATATTTCAGACGGAGAAATACGCGCCGCAATCAGGCGGATCGAACAAAGTGGAAAGCAGGAAACGCTTGTTGATGGCGACGGGCACGGCACCGGCCGGCTCATACTCATTCTCAAGCCCATGCCGACTCGCGTGACGGCCGATTGGATGGCGCAACAATGGCGGGACAAGAAGCGCGTCAAAAAGAAGATCGGATCCTACCCGTCGATGTCCCTCGCCACGGCGCGCGAGATTTTCGACCGCGATTTTGCAAGACTTATTCAGAAGGGCCGGAGCATTAAGATCGCGACCGACGCACGGGCCGGGACTGTCCAAGACCTTTTCTCAGGCTATGTCGCCGCCCTCAAGAGCGCGGGCAAGCCCTCCTGGAAAGAGACGGAAAAGGGTCTCAACAAAATAGCCAACACGCTCGGCCGCCACCGGCTTGCCCGCGAAATTGATCCTGAGGAAATTGTGGAGGTGATCCGGCCGATCTATGAGCGCGGCGCCCGCGCCATGGCGGACCACGTCAGAAGCTATGTCCACGCCGCCTATAGCTGGGGCATGAAATCCGAACACGATTATCGGAACTCATCACCGCGCAGGTTCCGGATTCCGTTCAATCCCGCTTCCGCGATTCCGACCGAGCCGAAGGTGCGGGGCACACGCTGGCTCGGTGAGGCCGAATTCGCCCGTCTCTATTGGTGGCTCGACTGCCCTGACGTCCCGGTCCACCCCTCCTATCCGCGCGCAATCCAACTCATCATGCTCACCGGGCAACGCGTTGAAGAGATCGCACGTCTCCATGTGGAACAATGGGATGCGGCCGAAAAGATAATAGACTGGTCGAAGACGAAAAACGATCAGCCGCACGCCGCGCCCGTACCGTCCCTGGCTGCAGAACTCATCGAGTCCATCACTCCGAACGAATATGGCTGGTACTTCCCATCGGCAAACGATCCATTCCGGCCGGTCAGCCACGGCTCGCTCTACAGTTTCGTATGGCGGCAACGGGACCGCGGGGTCATACCTTTCGCGACCAACCGAGACCTACGGCGGACCTTCAAAACCCTCGCAGGCAAAGCCGGCATCTCGAAGGAAATCCGCGACCGCCTGCAGAACCATGCGCTACAGGATATCAGTTCGAAGAGCTACGATCGCTGGACCTACATGCCTGAGAAGCGCGCAGCGATGAAGAAATGGGACGCATATGTCAGAAAGATGCTGGCACGGAACACATTCACGCTGGCGGCATGAATGCGTATCCTCTCGGATGACTGGGACGTCATGCTCAGCGCGCTTTTTCGAAGGCCCCAGCGACGGCGCCACATCTGGAGCCGTTGGCAGGGCGATGCCCGACGGTTGATCGACGGAGACGGGCCTCGTGCTTACTATTCCGCGGCACGCAGCCGAAAGCAGGCGATCGTATAGGCTTCTGGCATTGGACCAAAGTCGCCTCGGAAATCGCAAGGCTCTCCACCATTTGCCGAGATAGACCGGCTGTCCTTCAGCGCATTACGATGAGGAGCCACCGACCGATCGAAGTCGCGCCGAAGGCCGGGCTCGTTCCTTCATGGAATTGAAATCTGCGCAGTAGAAAGGCAACTCGGCCGGAGCGCACGGTGCGTCAGCAGGCGAGGAACCGACAATGGCGATCCGTCCAATCCATCATCGGGGCCACGGCCACTCTATGGTCTTGATTTTTGCATTTTTTCTTTAACATCAAATCGTTAGAACCTGACGAGTGCACACGAATTTACGCCAGAATACGACCCTTTTCGCCACGTTTCGATCTCTCAGTGCACACGGAGCGCACACGAAAAAATGGCCACCTACACAAAGCTCTCGTCCGGTTCCTGGCGTGTCCAAGTCCGTCGCAAAGGTCGCTACGTCAGCGAGACCTTCCTGCGCCGAGACGACGCCCGGCGTTGGGCCACCGAAACCGAGCGCCAGGTCGATCGAGGTGAGACGCCGACCAAGTCCCGCATAGCGCGCCTTAAAACCTTCGGCGAACTGATAAACCTTCATATCGACGACATGTGCGATGTAGGCAAGTCCCCGCGCCGCTCCAAGGCCGCGGCCCTCGATATGCTCCAACGGCATTTGGGGAAGTGCAACCTAGCAGCGCTCGACCGCGAACGGCTCATTCGTTTTGGTCGTGAGCGCGCCGCCCAAGGTGCCGGACCGATGACCCTCGGTATCGACATCGGCTTTATAAAACTTGTTCTTACTCACGCCGCTGCGGTCCACGGCCTGCCCGTCAAGGTCGAACCGGTTGATTTCGCGCGTGTCGCCCTCACGAGGCTCGGTCTCGTTGGCAAAGGCCTTCAGCGAGATAGACGACCGACACAGGATGAACTCGACAAGCTCATCGCTCACTTCGAGGCAAACGCTCGCCATAAGAGGTCTCGCACATTGCATCGAACACCGTCTGTGGATCACCCTTTCTTGTGCGCAGATGCGGCGAGGGGCAACGGTCAGTCCCCACTGCGTACCAAAGCGCTCTTGGCGTCACTCTCAGTAAAGTGTCTGTTATCACCACCCCTTGCTTGCCGCGTCGCTTGCAAGGTCGCTTGCTCCCGGAAGGCCAGCATTGCGAAAACCCTCAACCAGACGCTTCTGCAACCGTTGATCTTCAAAGGGCTGGGTGGTGGCGAAAGTACTGATCAGCCAATTGGGGTCGATGCGAAGGATGTTCGTGGCGGCGGACTGAGCGGCATCTATCTGTCCAAGTTCTGCATTCGCGACAGCCAACACGTGGTAGCTGTAGATGTAATCGGGATCCATCTTCGTCGCCTCGATGGCGGTTTTGATAGCATCGTCGTGCCGGTCCATCAGCAGATAGGCATAGGCCATGTCGCCGACGTACCACGCTGGACAAATCGGGCAGAGCCTTCGAGCCCTTTGCAACAGCGGCAGCGCGTCATGTGGTTTGTTTGAGAACAGTGCAACGTTGGCCGCAACTGCCGTAGCGAAACTGTGATTGGGACCGAGCAGCATTGCCTTTTCGGCCAACAAAAAGGCCTCGTCCAGCTTCCTTAGCGAAATGTGGAGAAAAGCTAGCAGCGCCAGCGTATCTGGGTTCGTGCCGTCAATCGAGCGTGCTTTCTCAAGGGCATCCGACGCCTGCGCAAGTGCCGTGTCTGGGTCATCGGTCCAACCGTTGAACGCCTCGTTCCAATAAGACCAACCAAGCAGCGCCCAGGCGACGGCGTAGTTTGCGTCATGCTGCAAGGCGCGTTGCGCCAGCCGACGCGCCGGAAGAACATCCTCCCGGCGGTGGCTTTCAAGGAGTTCTGGGGCCTGAATGGCGGCTTCCCAAGCTTCTAGATTGGCCGTCCCACTGGCCCACAGTCGGGCTCGCTCTCCCTCGGTCAACTCGACCTGAAGAGCTGCCGTGACCTGGCGTGTGATCTCGTCCTGGAGATCGAAGACGTCCTGTACCTGCCGATCATAACGGTCGGCCCAGATGTGGTTACTCGTCGTCGCATCGATCAGCTGCGCGGTGATACGAAGTCGATTGCCGGCTCGGCGGACACTACCTTCTAGAACATAGCGCACACCTTGTTCGCGCCCCACCTGCTTCACATCAACGGGGTGTCCTTTGTAAGTAAACGTCGAATTTCGGGCGACGACAAACAGCTTCGAAAGCTTCGAGAGGGCGGTAATAATATCCTCACTAATGCCGTCAGAAAGGTGCTCCTGCTCCGGATCACCCGACATGTTCGTGAAAGCGAGAACCGCAATCGATGGCTTGTCCGGCATTGCCGGCGCCGGATGTGCAGTACGCTCTTCAGTCCTGTCTGCTCCGGCGCGATAAACCCGCACCGGCTTCACGATGTTCTTGAGTGCGTGATCGCCGAGGTCGTGGAACCTCAGTGCCAATTTGCCGGCGATATGATCATGCACAGTGCCCGAGACGTAGATGCCGCCAGGCTCTGCCAGACCCTCCAGCCGTGCGGCGATGTTGACGCCGTCGCCATAGATATCCTGACCCTCGACGATAACGTCACCCAAGTTTACGCCGATCCGCAGGATGATGCGCCGGGCCTCCGACCCGCCCTGATTAGCTGCGGCGAAACCCTTCTGCAGTGCGACCGCGCACTGCACCGCATCGACCGCGCTGGCGAACTCCACTAAGACGCCGTCTCCCATCAGTTTGACGATCCGCCCATGATGCTGGGTTACCAGCGGTGCCAGCACATCCCGCCGCCGCGCCTTCAAGGCCGCCAGGGTTCCGGCCTCATCCTGCTCCATGAGCCGCGAGTAGCCGACGACATCGGCGGCGAGGATCGCGGCAAGGCGGCGTTGGACGCGTTCTTCGGCCATAGGCTAGTTTGCCCGTCAAAACTGGAGGACGGGGAATTGTACGGGCCATCCGCCGATATGTCCACGAGAGACGGCCAGCAGGTCGGGCCGTAGTTCAGGAGAGCGACCGCGCGACGGTTCTCGACCTGTCAGATCAGGAACAGGCGCCGAACTCGTCGGGGTATCAAGCCTCGGGTTAGACCATTCTTGGTCACACCCGTTTGCGCAAATGGCCGCCTCGATTGTGACGCCCCCGTTCGATGAGCATTTCGACTAATGAGCTCTGGGACCAAAGGTGCTGGCCGCTGTCCAGTGAAATTGTCGGATGGATGCGGGAGGCCATCGGATCGCTTGATGGCTGGGGGTTCACCCGGAATGGCAGCGAGAGACAAAGTATGTCTTTCCGGTGAGAAATTCTTCGACGACCTGCATGGTGATATTAGACAATCCGGCTCGGCACGACTTTCCTGTGGGTCGATTAAGTGATTCAAATCGCGTATTTATCGACAGTTACCTTCAAGGACGAAATGGCGAACGCTGGCGACAATCTAAATAGGCTTACCGCACCAATGTGATTCAGAATACCTCTCCGAGCTCTACTCTGCGGTGTCAAGTTTGGTGCACCGACGCGACGATCTCTGGGCTACTTAGAGAACCATCGGTCTCGATTGGACCCACTGGCATTGATGGTGACACCCAGTAGCAGACCCATTGCAGCGCCGATTATGAAGGCTGTCGACACAGTGCCCGGATTGTCCTGGACGGCCCCCGAAACAGATTGAGCCCCGCTCCGAAGCGCCTGAGCTGTACGGCCGGTCCGATCGGCAGCGCTGTCATACCAGGCTGTGGCTTCCTCGACGACCTCTTCTGCGCGCTCAGCAAGCGTCCGATTGATCTTGTTAATCTCGCGCTTCAACTGAGCAACCTGCTTCTCCAAGGCTTCCTGAGCTTCACGCTGCGTCGGCCTGGATGTCGCGGCTTCATTTGGGTCATCAGCCATCTTCAGACTCCTTGATTGTGAATCCTCAACGGCCAACGGCTGCGTAAGGTTCCTAAGGGGACTGCCGTCCGGTTCAGCACGCTTTCTGTGCAGCCTCCAGCGAGCGGCGCCGGCTTTTCCAAGCGGCAGGAAGTAAAAATGAGCGGTCAGATCAGCAGTAGACGAATGCCGACTGGCGCCCCCGGCAGGGCGCGGCGATTCAGATTTGGTGGTTACTCAGGGGTGTGGAGTGCGAACGGGCTTTGGAACCTTAGTGGTTGTGGACTGTTGAAATAGTTATTCGGATGCCGCTTCTTCCACGCAAGCCGGCCTTTCATGGCACTTCCGGAAATGTTGAGCATATATCCGCAGAGCAACTCCCCGAAAGCGACCATAAGGGCGCTCTGGCTGGATCTTATCGACCCCGATACGGGCGAGGTGAAAGAGGTCGAGGGGGTGGCCGGCGTTGCCCTCCCCAGCCGGGAAAATCTCAGCGAGATCGAAAGCTCCAGCCGACTAAAAGCCCGCGACGGCGTGCTTACCATGAGCGTTCCGATAGTCACCCATGTCGAAGGCGGCCCGCCGCTGGTTGCTCCCCTCGGCTTTGTGCTGTCGCGCGACCGCTTGATCACCGTGCGCTTCTCGGCTTTGCCGGCCTTTGACGCGGTTGCCAGGCGCTTCACCGATTCCGGCGAGCCGCCGACCTCGAGCCTTGAGGTGTTCCTCGATCTCTGTGATGAGCTTGTCGACCGCCTCGCCGACGGCCTTGAGCAGGCAGCGACTGACCTGCGCACCCTCTCTGCAACCGCCTTTCATGTCCCCGATAGCCAAGGCCGTAAGGCGATCCGCTCAAACAATGTCATTCGCGCCCAACTCCGCCATGTTGGCAGGCTGGGTGACGCTCTCTCGGAAAAGCGCGATGCGTTACTTGCCCTTGGACGCGCTATCGACTTCGCGTGCGGGATGACCGCAGGCTGGAGCGATGGAGAACTCGCGTCGCGTATGGACGGCCTCCAGCTCGACGTAGCGTCGCTCGACAATTATGAGGTTCATCTCTCTGACAAGGTCCAGTTCCTGCTGGACGCCATGGTTGGACTGATCGGCATTGCGCAAAACGACATCTTCAAGATCCTGACCATCGTCTCGATCGTCGGCATTCCTCCAACCTTGATGGCGAGCATCTATGGCATGAATTTCAAGAACATACCTGAATTCGACTGGGCTTTCGGCTATCCCTATGGTTTGGGGATGATCGGTCTCAGCGCAATTATTCCGCTGGTGTGGTTCAAGTGGCGGGGTTGGTTCTAGGGGTCCTTAGGCACCCACTACGATCTGACGCCAGATGCGTACCGCGCGAAATGGGGCCTGCCCTCCGATTATCCCATGGTTGCGCCGAACTATCCTGCGGCCCGATCGGCGATGGCGAAGGCGATCGGCCTGGGACGGAAGGCCGTAGCGCCAGAGCCTGAAGCGGCAGCGAAGCGCCGCAAGATCGGCATCAAGACCAGCTGACGTCGGGCTATTTTGCTCAAAAGGCCCGCGTTCTGTTGCAGGGGCGCGGACTGATCGTTTTCTGACAGGATGAACCCTTACCTCCTGTTCAAAGGCAGCCGCTGTCGAGGACACCATCTCTCAAGAGATGATCAACCTCTCGCAGGCGGCTCCGTGGAAAAAGCAGCGATGATCGCCTCGAGCGATACCTTCAACGCGTTGGAAAAGGTCCTGCCCTTCTGCCAAATCGCGACGTAGTGATAGAGCGCGGAAGGTTCCACTGGCTTTATTCCTAGGTGAAACGCCTCGTACTCACGCGCAATGATCTCGTTGGTGATCGAAATGCCCAGGCCAGCCGAGACGTATCCGGCTTCGTGACCGTTGCAATCGAATTCCACCAGTATGTCCGGCTCAACGCCGGCGAAGCGCATGGCATTGAAGTTCATTTGGTGGGCGGAGAACTGGGGATCGATATCGACGATCGTTTCGCCTGCCAGGTCTTGAGCCTCGATACAGGTTCGTTTTGAGAAACGGTGATCGGGATGAAAGATGCATACGTTTTGTGCCGACCCAAGCGGCGCCCATTCAAACAGACTTGCGTCCAGCGGCAGTCTCGAGATTCCAAGATCCGCCCGACCTGCCAGGATGTGCTCACCGATCTGCTCGTAGCTTCCTGAAATCGACCGGACGTTCGAAGCGGTCTTTGAGTGGATGATCGCCACGACCTTGGGCAAGGTCACGAAACCGAAAACAGAAGGCGCGGCAATCGCGATCCGTTGCTTTTCCTCGTTCTTCATTGCGAAGATCGACGCTTCCAGCCGATCCAGGGACGTCAGGGCAAGTTCTACGTTTCGCAGGAGTTCCCAGGCTTCCTGCAAGGGGACGATGCGGTTGGCTGATCGCTTGAACAGTGTGATGCCGAGCGTGGCCTCGAGCTGCTTCACATGTTGACTGACGGCCGGCTGGCTTATCCCGAGCCCAACCGCTGCTCGCCGTGTCGAACCGGCCCGCAACACTTCCCGGAAGACCTTCAACTGACGGAGCTTGAGGTCGCTCTGCAGAAGCTCCATCCCCGCGCACCTTTCCCTGACAACGAAGCGGATCACGCCAACCTAGGAGCAACGAACCGCCTTAGTATATAACGGTTGGTTATAGATGAAATAATAAAAATTATAGATTGAGTGTGCAATTTCAGACGTTAGAATTGGCCAATAGCTTAAATTAACTCCAAATTACAAATATAACAACTCGCAACCTAGGGTTATACGGCTTGGTCTGTGTGGGAAAAGCCTGCGTATCTTGCTGCATTGCGAGTCGAGGAAAGCGCCCCATGGGTGGTTTTACTACTCAGTTTGTTGTCGCACTCACCGTGACCATCAGCCTGGCCCTTATCAGCGGCTGCCTTGGTACGGCATTCGGGTTGTTTTTGGCGATTTCGAAGGGCACGGCAAAACCGCGCCTCATCAGCGTCGTAACGGCCTACACGACGGTTGTCCGCGGCGTACCAGAACTTCTCATTATCCTGCTCATCTACTTCGGCGGAACCACGCTCGCCAGCAAGGTCGCCGGCCGGTATGTGGAGGTGAACGCATTCACCGCAGGCGTTATCGCCCTGTCGGTCGTCTTCAGCGGTTATGCGACCGAAGTGTTCCGCGGAGCGATAGCGGCGGTGCCAGCGGGTCAAACCGAGGCGGCAAAGTCGCTTGGGCTGAATGCCTGGCAGCGCTGGGTGTTCGTCATCGGGCCGCAGATGCTGCGCCTGGCGCTGCCGGCCTATGGCAATCTCTGGATTTCGCTCTTCAAGGATACGGCGCTGGTCTCGATCGTCGGCCTGACCGACATCATGCGCGTTGCCTATGTGGGGGCCGGGTCCTTGCGCGCACCATTGACCTTCTACCTTGCGGCCTCCGCTCTCTATCTCTCGCTGACCACCGTCACGCTGCTGTCGATCCGGCTGGCTGAGCGGCGCTATCCGGCACTCGGCCGGTAGGAGGGAGCGACCCATGAACCTCGGCTTGATGTTTGACGCACTGGTTGTTCTGCCGTCGGGCGTTGGTCTCACATTGACCCTGACGGTCTTGTCGCTGACGGCCGGATTTCTTTTGTCCGTGCCGCTGGCCTTCATCCGCGCGTTCGGACGTCCCGGCCTCTCGCTCGCCGTGCTCTCATACACCTATGTGATCCGCGGAACGCCGATGCTCGTTCAGCTCTTCTTGCTTTATTACGGCCTCGCTCAGATCGAGGCGGTGCGGGACAGCATCTTCTGGGTGATCCTGCGCGACCCTTTCTGGTGCGCCCTTCTGACATTTTCGCTGAACAGCGCGGCACACACCACCGAGATCCTGTGCCGTGGTCTCCAGTCCGTGCCTAAGGGTGTCGCCGAGGCGGCCACGTCTCTGGGCTTGAAACGCTTCCAGATCGCTCGGCTGGTCACCTTCCCGATCGCTTTCCGGATATCGCTCCCGGCCTACGGCAATGAGATCGTCGGGATGATCAAGGGCTCGTCGCTCGCGAGCACCGTGACGCTGCTTGAGATCACCGGCATGGCGAGACAGATGGTGTCGACCACGTTCGCGCCGTACGAGATATTCATCGTCGCTGGAGCGATCTACCTATCGCTTACCTCGATCGCGGTGAAAGCGATCCAGTTGCTGGAGCGGTGGCTTTCGACCGATGGCCATCCGGTGCGTCGACGAAAGGCGCGAGTGCGCTCAGTCCTACCTGACCCAGAGATCACGACGCCCCTGCCCTGACGCCGCAGGTTCTGAACTCCCGTTCCATCCAAACCAACGAAGAGGTGCATCATGCGCATACCCCTGGCTATTGCTGTTTCTATCGCATCCCTGATGACGGCATTCCCGGCCGGCGCGCAAAGCGGGCGCGTCATATCGATTGCCACCGAAGGTGCTTCGCCGCCTTGGGACTCTACCGACGCGAACGGTCAACTTTACGGTTACGATATCGATGTTGGACAGGAGTTGTGCCGTCGCATCCAGATCAAATGTACCTTCGTCCCGCAGGATTGGGACGGGATCATTCCGGCACTGCTTGTCGGCAAGTTCGACGTCATCATGTCCGGCATGGCGATCACGGAAAAACGCAAGCAGAAGATCGCGTTCTCAGTTCCCTACGCCACCGGCTTCAACCAGTTCGTTGTGCGCAAGGACCTGGGTCTCGATCCTGGCGACATCAAGCAGAAGGTCAACCTCTCGAGCATCGGGGACAAGGAGAAGGCGACCATCGAACGCCTCAGATCGACACTCGCCGGCAGGGCGATCGGGGCCCTGCGCTCGTCGAATTCGGAGGCAGTCGTGAAGGAAATGCTGGGCGATGTCGTGACCATCCGCAGTTATGACAGCCAGGACAACATGAAGCTCGATCTTGCTGCAGGTCGCATCGACGGCGGTCTGGCCGACTATTTCACGTGGCGAGATTTTCTGGAGACGCCTTCCGGCTCGGATGTGGTGTTTTTCGGCCCTGAACTGAATGGCGGGCTCTGGGGTCCGGGCGTCGGCGCAGGTCTGCGCAAAGACGATACGGAGTTGCTCGCCAAGTTCAACGCGGCCATCGACGCGGCCACCAAGGATGGAACGATCAAGGCGCTGAGCCTGAAATGGTTCAAAAGCGATATCTCGCCAGCCATCTCGCAATAGAGGCAACCGACTTCGACATTGACGAGGTGCCGGCCGGAACGCCAGCGCCCTCCCCTCCTTCAAGGCGAGCTCCATGAAAGACCAGTTCTGCGCGGTCGTTACCGGCCAATCCCTGATCAAGCACGACATCCGTGACCTCAAAGACGAACGCTTCATCGCGGTTACGGACTTCCTGCGCCAAGGCGACGTCGTCTTCACCAACTTCGAGTCGACGATCCTCGGCAAGCATGGCGGGTGGCCTACCAAGGGCAAATACTTCGGCTATTCCAGGGCTGAAGTGCTCGACGCATTGCAGGCCATCGGTTTCAACGCGCTTGCGCTCGCGAACAACCACGCCTTCGATCTCGGAGCTGGCGGCATCCTCTCGACGCTGGAGGAGGTGGAAGCGCGCGGTTTCCTGCATGCCGGCATCGGGGCCAACGAAGCGGGCGCGAGGAAACCGGGCCGCCGCCGGCTGGGCGCGCGCGAGGTGGCCCTTCTTGCGATGGATGCAGGCCCCGGCCCGACCAATATGTATGCCGAAGACCGCACGGCCTTCCGCCCGGCTCGGCCCGGCGTCAATCGCCTGCACACGGTTCGCAAGATGGGGGTGCCGGATGGGCATTTCAGCAGACTGGCAAGGCTGGGCGCGCATTTGCAAAGCTCCCCCTTTGAACTGGCCAACTATGCGCAGCCGGAGGACCCGGTGGCGGTGTCGGCGGGCACGGAGATTAATTTCTACGGAACCGTCTTCACGCAAGCCGCCGACTTCGGCCGTCTGATCGAAGTCGATCAGCAGAGTGCAAGTGTACATCTGGCCGCCATCCGGCACGCCGCGGCACAAGGCGATTTCGTGATCGCCTATCTGCACCATCATCATTGGGAACCAGGTTGGCAGGACGTTCCGCGCTGGGTGCAGACCTTTGCCAGGATGTGCATCGACGCCGGCGCGAACCTCTTCGTCAGCCACGGCGCGCCGGTGCTGCAAGCCGTGGAAATCTACAAGGACTCGCCGATCTTCTACGGCCTCGGAAACTTCCTATTCCACGTCCACCCCGACGAAACCGAATGGGACCCACCGGAAGTCTGGCAAAGCATTGTGGCCGCGTGCCGCTATGATGCGGGCGGACGCCTGGAAGGAATAGACCTCCTGCCCGTCGTCATCGGGGCGGAAGCTCAGTCCCTTGGATCAGCAACAGGCAGATTGGTGCCCGTCGCCGTCACGGGAAGCGCGGCGCGAGAAATCCTCGAAGGATTCGCGACCCGCTCGCGGGCGTTCGGCGTCGAAATCGAAGTGTCCTCGGCTAGCGGCCGCATCGCCCTGCCCGCTGCACGAAAATTCGGCTGACGGCCCCAACCGGCCGTCAGACGGTCTTGCATTCGGCTGGCGCGGATTCGCCGGCCGTCTCGCTATCCGCCTTTGTGTCCAGCAGGGCCAGTTCTTCACCTAACGCTGCGATCAGGGACGAAACGCGACCGCGCACACGCGGCGGAAGATTCACCAGCCCCTCAATCAGGCGCCGACCCTCCGCGCTGGCAATGAAATCCAGGCGCTCATCGACCGGCAGGGGCCGCGCCTCGACGCGGGTCTCATGGTTTCCCGGCAGGCCTTCAAAGAAGCGGCCAACAGGAACGCCGAGCGAGATGGCTATCTCGTAGAGCATCGACGCGCTCACACGATTCCGCGCGTTCTCGTATTTCTGAAGCTGCTGGAAGCTGATGCCTATGGACCGGGCAAGCTGGGCTTGCGAGACGTCCGATTGGACGCGAACCGTTGCGACCTGCCTGCCGACATGCTGGTCGGCGGGATGCGGCTCGCTTTCGATCTTCGGCTTTGGCCCCGTCCGAAAGTGGACGGAGCGTTGCGGTTTCAACAAGGCCTTTTGATCCTCCACAAGTCAGTCGCATAGATAGTCTGTCGCGTACGTGCGGGCTCCTCGCACCGATGTTATCTGCAGGTCGGCTCGCCATTTTATACACCTTAGACGGTTCAAAATAACCCTATCAGTGGCAAAGAAAATCTGCCTGCCGATTGTGGACGCATGGTCAGTCCACGACAGATTCGAGCCGCACGGGCTTTGCTTGGTTGGTCGCAGCAGGAGCTTGCTGACAAGGCAATTGTGTCGCTGAATGCGTTGGTCCGGTTGGAAAACGGCAAGGTGGATTCCCGGATCAGCACTTTGCAGGCCATTGAAGCGGCTCTCACAAAAGCAGGTGTCGAATTCTTGTCCGCTGGTCAAAAGGGGGAAGGTGTTCGGCTCTTAGATCCTCTGGTTTGAATGTTCAGTTAGGGAAAGAAGGGGTCCGGCCGCACGGGGCTGTGATCTAGCCATTGCAATTGACGCTCGCCTAGATCCCTCCTGCGCGTGACGAAAGGTAAAGTCGTGTTATTGTCGGAATCAGTCATGATCCGAGCTCCAGATAGCTTGGGTTGTGGTTAGGTCGAACGATGTGTTGGAGCACGTCGTTCGGCTGCGATAAGCGAACCACAAATTACGTACATACCGTACATTACGGACACCATCATTGTCAAACACTCCTGATCCTGTCGATACCAAAACCGAACGCTTCGAGTTGCGACTCTCGACTGACTTGCTTACTCGCGTTGACGAATGGCGTCGCACTCAGCCAGATCTGCCAACTAGATCGGAAGCGTTCCGCCGATTGGTGGAGGCTGGTCTAGCTTCAAAATAGTTTTCGCCCTGATAAAAGCATCTCGCTTACAAATTCGAGCGTTTCAGGGGTGCTCATGCGACCGACGGGACTTTCGATTTTATTGGATTCGAAATCGCGCACCCAAACCAGTGGGAAGCAGGTCTGAGAAATCTGTGCCTCCCGGAGCGAACACGTTTATGACGTTGGTGCAGCATCGAGCCATCCAATCGCCCCTAGCGCGATTGCAGATGTGACATTCGTTTGACGATTTACAGCCACACTGGTTGGGCGGTCGCTATCCCGACCGCGAGGTCACACTGGGCGTCTGCAAACCACATTGGCTTCCCAGCGGCTTTTGGGGCCGAAGCGGACCAGCTGCTTTGAAAGCAACTTGAGCGATTCCAGTCGCTCAGCTAGCTTGCGTAAGCTGCTCCGTCGGGTTGATCTCGCATTCGAACCGACTGTGATGATCGCGATATTTCATAGTCTTACACTTGCCTCGGCACTTTGTAGCCGAAGGAGACAAGGCGGCGACGGCGCGGAGCGCACGGGCCATCTTGCAAGGACGCAAATACGGTCTCGGCTGCCTGCTCATCACGCAACGCACGGCCAATGTAACGAAAACTATTCTGAATCAATGCAATACCATCTTCGCCATGCGGACGTTCGACGACACGGGCAAAGAATTCCTCTCTAATTATATCGGCCGCGACTATGCTGGCGTGCTTCCGAGCCTCGAAGCGCGTCACGCCGTAATTTTTGGTAAAGCTTCGTCCTGTGAAAACCCGGTGCTGGTGCGACTGAACGATCGCCAGCCCTTTCTTGAGGCGTTTCGGGCGGCACATCCGGTCCAGCCACTTCCTGCTGCGGAAATTCAAGCAGCGTTGGCACCTGCCGTGCAGGAAAATGAAGTCGGCGACCAAGTTCAGTTCTGAGCTGGACGCATGCTTGGGTTGTTTCCAACATAGGGATGGACTCGGTGGAAAGCGGAAGGCCGTTAGAGTTTCATCATCAGTCATATTCATGCTGCCACCCTAATCAACAAGCGAGGCATTAGTGGCGTTCAAGCTCTCCGTTTCAGCGCTTGAGAAAGCAATCAAGCATCTATGCAAATACGGTGACACTGATGTGTTCCCGCATTTACCGGAGCTTGCGTTCTTTCGGGACGAGAGCGCGGCCGTCGTTGCTGAGCTCAAAGAGCTTGACCTTGATTCCTATAACCCTGGAGGAGCGTTCGAGGCTCTCGCGCCGAAGAGTCGTTTCGGCTTCAGGATTACTCACCAATTAAGCGCTGTAGACACCGTCCTGCTTCTCGCCGCGGTCATAGAGATCGGCTCTCTGATCGAAGCTAGGCGACCTCATGCGAATGGTCTTGAGGCGTTTTCGTATCGTTTCGACGGGACGACTGACGGATCGGTATTCCTGCCGAACCGCACATTTAAGGATTGGCTCCATGCGCAGCAGAATCGCATTCAGCGCAGCCTCAAGATCAAGCAGGTGGTACTGACGGACATCTCGGACTTCTATGCTCGCATCAATTTTCACCGCTTGGAAAATCTGCTCGACGAGGCCGCCCCGGCGAACGGCGCGGCAAGGTATATCAAGAAGGTCATCAAGGTCATTCGGGCAAAGCAATCGTTTGGACTTCCGGTTGGCGGCACTGCGGCGAGACTGCTAGGCGGAGTTGGCACTTTCCGACACTGACAAGGCGCTCGTAGACCACGGCATCATAGTCACGCGGTTTGTCGACGACTTCCGCATCTTTCTGAACGCTGGCGATAATCCGTACGACGTCTTGAGCTTTCTTGCGCAACAACTCAGCATAAACGAGGGCCTATCACTCAACGCCGCAAAGACGAGGGTCATGACGCGGGCGGCGTATTTGGAAACGCTCAAGGGACTGACGAGCGACATATCAGAGGAAGCGCAGGGAGAGGCGCTCGAAACTTTAACCGCAGACATCTACTTCGAAGAGTCGCCGGACCCTGAGGATTTAGAGGCCCTCAAAGCCCTTAATTTGCTTGGTTTCCTTCAGGAGGAAATAGGCAAAGAGGACTATGACGTTGGCCGGATCAAAGTGATTTTCCGTGCTCTTAAAATTGCGAAGCCCTCGGACGCCATCGAATACATTATAGCGAACTTCTCCGAACTTGTGGTGTTTGCTAAGGAGGTCAGCCTCTTGATGCAGGCGCTAGAGGAGGATTCCCCTGGTTGCTTCAACGGTCTCACGGATGGCGTTGTTGCGGCGATCTTGGAACCTCCGGCCTCCAGCGTCCAACTGATCCGGACCTGGCTGCTAGAGCTGTTCGTTCGCGGCACCGTCCCTATCGCCGCAGTCCAATTCAAGCAGATCGAAAGCCTTCCGTCTCTATTGGACAAGAGGCAGCTTCACATCATCCGGAGCAGGACGAATAACAAGCATTTTTTTCGCATGAACAAAGCCGCTGTTGGACAAATTCCGCCCTTCGAGCAGCCAGCATTCATTTCTGGCGCGGTTTGCTTACCGAAGGACGAATATGAAAACTGGCTCGTCACGCTCAAACCGATCTTTTCAGGACCGACCTGCCACCTATTCCTTAAATGGACGAAGTCCAACAAGGAAAAGTTGATTGCAAAGCTAGGCGCTTCAGTGGATGACCCAGTGGAATAGCGCATATCTAATCGCAATACCTGTCACGCTACACTCATCGCCTCGCGATCTCCAACAGCCGGCTGATCGCGCTCGAGGTCGGCGTGATGTTCCGATACAAGGACTGCCGCCGCAACGGGAAAGAGTGCTACTGGACCATGACGTTCGATCCGGGTGGGTTCATTCGCCGCTTCCTGCTGAAACACGGACTTCGCAATATCCAGACCGATTGTCGTAACGTTGCTCATCATAGCGCTCCTCCAACTCTATCCCGCGATCATACCGCAGGAAGGGAGGAGAGCCGTCCACCGCATCAGAAGCGGACTGGCAGGTTTCGGGCTGCCGACAAAAGATGTCTGCCGATCATTTGCGCTGCGGAGCGCGGAAACGAGAAACCGATGAAAGCATTCACGCACGGCACTACGGGCACCTAAGCCTCAGTTGCCTTCGTGAGCGCTTTGCGCTGTACTTCCATCTAAGACGATCCAGTCTGCCGTCCGTCGGGATGGAAAGGGGCACTCCGGTTTGCTAAGCAACCTGTTCAGGCTAGATGGCACGCCGACCATCCTCGCGGCAGGAGAAATGCCGTCGATGTCGCCTGGCGACACGGTTGCCAATATTGTCTTTCCGGCCGGCGCCTGGATCCCACCCACTCGAAAAATAAAGAACGTAACCTTCCGAAATGTCGCCTTCTCCAAGAATACAATCTCAAGGGTAACGTTTACCGATTGCACGTTCGAGGACTGCCTATTCACCGGCGCCAATCTTGACGAGGTCGAGTTTCATGGCTGCGACCTCGTTAACTGCACTCTCTGGAAAATTCGCCTGACCCGGGTGTACCTGCGCCCCGAACGGGTGAAGTTTGCCCGCAGATTTCGGGTGGAGGCGGCAAATGTCGGCATTTCGGTTTTCCAAGCCATGCTCTCAAACTTCGCCGAGGAGCGCCAGGACCTCTTCTTCATGCAGGCCGACATCAGGTTCCGACGCTGGGCACGATATCAAATTTGGCATGATTTGCGAGAAGAGAAGAAGACGACGCGAGAGGCTTGGTGGGGGTGGATATGCAGCACTATGCATGAAGGCCTAACTGGCTTTGGCTATCGCCCACTGCGCTTTTTCGGATGGACCTTGCTTCTCTTCCTCGCCGTCTCTTACATGAACTACGTCCTGATCGGCGACGCTATTCAAGTCGCCCGCGCGGCGGGCACGTCGGTCGCATCCGGTGTTGGTGAAGCAATGACGCAGGGGGCGCCTCCGCACGCATCCTTCATCGATTCGGTTTTCTACACGTTCTCAGTGCTAACAGTTCTCGGGTTCTCGTCCGTGACCCCGTCGTCGGATGGCGCTAAGATTCTTACAGTGCTTGAAGCATTAGCCTCGATTGGTTGGCTCGGGATTTTTACTGCAGTCTTGGTGAAGAGGTTCCTCCGTTGACGCCCCGGAAGACATCGATTCGACCCGCATCGGCCGAGGCGTTGTTTGGTTCCGCGGCACGCGGTGACGCGGACGCGCTAAGCGACCGCGACGTTCTTATCGTCGACGACGATGTCGAGTCGCTCGCCATTCGATCGGCGGACCTCGAGTCGCAGGGCGCATCTGTCGCTTCCTACACATTCGCGAAGTTGATGGCGCTCGTGGCTTGCGGTGCGCTCTTCGTTCAGCACCTCAAACTCGAGGCGCAGGTTACCAGGGACGTAGGCGGCCGCCTAACTAAGCTTCTCGCAGATTTTTCCCCCCGCGCGGACTATTCAACGGAAATCGCCGATAATGCGGCGCTCTCCGCTCTCGCAGGGACTGTGCCGACCGGTGCCAGAGGCTTGCTATTCGCCGCCGACATCCTCTATGTCGGTGTGCGCAACCACGGGGTATTAAGCCTCGCTGAACGCGGAGTCCACGTTTACGGGTTCGACGCGGTGACAGCTGGCCTCGAGTCTGAAGGCCTTGTTGCCCCAGGCGGTGCACGCTCGCTGGCCGCACTCAGGTTCCTCAAGTGTCTTTACCGAAGTGGCGAGGCGGGTCGCGGCAACGCTGTCCACGACACGGTGGAGACTGCTCTGAGCGTACTCCCACCGGAGTTCTTCCCAAGGCACATAAGGGTGCTCGCCCCCCGTGGCATAATCAGCTCGCCCCATCCAATTGGCGCCCCCGCGTATCTCGTTCTTCGAGATTTGGAGCGCCGGCTTGTTGCGCTGCAGGAGTTGGGACACGATCCTTCCTTGAACGCCGATCTAGCGCGCCTCGCTCGCTGGATCACCAACCCCAGGGCGTATGCATTGATTTCGCATCGGATCGCCCCTCGCATTCATGCCACAATAGAGCAGTTCGCGGACGAGTGCGCCCCAACCCGATCTGCAGCGGGCTAGGCGGCTACGTTGGGTTTTGGCGTTCGCCGGGCGCTGCCGATAGCCAGCCATGGCAAGTGTACGGCAGGATTTGGAACCGGCGTGGCCAGTATGTTTGGGCTCGGCACGCTTTGCCTAGCGTCCGAACCGAGCCGGGAGCTGAGCCATAGCTTTTCAGCAGCAACCGTGAGGATAGCAGCCGTTCGCTGGAGGCTCCTTCGGCAGCGACGGTCTCGGAGGCCCCCTCTTCTTGGACTCTGCCATACACTCGGCCCGAATCTGCAATTATTGATCTTGAAACCGATTGAAGCTCCCTAGCCGATGGCGCGGCCCTATCTTGTGCGCTTGGTTCAGGCATGCAAAGTACTCCATTCGTTGGTGCTTCCGGTGTCCGCAGTTTACTGCGGCTGACACCATCTTTACATGGTTGTGTGCGTCAAGTTCTGCAAAAAGGGGCGGCCATGATGCTGGTCATGCGGCTTGGCGCAGAGCGAGCTTCTTGTGCTCGCGCAGGTCGTCCATGTTGATGTATCGGTT